>NZ_JBEYSJ010000011.1:0-303675 GCF_040704195.1 Amycolatopsis sp. NPDC047767
GGATGGGGCGGTCGGATCGGCCGGGGGCCGATCGCACCGCCCCATCCGGAAGCCGGCGCGATCTCGCGCCATGGTCGCCTCGGCATAACGAGTTGGGCGGGCGCCGCCGATTAAGACGAACACCAGCTGCGGAAGCGATCCGGCCGTGGCGACCGCGCTCACGGCGACCACCGTAGGCGAAACGGCTGCCCGATACTGTTGCGCCGGCACGGCTTGACGCGGCGAACGGCCGGTTGCAGGGCAGCCAGGTGATCGGGTTGCAGTTCGTCGGGCCGCCGCTGGGGGCGGCGTTGTTCGCGGCTTCGGCCGGGGCGCCGCTGGTCGTGGACGCGGCGTCGTTCGCGCTGGCCGCCGTGCTGATGTGGTTCGTCCGGGCGCGGCCCGCCGTGCCGGCGCGCTCGGGTCGGTCGATGCGCGCGGAGATCGCCGAAGGCGTTCGTTGGCTCTGGGGTCATCACGGGCTGCGGCTGCTCGCGTTCGAACTCGGGCTCGCCGCGCTGGCGGTGCAGCTCGCGACTTCGGTGCTGGTGCTGCTGGTTGTCCAGACGCTGCGGGCGCCGGAGTTCGCCTACGGTCTGGTCCTCGCGTCGGGTGCCGCCGGTGGCGTGCTGGGGTCGTTCGTGGCGGGGCCGCTGAAGCGGCGGTTGCCGCTCGGCGCGCGGATCGGCCTCGCGATCACGGCCATCGGTGCCGCCCTGGTGGTGACGTCGTTCGCGACCTCCGTGGTGCTCGTGGGCGGAATGTACGCACTGGGCAGTTTCGGCATCGTCGTCTGGAACGTGCAGGCCGTCTCGGTGCGCCAGCGCCTGGTCCCGCGTGAGCTGCGCGGCCGCGTGAGCAGCGCCTACCGCCTCATCGGCTGGGGCGGCATCCCGCTCGGCGCGGCGCTCGGCGGCGTCCTCGGCACGGCGGCGGGCGTCCGGGTCCCGATCCTGGTGGGTGGGTGCCTGGTGCTCGGTTCGCTCGTGCTGGTCCCGAAGCTGGGCAACCTGGAGCAGGACGCTCGCTAGGCTGGCCGGCATGGACCTCACCGTGCGGTACGGGCCGGAAACCGACCAGCTCGCCGACGTGTTCTTCCCCGGCATCGCTCCCGCGCCCCTCGTTCTCGTGCTGCACGGCGGATCCTGGCGGCTCGACGTCGACCGCGGGTACGTCGAACCACTGGCTCGGGCGTTGCCGCGCCACGGGTTCGCCGTGGCCAACGTGGAGTACCGCCGGCCCGGCGGCGGTGGTGGCTGGCCCGAGACCTTCGCCGACACCGGGCTCGCCGTGGACACGCTGCCGGGCCTCATCGAGCGCGCGGCGCCGGGCCGCATCGACCCGGCGCGGGTGGTGGTGCTGGGGCACTCGGCCGGCGGCACGCTCGCGCTGTGGGCCGCCCACCGCCCCGGTGCGCCCGGGGTCGTCGCGCTCGCTCCGGTGACCGCCCTGGCCGACGCCCACCGCCGTGATCCCGAAGGTCCCGTCGACCGGCTGATGGGCGGCGGACCGGAGGACGTGCCGGAGCGCTACGCCGAGGCCGACCCCGCCGCGCTCGGCACGCCACCGGGGCCCGTCGTCCTCTTCCACGGAGAGCTCGACACCGCGCTGCCGCCGCAGCTGTCCCGCGACTACGCGACCGCGATCGGCGCGGAGCTGGTGCTGGTTCCCGGCGCCGGGCACCTGGACGTCGTGGTGGCGGACGGACCGGCGTGGCCCGTGCTGGTCGACACCCTCGCCAAACTGTCCACAGTGGAGCGGTCCTGAATGGAATGTCCCTTGCCCGTCATCGGATTCGTCCGCACGGCCCGGACGGAACTCGAGCGCACGCCCGTGCAGGCCGGTGCCAACCGCGGTGAGGAGGGCGTGCTCGAACTCGCCGAGGAGTACGTCGAAGGTCTCGACGGGCTGGCCGGCTTCGACTACGCCTGGCTGCTGAGCTGGCTCGACCGCCCGGACCGGCCCCTGATCAGCCTCACCCAGGTCCCGTACCTGCTCCGGCGCGAGCAACGGCGCATGGGCATCTTCGCGATGCGCGGGCCGCGGCGGCCGAACCCGATCGGGCTGAGCCTCGTGCGGATCGTGGAGGTCGGCGGGAACACGGTGCGCTTCGCCGGGGTCGACCTGCTCGACGGCACGCCGATCCTCGACCTCAAGCCGTACGTCAGCACGTTCGACCGGCCTCCGGGCGAGCCGAGCAGCGGCTGGTTCGACGACGTCACGGTCGCCGAGGGCACCACCCCGGAGGACCTCGCGCCACCGGGGTGAGCGGAGGTGTTAGCCGCGCTAAGGGATCCCCTCACAGAACGCCGCTGGTCGCCGCCGCGGCGCGAACCTAGCGTCGATCGTGGCCCTGATCCCCGACGACGCCAAGGAGACCCCCAGTGGACGCCGGCACCCCCTCCATGATCCTGACGGCCGCGCTGATGCACGGCCTCGGCATGCACACCGGCGCGTGGATGGCGCGCGAAGGCGATGCCGGTGACCACCTGACCCCCGCGCTGTACAAGGACATCGCCCGCACCGCCGAAGCCGGGAAGCTGCACGCGATCTTCCTCACCGAGCAGATGACCAACCAGGAGGTCGGCACCGAGCGCCCGTGCGGCGCGCTCGACACCGTGACCGTGCTGTCGCTGATGGCCGGGATCACCGACAAGATCGGCCTGGTCGGCACCGCCTCGACCACCTACAACCAGCCCTACGACCTGGCGCGGCGGTTCGCGTCGCTGGACCACCTCAGCCAGGGCCGCGTCGGCTGGAACTCCATCGCCACGCAGAACCCCACCGTGATCGAGATGTTCGGCGGCGGCAGCCACCCCGACCACGCGGAACGCTACGCGCGCGCCGACGAGTTCATCGACGTGGTGCTCAAGCTGTGGGACAGCTGGGAGGAGGGCGCGCTCGTCGGCGACAAGGAAGCCGGCGTGTTCGCCGACCCCGACCGGGTGCACGAGATCAACCACGTCGGCGAGTACTTCTCGGTGAAGGGCCCGATGCCGTTCGCGCGCTCGCCGCAGGGCCGCCCGGTGATCTTCCAGGCCGGCTCGTCCGACCGCGGCCGCGACCAGGCGGCCAAGTACGCCGACGTGGTCTTCACCGCCCAGCACGTGCTCGAAGACGCCGTCGCCTTCCGCGACGACATGCGCCGCCGCGCCGCCGACTACGGGCGCCACCCCGACAGCATCAAGATCCTGCCCGGCATGTCCGTGGTCCTCGGCGCCACCGAGAAGGACGCGCAGGACCGCAAGCAGCTGATGGACGAGGTCTTCGGTGTCACCGCGAACATCAAGAAGCTCTCCAAGCGCGTCGGCCTGCCGGTCGAGGTGCTCAAGCTCGACGAGAAGTTCCCCGCCCACCTGCTCGGCCCCGACGAGGAGTTCACCGGCTCGATCGGGTTCCGCCGCAGCATCGTGAGCCTCGCGGTGAAGGAGGACCTGACCGTCCGCGAGCTCATCGGCAGCTACGGCGGCGGCCACCACCAGGTCGTGGGCACCGCGGAGCAGGTCGCCGACCAGATGCAGGAACGCCTGCTGGCCGGTGCCGCCGACGGCTTCACGCTCATGGTGGACATGCTGCCCTCGGGTGTGCACGACGCCGTCGACATGCTGGTGCCGGAGCTGCAGCGGCGCGGCCTGTTCCACACCGACTACGAGCACGACACCCTGCGCGAGAGCCTGGGCCTGCCCGCCCCGTCGCTCGTCCCGGCCGGCTGAAGGAGTCGATCATGACCGTTGTGCCGATCACCGGGGGAGACCCCGTGCGCGTGCTGGGAATCGGCGGCACGCTGCGGCCGGGTTCGACGTCGGAGCGCGCGCTGCGGCACGCGCTGGCGGCGGCCGAGGCCGAGGGCGCCGAGACCGAGCTGATCACCGCCGCCGAGCTGACGCTGCCGATGTACGACCCGGGCGTGGCCCCGCTGACCGACGAGGCCGTGCGGCTGCTCGAAGCCGTCCGGCGCGCCGACGCCCTCGTGCTGTCCGTGCCCGGCTATCACGGCGGGATCTCCGGGCTGCTCAAGAACGCGCTCGACCACCTGCAGGAGCTCGCCGACGACCCGGCGCCCTACCTCGATGGCAAGGCCGTGGGCTGCGTCGTTGCCACGGGCGGCTGGCAGGCCGGGGTCACCACGCTGACGTCGCTGCGTTCGACGGTCCACGCCCTGCGCGGCTGGCCGACGCCCCTGGGGGTCGTGGTGAACTCGGCGACCAAGCCGTTCGACGCGGCGGGCGGGCTCACCGACGCGAAGGTCGGCGACCAGCTGGCCACGGTGGGCCGGCAGGTGTGCGGGTTCGCGCGGCTGTGGAGTGCCGCGTGACGCTGTCACCGGCCCGGGAGACGGTCGCGGCGGCTGGTGTCACGGACGCCGCCGCGGCGCTGGCCCGGGGTGAGGTCGTGCTGGTCGCGGGCGAGGCGGGGGCGGCACTGGTCGCCGCCGCCGAGCTCGTCACCGACGAGACGGCCCGGTTCCTGGCCGCCCACGGCGGGCCGGTCGGCTGCGCGCTCCCCGGTGCGTGGCTCGATCGGCTGCGGATCCCCGCGATGGTGCCCGGCTCCGACGTCCACGTCGGGGTGGGGCAGGGGTCCCCGGCCCGCACTCTGCGCGCACTGGCGGATCCCGCGACGCGGCGTGAGGACTTGCGCGTGCCCGGGCCGGTGTTCCCCACCCGCACGCGTGAGCTCGGCGTGCTCGGCCGCTCCGGTCTCGCCGAGGCGGCCGTGGACCTGACCCGGATCGCGGGCTGCGAACCCGTCGCGGCCTTCGTGGAGCTCGACGCCACGGCCGAGGGCCTGGCGTGGGTGACCGTCAGCGAAGTGGCCGCGTACCGGCGAGCGCGCGAACGGCTCGTCGAACGGGCCGCGAACGCCCGGCTTCCCTTGGCGCACGGCGGTTTCCGGGCGCTCGGCTACCGCGACCTCGTCGACGGCGGCGAGCAGGTCGCCCTCGTCCACGGCGAACCGGAGCGCGGCGCGGTGGTGCGCGTCCACGTGGAGTGCCCGGCCGGCGACGCGTTCGGCGCCCGGCACTGCGGGTGCGCGCAGGCCGTGCGCGATTCACTCGCCGAGATCACGCGCGCCGGGTCGGGCGTGCTGGTCTACGTCCGCGGCCGCCGCTCGCTGTGGTCCACGCTCACCGCGCACGCGGTGCCGGACGGGCGCACGGACCAGGTCGCGGACCAGATCCTGCGCGACCTCGGGGTGAGGGACTGACCGCATCCGGGTTTCCACTGTGGACTTCCGGCCGCGAAGGCGGGCTCCCGCCGCTCGCCTCACCCGAAACGGGTGAGGCGACGCGCGTCGAACGGTGCCGGCAGCGGACCGTTGACCGAACCGGTCCGCCGGCGCCCGCGCCCGCACCGCCGGTGCGGAGGGCGGTGCGCGGGCCGGCGGGATATCTCGCCCTCAGCAGATGAGGGGGAAACCCGCGGACGCTGAAAGGTTCAGGCGTCACCGGGGGAAGGGACCCTGGTCGGTGCGAAGAGGACTGAACCATGGCGGGCGAGAAGCGGGCCGAGCGGATCGCGGAGTTCATCAGGCCGTTGCGCGTCGAGCCGGGGTCGAAAGTACTGCTTTCCCGGGACTTCGACCCGGCCTACCGAGGTGACGTGCTGCGCAAGAAAGACGGCCGCGAGCTGCTCGCGGCGGGAGTCACCCTGCTGGCGGACTACCAGCGCCGCCTGGCCGCTCAGAACACCTACGGCGTGCTGGTGTGCCTTCAGGCGCTGGACGCCGGCGGCAAGGACGGCACGATCCGGCACGTGATGAGCGGCGTGAACCCGCAGGGCGTGCGCGTGAGCGGGTTCAAGGTGCCCTCGTCCGAGGAGCTGGACCACGACTACCTGTGGCGCTACGCGCGCCGGCTCCCCGCGCGCGGCGACATCGGGATCTTCAACCGGTCGCACTACGAGGAGGTACTCGTGGTGCGAGTGCACCCGGAGCACCTGGACCACCAGCAGCTGCCCGCGTCCGCGCGCCAAGGAAAGGTGTGGGCGCGCCGGTTCCGCGAGATCAACGACTGGGAACGCTACCTGACCGGCAACGGATTCAAGATCGTGAAGATGTTCCTCAACCTCTCGAAGGAAGAACAGCGCGCGCGGTTCCTCCGGCGGATCGACCGGCCCGACCGCAACTGGAAGTTCTCCGCGGCCGACGCCCGCGAACGCCGGTTCTGGGACGACTACCAGCACGCGTTCTCAAAGGTGCTCTCGGCGACCAGCACGGAATGGGCCCCGTGGTACGTGATCCCGGCCGACCGCAAGTGGTTCGCCCGCACGTGCGCGGCCGCCGTCCTGGCGCACACCCTGATCGACATCGACCCGCAGTACCCCACGGTGAGCGACGAGCGGCGCGACGACCTCCTCGTCGCGCGGGCGGAGCTGGAAGCCGAAGCACCCGAAGGCGCGCCCGCCGACCCGTACGCGGCGGCCGCCGAGAAGAAGCGGGGCAAGAAGAAGAAAAAGAAGCACTGAAGGCCGCTGTTTCGGCTCACGGCGATCGGAGGGCGGAAATGGTCGCACAGGAGCACGTGCCGGCGAAGGAGCACAACTGGTACTCGCGCACGCCGGGTGACGTGGCGTCGGCGTTCGGCGTCGACCTGGAGTTCGGGCTCTCGTCGGCGACGGCGGCCGAACGGCTCAGCGTGAACGGCCCCAACGCGCTGCCCGAGGAGAAACCGAAAGCGGCCTGGCGGCGGTTCCTCGACCAGTACACCAGCTACATGCAGCTCATCCTGGTCGCCGCCGCCGTGGTGTCGCTGGTGATCAAGCAGTGGGGCACGGCCCTGCTGCTGCTGGTGCTGACCGTGGGCAACGCCGTCGCGGGCCTGCGCCAGGAGGGCAAGGCCGAGAGCGCGATGAACGCGCTGAAGTCGATGATGAAGGCGAGCGCGCGGGTCCGCCGCGACGGGGTCGAAGAGGCGATCCCGGCCGAGGAGCTCGTGGTCGGCGACGTCGTGCTGATCACGGCGGGCGACCAGATCCCGGCCGACTGCCGCATCGTCGCGGCCAACGCGTTGCAGATCGACGAGTCGGCGCTGACGGGCGAGAGCACGCCGGCGGCCAAGGACGCAACCGCGTTGCCCGCCGGCAAGCTCGGCCCGGGCGACCAGTCGAACATGGCCTTCATGAACTGCCCGGTCACGCACGGCAGCGCGACCGTCATCGTGACCGGCACGGGCCAGGACACGGAGCTGGGCAAGATCTCCGGGATGCTCTCGGCCACGGCGCGGGAGCAGTCGCCGCTGACCAAGCAGCTCAATACGCTGACGTTGTGGATCGCCGCGGCGGCCGGGATCACGATGGTCGTGATGTTCGTGCTGGGCCGCAGCCGGGACCTGTCCTGGGACGTCCTGTTCGTGAGCGCGATCTCCCTGGCGATCGCGGCCATCCCCGAGGCGCTGCCGACGGTGAGCCAGGTGATCCTCTCGCTCGGCAGCGTGGATCTGGCCAAGCGCAACGCGATCGTCAAAGACCTTCCGTCGGTCGAGACGCTGGGGTTCACCTCCGCGATCAACTCGGACAAGACCGGCACGCTGACGATGAACCAGATGACCGCCGTCGAGGTGGTGACCCAGACGGACCGCTACACCGTGAGCGGCATCGGGTACAGCACCGAGGGCAAGGTGCACCACGCCGCCGGTTCGGCGGGCGGCATCGAGAGCGCGATCCTGCCCTACCTGCTCGCCAGCGACGCGAAGATCGTCGAAGGCAAGGTCGTCGGCGACCCCACGGAGGGTGCGCTGCTCGTGCTCGGCGCCAAGGCCGGCCTCGACGTGGACGCGACACGGGAGAAGCTGCCGCGCACGGCGACGTTGCCCTTCGACCCGTCGTACAAGCTGATGGCCACCTTCCACCCGACGACCGACTACTTGGGCCGGGCAGTGGTGCGCTGCTTCGTGAAAGGTGCCGCGCCCGCGGTGCTGGACCGGGCCGCCACCGCCTTGTCGGGCAGCGAATCCGTGCCCTGGGACGAAGCTGTGAACCGGCGGGCCCGCGAACGCATGAAGAGCATGGAAGCGCAGGGCCGGCGCGTGATGGCCGCCGCCCAGTGCGACCTCGACCCGGCCGCGTTCGACGCGAACGGCGACCTGCTGTCCTTCGTGACCGGCCTGCAGGTGATGAGCCTGGTCGCGATGGTCGACCCGCCGCGGGAGCAGTCCAAGGCCGCGGTGGCCAGCGCGCAGGCGGCGCACATCCGGGTGCGCATGGTGACCGGCGACGACGTCACCACGGGCGCGGCGATCGCGAAGCAGCTCGGCATCCCGGGTGACGCGGTCCTGGGTTCGGACTTCGCGGACCTGCCCGAGACCGAGCGGCTGTCCCGGATCGAGGACATCGGCGTCGTGGGGCGAGTTTCCCCGGAGCACAAGGTGATCCTGGCCGACACACTCAAGAAGAAGGGCGATGTCGTCGCGATGACCGGCGACGGCGTGAACGACGCGCCGGCCATCAAGGCGGCGGACCTCGGGATCGCGATGGGCAGCGGCACCGACGTCGCGAAGAACGCGAGCCGGATGATCCTGTCGGACGACAACTTCGCGACGATCGTGTTCGCCGTCGAACAGGGCCGCAAGATCTACGACAACCTCACGAAGTACATCCGCTTCGTCCTGGTGCTGCTGGTCGTGTTCGTGCTGACGTTCCTGGGCGCCAGCCTGTTCAACATCGCCGCGGGGGAGCCGTTCACCCCGGCGCAGGTCCTGTGGATCCACTTCGTGGTCAACGCGCCCTTCGGGTTCGCGCTCGGGTTCGACCGCGAGACGCCGGGGCTCATGGGGCTGAAACCGCGGCCGCGCGGTGAATCCGTGCTCACGCGCCCGGTGTTCATCACCGTCGGGCTCTCGGGGCTGGCCGTGAGCGTCGGACTGCTCCTGCTGCTTTCGCTGGGCCAGGCGTACTACGGCAGCGCCGAGGTCGCCACGACGATCGCGTTGACAGCCTTCGCCCTGTGCCTGATCGTGGCCGCGGTCGAGTGCCGCAGCGAGACCGGGACGGCGCTGACCGTCGCCACGTTCGACAGCAAGCAGATGAACTGGGCGATGCTGGGCGAGTTCGTGCTCGCGGTACTGGTCATCAAGATGGACGTCTTCAACAAGCTGCTGGGCACCACGGACCTGACGCTGACGCAGTTCTTCTGGGCCCTGGTCCCGGCGGCCTCGCTGCTCATCCTGTGGGAGGCCGGCAAGGCCGTGGCGCGGTGGCTGAAGGGGAGCGGCGCGCACCGGGTCACCCGCACGCGAGGCGAGAGTAAAGGAACCATTACCTTTCGTCGCGCGTTGTGAGGGCATGGAGCGCACGGTGATCGAGCTCGGGAGCCGCGACCTGCTCGTGGTGGCGGGACTGCCCGGCGCGGGCAAGACGACCCTGCTGCGGCACGCCGCCGGCTCCCTGCGCGTGCTCGATTCGGACCAGGTCCGCGGCCGCCTCGGCGCCGTGCTGCCCGCCGCCGTGCCGTACCGGCTCTACCGGCCGGTGGTGCACGTGTGCCACCGCGCGCGGATCGTGCTGTTCGCGGCGCTGCGGCGCGGGCCGCTGGTCGTGCACGAGCCTGCCACCCGCGCCTCGACGCGGCGGTGGCTCGGGCTGGTGGCCCGGGGCACCCGCCGTCCGGCGCGGCTGCTGTGGCTCGACGCGACCGCCGAGGAGGCGCTGGCCGGGCAGCACAGCCGGGCCCGGATCGTGCGCGGCCGCTCGTTCGCCCGGCACGTCGCGAGGGCCCGCGTCGTGCGGGAGGAGCTGCGTGCGGGGCGGGTGCCCCCGGGCTTCGGCAGTGCCCAGGTGCTCACCCGCTCCGCCGCGTCGCACGCCGTGCTCAGGCCAGGCGCCGGCGGACCCACCAGAACGCCACCGCCACGCACAGCGCGGCCAGCAGCACGAACAGACCCGCCTCGCACAGCTGCAACGTCCAGAACCGTCCGGCCGGCTGCACGGGGTACAGCCGGGTGAACCCGGCCGCGGCCAGCCGGCCGACCGGCTCCATCCCCGGGATCGGGGGCCGCGGGATCCCGGCCAGGGCGAGGGTTTCGTCGTACCCGTGGATCTTGCCGGCGGTGTCGCGGAACACCTGCGTGCCGACGGCGAGGTCGCCGAAGTGGATCTGTTCGGTGAGCACGGGGGAGAGCAGCCGCGGGCGCACGAGGTTCTTCACGACCACGATCACCGGCAGGAAACCGACCAGTGCGACGGCCGCGCCGGCGAGCGTCCGCCGGAACACCGCACCGCCCGCCACGCCGAGCGCGTACCCGAACAGGCAGGTCGCCGGAAACGAGACGAGCCCGAAGTCGAAGGTCGGGAACCAGCCGTCGAACCGCGTGGCCGGCGCGTGCCACCACGCGTACGCGGCGGCGAAGACGAGCCCGTAGGCCACGGAGAACGCGCCGCCCAGCAGCAGCTTCGAGCCCAGCCACCGGCCGCGGGTCACCGACTGCGTCCAGGTGAACCGGAACGTGTGGTGCTCCAGCTCCGTGGCCACGACGGGCGCGCCGAGGAACATGCCGAGCGCGGCGGGCAGGAGCGTGAGCAGCAGCTGCGCGTAGTTGTGCACGAAGGCGATCAGCGCCGGCCAGTCGCCGCACCGCGGGTCCGGCGCGCCGGAGAAGCAGCCGGGCAGGTCCACTGTGGACAGCGAGCCCCGCATGCCGGCGCCCATCGCCACGTAACCCGCGGCCAGGACGACGAACAGGACGGCGAGGCCCAGCAGGCGGGCGCGGTCCTGCCGCCAGGAAACCCAGATCACGCCACGGCCTCCTTCGGCTGCCCGGCCGCGAGGTGGTGCAGCACGAGGTCTTCCAGTGACACCGGCTCGGCGCGCCAGCCGGGGGGAGCTCCGGCCGCGGCCCGCGGAAGAGCAGCGTGGCCGCCTCGCCCCGGCGTTCGACGGACAATGCGAGACCGCGGATCTCGTCCACAGTGGACGCCGGGCCGGTGAGCCGCACGTGCTCGGTCATGAGGTCGTCGACGTCGCCGGACAGCACGACCCGGCCGTGGTCGAGCACCACGAGGTGGTCGCACAGCCGCTCCAGCTCGGACACCACGTGCGAGGACAGCACCACCGTGCAGTCGTGGTCGGCCTTCGCCGCCATGAGGCTGCCCATGAGGTCGCGGCGGGCGAGCGGGTCGAGGCTCGCGACGGGTTCGTCGAGCACCAGCAGCTCCGGGCGCCGCGCGAGGGCGACGCTCAGCGCCACCTGCGCCCGCTGGCCCCCGGAGAGCTCGCCGACCCGGCGCCGCAGCGGAATGCCCAGCTCGCGCACCCGGTCGAGCGCGGCGCGGTGGTCCCAGCGCCGGTTGAGGCGGCGGGCGGCTTCGAGCATCTCGCGCACGCGGAACGACTCGTAGAGCGAATGCCGCTGGTCGAGGTACGCGACGCCGTCGGACGGCTCGCCCGGCTTCACCGGGCGGCCGAACAGCTCGAGGTCCCCGGCCGAGGGCCGCAGGAGCCCGGCCAGGAGGTTCAGCAGGGTCGACTTCCCCGCACCGTTGGGCCCGACGAGGCCGACCACGCGACCCTCGCCGATTTCGAGTGTGCAGTCCCGAAGCCCCCAGGTGCGACCGTAGCGCCGGCCCAGGCCGTGGGTCGCGATCGCCGCTGTGCTCACTCGTTCTCCTTCCCGGAACGTTTTCCGATGCGCAGGAGCACGGACGAGACGAGGGCCTCGACGTCGGCGACGGTCAGGCCCGACGCGCGGGCTTCGTTGATCCACCGCTCGAACCCGGCGCGCAGCTGCGCCTGCCGTTCGGGCGACACGCCCGCCGGGTCGTCGCGCGCGACGAACGTGCCCATCCCGGGCCGGCCGCGCACGATGCCGCGGTGGTCGAGCTCGCGGTACGCCTTCTGCACGGTGTTCGGGTTGATCACGAGCTGCCGCGCGACCTCCTTGACCGTCGGCAGCCGGTCGCCCCGCTTGAGCTCACCGAGCCGCACGGCGTGCTCGACCTGTCGCACCAGCTGCAGGTACGGGGGCACCCCCGAACCACTCTCGAACCGGAACTCGAACACCGCGTCCGTTCCCTCTGTCTCCGTTACCCCAATTGACTAGGGAACTAGGTTAACGGCCGGTCAGAGCCCTGATCATCCGGGGGTGGTCACTGGGCGCCCAGGATCCGTCGCTGCAGGCCACCGTCGGATTCCGCGCCTTCGGCGGCCGGACCGAGGTCGATCCGGACCGTGTGCACGAGCCCCGGTGAACGCGGTGGTCCCGGCGGCGTAGGCCTCGGACACCGGCGTGCCGAGGTCGACACCCACGTCGAGCGTCTCGTCGAAGGAGAAGTAGTACGCGATCGTGCGCTCCACGCGGGCCGCGGCGAGCTTCTCGCCGTCGGCGGTGAGCACGGCTTCCCCGCCGAGGCCGGGTCCGCCGCCGTCGTAGGTGAATTCGAGGCGCAGTTCGTGCCGGCCCGGGGCGAGCGGGTCGGTCGCGGCGGCGGTGAAGTGCTGGAGGCCGAAGTAGTTGTAGACGTAGACCGGGCGCCCGTCGGTGAAGTACAGCGCCCAGCCGCCGAAGCGGCCGCCCTGCGCGATCACGACGCCGGACGCGGGCGCGCCGGCGAGTTCCACGTCGGCGGTGACGACGTGGGAGCGGTTCTTGACGTTCGGGGTGGTCTCCTCGGTGAAACGCCGCATCCCGCCGCGGTAGGTCACCGACGTCCGCGCGCCGAGCAGGTCGAGCCGGCCGGCCGGCACGGGGTTCTCGCGTTCGGTGACGCGGTCGTCGAGCGGGAAGACCTGGTGTTTCGCCGCTTCCACGAGGAAAAGGTCCTGCAGTTCCCGCAGTTTCGCAGGGTGGTCGGCGGCGAGATCGTGGGCCTGGCTCGGATCGCGAGTGAGGTCGTAGAGCTCCCAGACGTCGTCGGAGAACGGCCGCCGGTTCGTCGCCACCATCTCCCACGGGACGCCGTGGCGCGTCACCGCGGTCCAGCCTTCGTGGTAGATCCCGCGGTTGCCGCACATCTCGTAGTACTGCGTGTGGTGGCGTTCGGGCACGGCGGCGTCGGTGATCGTCTCGCGCAGGCTGACGCCCTCGATCGGTTGCTGCTGCACGCCGTCCACGCTGTGGGGCGCGGGGATGCCCGCGCAGTCGAGGATCGTGGGCAGCACGTCGATCACGTGGCCGTACTGGTGGCGCAGCCCGCCGGCCTCGGCGCCGCCCGCGGGCCAGTGCACGATCAGCCCGTCGCGGGTGCCGCCGAGGTGCGAGGCGACCTGTTTCGTCCACTGGTACGGCGTGTTCAGCGCCAGCGCCCAGCCGGCCGGCGCGATCGGGTAGGTGCTCGGGTCCCCGATCTCGTCGAGGTGGCGGATCATCTCCTCCGGGTCGTCCACGAGGCCGTGGCCCAGCCGGTGTTCCACGAGCGTGCCCTCGATGCCGCCTTCGCCCGACGCGCCGTTGTCGCCGAGCAGGTAGAGGAACAGCGTGTTGTCGAGTTCGCCGAGCTCTTCGAGCGCGGCGACGAACCGGCCCACCTGCGTGTCGGCGTGCTCGACGAACCCGGCGAACGTCTCCATGAACCGCGCGGCCAGCCGCCGGCGGGTGTCGTCGAGCTCGGCCCACCGTGGCACGCCTTCGGCCCAGGGCGCGAGTTCGGCGCCCTCGGGCACCACGCCGAGCTCTTTCTGCCGCGCCAGCGTGAGCTCCCGTTGCCGGTCCCAGCCGTGGTCGAACCGGCCGCGCCGGCGTTCGCGCCATTCGCGGCCGACGTGCAGCGGCGCGTGGGCGGCGCCGAGGGCGAGGTAGGTGAAGAACGGGCGGTCGGGCGTGAGCGTGCGCTGCGTGCGCACCCAGTCGACGGCGTGGTCGACGAGGTCCTCGGTGAGGTGGTAGCCGTCCTCCGGTCGCCGGTCCGGCTCGACCGGCGTGGTTCCCTGATACAGCAACGGGTACCAGTGGTTCATCTCCGCGCCCAGGAAGCCGTAGAAGGTGTCGAACCCCTCGCCGGTCGGCCAGCGGTCGAAGGGGCCGACCGCGCTGATCTCGCGCGGCGGCGTCTGGTGCCACTTGCCGAACGCGGCGGTGCTGTACCCGTTGCCCTGCAGGATCTGCGCCAGCGTCGCGGCACTGCGCGGGCGAAAGCCGTGGTAGCCCGGCGCGGAAGTCGCCATCTCCGTGGTGCCGCCCATGCCGACGGAGTGGTGGTTGCGCCCGGTCAGCAGCGCCTGGCGGGTCGGTGAACACAGCGCGGTGACGTGGAAGCGGGTGTAGCGCAGCCCGCCGGCCGCGAGCCGGTCGGCCGTCGGCATGGTGCACGGACCGCCGAACGCGCTCGACGTGCCGAAGCCCAGGTCGTCGGCCAGCACGAGCACGACGTTCGGCGCGCCCGCCGGTGGGGGCACCGGCCCGATCGGTGTTCCCTGCCCGCGTTGCTCGCGCACGTCGAGTGCCGTGGACGCGGTCACGGGGACGTCCGGGCGCGGCAGAACGTGACGCCCGGCGGGGAACGCGGACATGAAGGCTCCTTCCGAAGTGGACGCCACCGAGCTTCACAGCGCCGCACCCCGGCGGCCAGGCTCCGGACGGGGGTGGCCCAGACCGGAATCCGATCAGGCCGAGAGGCGATCTTTATGGGGTCGGGCCGGCCAGGGCCAGAAACCGTTCCGCGGCGGGGGAGAGCGGCCCGGCGCGCCAGACCATCCGGCCGCGCCGCAGCAACGGCGGGTCCAGCGGCACGGTGACCGCGCCCTGGCGGCGGGCGTCGTCGGCCATCGCGCGGGGGAGCAGCGCCGCGCCGGCCCCGGCCAGCACGAGGGGCACGATCATGGCGCGGTGCTCGGTCTCCACGACGACCCGGGGCTCGGCCGTGCCGCGCAGCGCTTCCTCCACGATCCACCGCGTGGCCGTGCCGGGTGGGGTGGTCACCAGGTCCAGCGCGGCCAGCTCGGTCACCGGCAGCACGTCGCGCACCGGCGAGTCGGCGGGCAGCACGGCGAGCACCTCCTGCTCGGCGAGGTCGAGCCCGGCGAGCCCGGGCGTTTCGGCTCCGGACTCGACGAGTCCGACCTCGCTCTGTCCATTTCGGACCCGGTTGACCACGTCCGAGCCCGTCTCCGGCGCCCGCACGCGCACGAGGACCTTGGGGTGTGCCGCGCGGAACCGGCCGAGCAGCTTCGCGAGCGGGTCGACGGCGAGCGTGGTCTGCGACGCGAGGTCCAGCGTCCCGCCGCCGAGCCCGAGGACCTCGCGCACGGACGCGTCGGCCGTGCGCAGGTCGCGCAGGATCTGCCGCGCCGGGGCGACGAGCGCCGCGCCGGCCGGGGTCAGCGTGGCGCCGTGGGGCAGGCGGTGGAACAGCAGCCCGCCGAGCTCCTTTTCCAGCGTGCGCACGGCGTGCGAGAGCGACGGCTGCGCGAGGTGCAGCCGCCGGGCCGCGTTGGTGAAGCCGCCGTGGTCGACGACGGCGAGGAAGTACTGAAGCTGGCGGCGTTCCATCCCCGCAGTTCAGGCCACGGGGGCGGGCCGCCGCAAGGCCTGGCGCCGCAACCGCGTGAACTGCTTGGCACTGTTGAGGGCGAAGACCCCGACCGTCACGCCGTTGCGCTGGTAGGTCGCCACGAACGCGGGGTCGTCGGGGCCGCCCTCGGTGAACACGACCTCGTCGCCGGGCTCGGGGTGCCCGGCGAGCTGCAGGGTGCCCTCGTACTGGTCCGACCAGACGTAGCCGCTCGGCGCGTAGTGCCGCGTGGTGGCGCCGGCGAGCAGGTTCGCGACGGCGACGCCCGCCTGCTCGCTCGCGTTGGTCCAGTGCTCGTGGCGGTGCCGCCGCCCGCTCTCGGCGGAGGTGTACGCCGCGACGTCGCCGATCGCCACCACGTTGGGCAACGCGGTGACCAGCCCGCTCGAGACGTGCACGCCGTTGCCCACCTCCAGGCCCGAACCGGCCAGCCACTCGGTCGCGGGCACCATGCCGATCCCGACGACGACCACGTCGGCCGGCAGCTCCTCCCCGCCCACGAGCCGGACACCGGTCACGCGCCCGCCCGCGGTGACCAGCTCGTCGACGGCGGCGCCGCAGCGCAGGACCGTGCCGTGACGGTCGTGCAGGCGCGAGCACACCTCGGCCAGCCGCGGCCCCAGCGCGCGTTCGAGCGGTGTGGCCAGCGCTTCGAGCACGGTGACGTCGAGACCGAGCGAGCGGCAGGTCGACGCGACCTCCGCCCCGATGAACCCGGCGCCCACGATCACCACCCGCGCGCCCGGCACCAGTTCCGCGCGCAGGGCGAGTGCGTCGTCCAGTGTCCGCAGCACGTGGACGCAGGCGACGCCTTCCGTGCCGGGCAGCGCCCGCGCGCGGCCACCGGTGGCGAGCACGACGCCGTCCACGGCCAGGTCGGCGCCGTCGGAGAGCACGAGCCGGCCGCCGGCGGCGTCGAGCCGTTCAGCCCGGGTGCCCAGCCGCAGCTCCAGCGACCCGGTGTCGTCGGCGTCGAGGAGCTCCAGCGACTCGCGCTCGGCGGTGCCGGCGAGGAAGGCCTTCGACAGCGGCGGCCGGTCGTAGGGCAGGTGCGGTTCGGCCCCGACGAGCACGACACGGCCGTCGAACCCCTGCGCGCGCAGCTCCTGCGCGGCTCGCGCCCCGGCGAGCGAAGCGCCGACGATCGCGACGCTCTTCACGCGGCGTCCTCGGCGCGCTCCGCCTGTACGTAGATCACGCCACTGTCGACGAGCACCTCGTAGGTGCGCACCGGCTGCTTCGCGGGCAGGCACGACGGCATCCCCGTCCGCAGGTCGAACAGCGCCGCGTGCAGCGGGCATTCGACGAAGCAGCCTTCGAGCCAGCCGTCGGCGAGAGACGCGTCCTGGTGGCTGCACGTGTCGCCGATCGCGTAGAGCTCGCCGTCGGCGTTGAACACCGCGATCGGCTCGGGCCCCGCGATCCGCACGGATTCGCCGGGGGGCAGTTCGTCCATTGTGCACGCGCGCAGCATCTGGGCCTCCGGGAGGAGCTGGGGTGGGTGGTTTGACTGTTGCGTATGAGGGAACGCGGAACGCGATACGCAACAAGTCTGAGTGCGCGGGCGGGGCGTCGTCAAGGGGTGCCCGGGGTCCGATCGGGACGGATTTTGTGGCCTGTCCGCAGACACGCCAGAGACCCGTGCGCCGCGGAAGCGCACGGGTCCGGCCGGCCGGCGGTTACGCGGGACTGTGGCGGTAGAAGGGCTGCTTGATCGGCGCGAGCGGGGTGTTGCCGAGGATCAGGTCCGCGGACTTCTCGGCGGTCATCATCACCGGCGCGTAGATGTTGCCGTTGGGGATGTAGGGCAGCACCGACGCGTCGACCACCCGCAGGCCCTCGGTGCCGTGCACGCGCATGCTGCCCGGGTCCACCACGGACAGCTCGTCCACGCCCATCTTCGCGGTGCACGAGGGGTGCAGCGCGGTCTCGGCGTCCTTGGCGACCCAGTCGAGGATCTCCTCGTCGGTCTCCACCGCGGGTCCGGGCGAGATCTCGCCGCCGTTGAACGGGTCGAGCGCGCTCTGGTTGAGGATCTTGCGGGCCACCCGCACGGCCTCCACCCACTCGCGGCGGTCGTTCTCCGTGGACAGGTAGTTGAACCGCAGCGCCGGGTGCTCGCGCGGATCGGTGGAGGTGATCTTCACCGATCCTCGGGTGTCGGCGTACATCGGCCCGACGTGCACCTGGTAGCCGTGCCCGCCCGCCGGCACCGAGCCGTCGTAGCGGATGGCGATGGGCAGGAAGTGGAACATCAGGTTGGGGTAGGCCACCTCGTCGTTGCTGCGGACGAACCCGCCGCCTTCGAAGTGGTTGGTGGCGGCCGGTCCCGAGCGCAGGAACAGCCACTGCGCGCCGATCCACGGCCGCTTCCACTTCGCGAGCGAAGGCTGCATCGACACGGGCTGCTTGCACGCGTACTGGATGTAGACCTCGAGGTGGTCCTGCAGGTTTTCGCCGACGCCCGGCACGTCGCGCACCACGTCGACGCCCAGCTTCTCCAGCTCGGCCGCGTTGCCGACACCGGAGAGCTGCAGCAGCTGCGGCGTGTTGATCGCGCCGCCGCACAGGATGATCTCCTTGCCGTACACCTCACCCGGCGCGCCGCGGCCCTGGGCGTACTCGACGCCGATCGCGCGGGTGCCGTCGAAGAGGATCTGCGACACGAACGCACGGGTCTTCACCGTGAGGTTCTTGCGGTGCAGCACCGGGTGCAGGTACGCGCGGGCGGCCGAGAGGCGCCGTCCTTTGCGGACGTTGCGGTCGAAGGCGGCGAAACCCTCCTGCCGGAAGCCGTTCACGTCGTCGGTGCGCGGGTAGCCCGCCTGCACCGCGGCGTCGAAGAAGGCCTCGAACAACGGGTTCGTGGCCGGGCCGCGTTCCAGCTCGAGCGGGCCGTCGTGGCCACGCCACGGCCCGTCCGGCGCGTCGGCGAGGCAGTTCTCCATGCGGCGGAAGTACGGCAGGCAGTGGGCGTAGTCCCATTCGGACATCCCCGGGTCACCCGCCCAGCGCTCGTAGTCGAGCGGGTTGCCGCGCTGGAAGATCATCCCGTTGATGCTGCTGGACCCGCCGAGCACCTTGCCGCGCGCGTGGTAGATCCGCCGCCGGTTCATGTGCGGCTCGGGTTCGCTGCGGTAGCCCCAGTCGTAGTACTTGCTGCCGATGGGGAACGTCAGCGCGGCGGGCATGTGGATGAACACGTCCCACTTCGCGTCTTCGCGACCGGCTTCGAGAACCAGCACCTTCGTCGCGGGGTCGGCGGAGAGGCGGTTGGCGAGCGCGCAGCCCGCGGACCCACCGCCGACGATGACGAAGTCGTAGGTCTCGGTACTCATGTCTCCTCCTTCTCTCAGCCGGTCACGGAACCGGGCGCCGGGGTGTCCGGCTGGTGTTCGGGGCTCGTGTGCGCGGCCGCCCAGTGCCTGCGGCGCACCCACAGCAGGACCCCGCCCACGAGCACGATCAGCCCCGTGATGAGCACCGCGCCCCACTGGAAGTACCAGTGGTCGTCGCCGTAGACCTCGGCCCGCGGCCAGATCAGGTTGATCGTCATGCCCGCGCCGTAGAGGACCGCGACGAAGTTCACGAGCGTGCCCCAGCGGCCGAGCTTGAAGTACGGGCCGTGCCCGGGGCGCGGCCACTGCCCGCGCAGGCGGCGTACCAGCATCGGGCCGGTGACCATCAGGTAGGGGATGTAGAACAGGATGATCGCCGTCGAGGTGAGCACGAAGAACGCCCGCTGGTTGCCGAGATTGATCAGCAGCACCACCACGGTGAGCCCGCCGGTGATCAGCGCCGGCAGGATCGGCGTCTTCGAGCGCGGCGACACCTTCGCCAGCGCCTTGCTGAACGGCAGCCGCCCGTCGCGCGCCATCGCGAACGTCATGCGGATCGCGGCGGTCTGCACGGCCAGGCAGCACACGGTGATCGCGATGGCCGAGCAGATCAGGAACGCGTCGCCGAGGCCGGTGCCGAGCGTGCTCTTGAGCAGGTACGGCATGCCGGACGTGGAGAGCTCCTCGGCGTTGAGGTCGCCGACGGCCATCATGCCGACGAGCATCATCAGCCCGCCCACGATGAAGGCGGCCGTGATCGCGCGGATGATGGCCCGGGGCGCGTGCTTGCGCGGCTGCGTGGTCTCCTCGGCGAGCGAGCCCGCGGTGTCGAAGCCGTAGAACACATACGCGCTCATCAGCGACGCGACCAGGAACGCGCCGAGGTACCCGAGCGACTGGCCGTCGCCGGTGCCGTGGGTGTCGAACACCAGACCGGGGCCGCGCTTGATGTGCACGGCGAGCGCGATGATCAGCAGGACGCTCGCGCCGAGCTCCACCGCCACGCCGAAGTTGTTGATCTTCGCCATCAGCTTCACGCCGATGATGTTCACGATCGTCGCGAACACCACGAGCACGAGCGCGAGGATGATCGCGTTCTGCGCGCCGCCGGGCGTGGAGGTGAGGCCGGCGTCGGA
This sequence comes from Amycolatopsis sp. NPDC047767, assembly GCF_040704195.1. Taxonomy (NCBI): domain Bacteria; kingdom Bacillati; phylum Actinomycetota; class Actinomycetes; order Pseudonocardiales; family Pseudonocardiaceae; genus Amycolatopsis; species Amycolatopsis sp. NPDC047767. Next base: position 19,894 of record NZ_JBEYSJ010000011.1, read on the forward strand.
GTCGCTGCCGACGATCTGGAACGCGGTGGAGACCTGCGGCAGGATGATCTGGTACGCGACCGCGACGGCCGCGGCGGTCACGATCGCGCCGATGATCATGATCCAGCCCGCGAGCCACGACGTCGCGGGTTTCGCGATCTGCTTGGCCCACTGGTACACCGAACCGGCGAGCGGGAACTGCCCGGCCAGCTCGGCGAAGCACAGCGCCACGGCCAGCTGGCCGATGAACACGAGCGGCCAGGTCCAGATGAAGGCCGGGCCGCCCGAGCCGAAGCCGAAGAAGAACAGCTGGAACACGCCGGTCATGATCGAGATGTAGCTGAACCCGGCGGCGAAGCTGGAGAAGGAGCCGAGGGAACGCTCGAGCTCCTGGCGGTAGCCGAACTTGGCGAGCTCGGAGCTGTCGGAGTGGTCCCCGGCGGACCCCCCGCCCGCCGGCTTGGATCGTGTGGTCATGGTTCGTCGTCCTCGAAGGTGGTGGGGGAGGGGAATCAGCCTTTGAACCAGCGCTGCGGTACGGGATCGATGTTGTGGTAGACGTGCTTGGTCTCGCGGTACTCCGCCAGCCCCGAAGGGCCGAGCTCACGGCCGATGCCCGACCGGCCGAACCCGCCCCACTCCGCCTGCGGCAGGTAGGGGTGGTAGTCGTTGATCCACACGGTGCCGTGGCGAAGTGCCCCGGCCACGCGCTGCGCCCGCCCGGCGTCCGACGTCCACACGGCACCGGCGAGCCCGTAGTCGGTGTCGTTGGCGAGTGTGATCGCCTCGGCCTCGTCGGTGAACCGCTCGACGGTCACCACCGGCCCGAAGACCTCCTCCCTCACCACGGCCATGTCGCGGGTGCAGCCGGAGAACACGGTGGGGCGCAGGAAGAACCCCCGCTGCAACGCGGGATCGTCGGGCCGGCCGCCGCCCGCGCGCAGCGTCGCGCCCGCTTCGATCGCACCGGCGATGTAGCCCTCGACCTTCGCCCGGTGCTTTTCGGACACGAGCGGGCCCGCTTCGCTGGCGGGGTCGAGCCCGTCGCCGACGCGGATCCGGTCGGCCCGCGCGGCGAGCTCGGCGACGAAGCGGTCGTGTACGCCGTCCTGCACGATCAGCCGCGCGCCGGCCGAGCAGACTTGTCCGGAGTGGACGAACGCGGCGGCCAGCGCGTAGTCGAGCGCGGTCTCGAAATCGACGTCGTCGAACACCACGTTGGGGTTCTTGCCGCCCAGTTCGAGCGCCACACGCCGGACTCCGCGCGCGGCCGCGGCCATGATCTTCTCGCCCGTGGCGAGCCCGCCGGTGAACGACACGAGGTCGACGCCGGCGTGCTCCACCATTGCCGCGCCGACCGCGCCCGGGCCGAGCAGCAGGTTCACCACCCCGGCCGGCACGCCCGCTTCTTCGGCGAGCGCGACGAGCCGGATCGTGGACAGCGGGGTGACCTCACTCGGCTTGAGCACGGTGGTGTTGCCCGCGGCCAGCGCCGGGGCGAGCTTCCACGACATCTGCAGCAGCGGGTAGTTCCACGGCGCGATGAGCGCGCAGACGCCCACCGGCTCGTGGGTGATCCGGCTGATCGCGCGCGGGTCGCCGGTGTCCACCACCCGGCCGGCGTCGTGCGCGGCGAGGGCGGCGTAGTAGCGGAAGACCGCGGTGACGTCGTCGATGTCGATGCGGCCCTCGGCGAGGGTCTTGCCGGTGTCGAGCGTTTCGGTGCGGGCCAGGTCCTCGCGGTCGCGCTGCAGCAGCGCGGCGATGCGGGTGAGCAGGTCCGCGCGGTCGGCCGCGGTCGTTCTTCGCCAGGGCCCGCCGTCGAACGCGCGGCGGGCCGCGGTCACGGCGGCGCCGACCTCGGCGGGACCCGCCACGGCCACGGTGGCCAGCACCTCGCCGTTGGCCGGGTTGAGCACTTCCGAGCGCGCCTCGCCGGCGGCTTCGGTCCAGATTCCGTCGATGTGGAGGTCCTTCATCAGGCCTTCCCAAGCAGCTCGCGGAGCCTTTTGCCACGCGGGGTGTGACGCGCGGCACTTCGAGTGCGTACATTTGTACGCTAAGCGTGTACACATGTCCACAACGAGTTCTCGGAGCCGACACCGGGCGTTCGCGCGAGGCCGTGCGACGATCAGCGGTGCCCGACGAGACCGGTGAGTGAAGGAGCTTGGCGGCGATGACGACGCGTGACACCGCCGGGCGCAGGAAGCTGCGCGGCCCCAACGACCCCGAGCGGCGGGCCCGGATCGCGAAGGCGGCCATCGAGGTCGTGGCCGAACGCGGCATCGACGGGCTGACCCACCGCGCCGTCGCGGCCGCCGCCGGGGTGCCGCTCGGCTCCACGACCTACCACTTCGCGACGCTGGACGACCTGCTCGAGGTGGCGCTGCACGAAGCCGCCGCGAACAACGTGCGCGAGCTTCAGGAGTGGGAGCAGGCGCTCGACCCGGAAGCCGACTTCGCCGCGGCGCTGGCCGATCTGGTGATGGGCTACATCCACGAGCTCTACCCGCACACGGTCGTCGAGTACGACCTCTACGTCGCCGCCCTGCACCGGCCGCGGTTGCGTCCGGCGAGCGCGGCGTGGGACGACGCGCTGATCAAGCTCTTCTCCACCCGCACCGACCCGCTCACCGGGCGGCTGCTCGCCGGATTGTTCTGCGGCCTGCTCATGCAGGCGGCGCTGGCCGACCCGCAGCCGGCCCGGCCGGAGATCGAAGCCCTCTTCCGGCGGGCCATCGAAGGTCCCTCGGCCTGACGGGTTTTCGTTGGGGTTGAGCCGAAACCGGTTCCGCGCACCGGTTTCCCGGCCGCGTCCGGTAATCGGGTGACGCGAAAATCCCGTCCTTGACAGCGCCCTCGAGCGCCCGCATTGTGTTCCGGAGAGAGCAACGCGGCGCGCCCTGCGCAACATCAACGCCGGTGGCTCTCCCCATGACTTCTGCCGGTCACGCACCCGGCGCTTCCCGCACTCCCGCACCGACCGTCCCGCCCCGAGAGGAGCACCGCCGGTGACCACCACCGACCTCCCGCAGAGCCTGCTGCCGACGCTGACCGGCCGCCACTACACCGACCCGGAGATCTTCGCCCGCGAGCAGGAGCGGATCTTCGAAACCGACTGGTTCTGCGCCGTGCGCACCGCGGACCTGCCGACCGCGGGGACCTTCGAGACGGTGCAGATCGGCCGCGAGAGCGTGCTCGTCGCCCGCGGCCGCGACGGCAAGGTGAACGCGTTCCTCAACGTGTGCCGCCACCGCGGCGCCCGCCTGTGCACCGACCGGAGCGGGCAGGTGAAGCGCGCGTTCCAGTGCATGTACCACGCGTGGACCTACGGCCTCGACGGCAAGCTCATCGCCGCGCCGAACCTCACCGGCATGCCCGACGTCGACCGCACCGAGTACGGGCTCACGAAGCTCGCCGTGCGCGAGTGGCTCGGGTACGCGTGGGTGTGCCTGGCCGAGGAACCGCCGTCGTTCGAGGCCACGGTGATGGCCGACGTCGCGGAGCGGCTCGGCGGCCCGGGGGAGATCGAGGCGTACGGGCTCGAGGGGCTCGCGCTCGGCCGGCGCATCGAGTACGACGTGAAGGCCAACTGGAAGCAGATCATCGAGAACTTCATGGAGTGCTACCACTGCGCGACGATCCACCCGGAGCTCACCGAGGTGCTGCCGGAGTTCGCCGACGGCTACGCCGCGCAGTACTACGTGGGCCACGGCGCGGAGTTCGGCGAGCAGATCGCCGGGTTCACCGTGGACGGCAGCGCCGGCGTCACGCGGCTGCCGGGCGTGGGGGAGCACCAGGACCGCCGGTACTACGCGATCACCATCCGGCCGCAGGTGTTCGTGAACCTCGTGCCGGACCACGTGATCCTGCACCGGATGTTCCCGCTGGCCCCCGACCGCACCCTCGTGGTGTGCGACTGGCTCTACCTGCCGGAGGTCGTGGAGTCCGGAGTGGACCTCGACCGCTCCGTGGAGCTGTTCCACCGCGTGAACCTGCAGGACTTCGAGGCGTGCGAACGCTGCCAGCTCGCGATGGACTCGCGCTCCTACGCGCGCGGCGGGGTCCTCGTGCCGAGCGAGCACCACATCGGCGCGTTCCACGACTGGGTCCGCGCGCGGACCGAAGGCTAGGTCCGCCGCCGCGCGGCGGTAGCGTGACCGCGTGATCGGTGTGGAGCAGGGTGGCGAGACGACGCTGAGCCGGGCCACCCGGGTCCTCGAGGCGTTCGGACCCGCGACGCCGCGGCTGTCCGCCTCCGAGATCGCCCGCCGCACCGGGATCCCCATGGCTTCCACCCACCGTCTCGTCGCGCAGATGGTCGAACTCGGGTTGCTCGAGAAGGGGCCGGACAAGCTGCTGCGCGTGGGCGTGCGGCTGTGGGAGCTGGGCTGGCGTTCGACGGCGGCGCTCGGGCTGCGCAACGTCGCCCTGCCCTACCTCGAAGACCTCCACGCGGTGGTGCGCCAGCACACCCAGCTCGCCGTGCTGGACAGCTTCGACGTGCTCTACCTCGAACGGCTCAGCGCCCGTGGCCGCACGACGGTGAACATCACCCGCGTCGCGGGCCGGCTGCCGGTGCACACGTGCTCGTCCGGGCTCGTGCTGCTCGCGTTCGGCCCGAAGGACCTCCAAGAGGACGTGCTCGCGCAACCACGCCTGTCCGCCTACACCTCCGCGACGATCACCGATCCGAAGGACCTGCGCCGCGCCCTCGCCCACACCCGGCGGACCGGCGGCGCGGTCCAGCGCGGCTCGGTGCACCCGGCGGCCGCGGGGATCGCCGCGCCGATCCGCGACCACGCGAACGTCGTCGTGGCGGCGGTGTCGGTGATCGTGCCGAATTCCCCTTCGGACGTTTCGGCCGCGACGCCGGCCGTGCTGGCCACCGCTCGCGGCATCAGCCGCGCACTTTCTCGCTGAACGGGAAACGGTGTGGTCCTCGCCCGCCCCGACCGCCGATCGTGGCGGGGCACGGCGAGCAGGAAGGCGGACCATGACGACCACCCGGACACCCGCGGCGACCTCGACCGGACGGCTCGACGCCGTGGTGGTGGGCGCCGGCTTCACCGGCCTGTACCTGCTCGACCGCCTGCTGCGCCTCGGGTTCTCGGTCCGCCTGTTCGAAGCGGGTTCGGGCGTCGGCGGCACCTGGTTCCACAACCGCTACCCCGGCGCCCGCTGCGACATCGAGAGCATGGACTACTCGTATTCGTTCGACGACGACCTCCAGCAGCAGTGGAGCTGGCACGAGCGCTACGCCGGGCAGCCGGAACTGCTGCGCTACCTCGACCACGTCGCCGACCGCTACGAGCTGCGCCCGCACATCACCCTCGACGCCCGAGTCACCAGCGCGCATTTCGACGACGCCACGGCGGAATGGACCGTCACCACGCAGACCGGCGAATCCGTCGTGGCGCGCTGGTGCCTGATGGCGACCGGCTGCCTGACCGTGGCCCAGGTGCCGGAGTTCCCGGGGCTCGAGAGCTTCGCCGGACAGTGGTTCCACACCGGTGACTGGCCGAGGGGGCCCGTCGACTTCTCGGGGCGGCGCGTCGGCGTGATCGGCACCGGCTCGTCCGGCACCCAGCTCATCCCGATCGTCGCCGAGCAGGCCGAGCACCTGCACGTGTTCCAGCGCACGGCCAACTACTGCATGCCGGCGCGCAACCGGCCGCTCGGCACCCGGGAAGAGGCGCTGTGGAAGGCGGAATATCCCGAGCGGCGCGCGCGGGCGCGGGTGTCGGGATTCGGGCACAGCCAGCCGCAGAACCCGAACCGGTACCGCGATCTCACCGCCGCGCAACGGCTTGACGAGCTCGAGTCCCGGTGGCAGTCCGGCGGGCTCTACATGATGCGGGCGTTCCAGGACGTGCTCACCGACCCCGAGGCGAACGAGGCCACCGCCGAGTTCGTGCGGGGCAAGATCCGGGCCACCGTCGAGGACCCCCGGGTGGCGGAACTCCTCGTCCCGAAGGGCTTCCCCTTCGGGACCAAACGGCTCTGCTCGGGAACCGGGTACTACGAGACGTTCAACCGGGACAACGTGTCCCTGGTCGACGTGCGCTCCGCGCCGATCGAGGCCATCACCCCGACGGGGCTGCGCACCGCCGCCGCGGACTACGACCTCGACGTCCTCGTGTTCGCCACGGGATTCGACGCGATGACCGGGTCGCTGTCGCGGATGGACATCCGCGGTGCCGGTGGCCGGCCGCTCACCGAAAAGTGGGCCGCCGGCCCGCGCACCTACCTCGGCCTCTCCGTGGCGGGCTTCCCCAACCTGTTCCTGCTCACCGGCCCCGGCAGCCCCTCGGTGTTCAGCAACATGGTCAACTCGGCCGAGCAGCACGTCGAGTGGGTGGCCGGTTTCCTCGACCACGCCCGCGAGTACCGGGTGCGCCGGGCCGAGGCCACCGTCGAGGCCGAGGACGCCTGGGTCGACCACGTCCGGGAAGCGGCGGAGGCGACCCTCTACGCCCGATCGACCGAGACGTGGTTCTTCGGCGCGAACACGCCCGGCAAACCCCGGGTGTTCATGCCCTACGTCGGCGGGGTCGGCGCCTACCGCCGGCGGGCCGACGAGATCGCGGCCGACGGGTACCGCGGATTCCTGCTGTCCTGACCGGAATCCGGCGGGCCCGCCTCAGATCAGCTCGCGGATTGCCGCCTCGAAGCCGGTCACGTGGTCGAGCGTGAGATCGGCGGCCTTCTTCGCGTCGCCCTCGATGATCGCCGTGAGCAGCGGCACGTGCTCGTTCACGTGGCCGGCCATGCCGCGCAGGCGCGGCAGGAACACGCACCAGATGCGGGTGGCGAGGTTGTCGTAGTGGATCAGGGTGTCCTCGAGGAACGGGTTGTGCACGCAGCCGTAGATCGCACGGTGCAGTTCGAGGTCGGTGCGCAGCAGTTCGGTGTTGCCGGCGGGGTTCGCCGCGTCGAGCTGCTCGCGCAGCACCGTGAGGCCCGCTCGGTCCGCCTCCGACGCGCGTTCGGCCGCGGCCGCCGTCGCCATCGGCTCCAGCGTGCGGCGCACCTCCGAGATGTGTGCGAGGTCGGAGATGTTCACGTCGGTGGCGAAGGTGCCGCGGCGCGGGTAGGCGACCACGAGGTGCTCGGTCTCGAGGCGTTTGAGCGCCTCGCGCACCGGCGTGCGGCCCATGCCGAGCGTGCTGCCGAGCCAGTCTTCGTTGATCGGGTCGCCCGGTTTGATGTCGAGCATGACGAGGCGGTCGCGGATGAACAGGTAGGCCTGTTCCGCGAGTGACGGGCCGCTGACCGGGATCGGGCTGTTGACCTGGGTGCGCACCCCGCCTACCCTACATCGAAGATTGATATATCAGAAGTCGACCAGCCAGTTCTGAGTTCAGCGAACGGAAGCAGGCAGGAATGACCTCGACGATCGGGAAAGCGGCCGCCGTGCTCGGCCGTTCCCTGCAGGACTTCGACCCGGACGTGGCCGCCGCGATCGGTGCGGAGCTGCGCCGCCAGCAGGCGACGCTGGAGATGATCGTCAGCGAGAACTTCGCGCCGAGGTCGGTGCTGCAGGCCCAGGGCTCGGTGCTCACCAACAAGTACGCCGAGGGCTACCCCGGCCGGCGCTATTACGGCGGGTGCGAGCACGTGGACGTGCTGGAGAACCTGGCCCGCGAGCGCGTGAAGGAGCTCTTCGGTGCCCGCTTCGCCAACGTCCAGCCGCATTCGGGCGCGCAGGCCAACGCCGCGGCCATGGCCGCGCTGCTCAAGCCCGGCGACCGCATCCTCGGCCTCTCGCTCGCCCACGGCGGGCACCTCACCCACGGCATGCGGATCAACTTCTCCGGCCTGCTCTACGAAGTCTCGGCCTACGAGGTGTCCGAAACGGACTTCCGGGTGGACCCGGACGAGGTCGCGCGGCTCGCGCGGGAGCACCGGCCGAAGCTGATCATCGCCGGCTGGTCGGCCTACCCGCGGCAGCTGGACTTCGCGCGGTTCCGCGAGATCGCCGACGAGGCCGGCGCGTACCTGATGGTCGACATGGCCCACTTCGCCGGCCTCGTGGCCGCCGGGCTGCACCCGTCGCCGGTGCCCCACGCGCACGTCACGACCACGACCACGCACAAAACCCTCGGCGGCCCGCGGGGCGGCGTCGTGCTGACGAACGACCCCGAGCTGTCGAAGAAGGTGAACTCCGCGGTGTTCCCGGGCCAGCAGGGCGGCCCGCTGGAGCACGTGATCGCGGCGAAGGCGGTGGCGTTCAAGATGGCCGCCGAACCGGAGTTCGCCGAGCGCCAGCGGCGGACACTGCGCGGCGCGAAGCTGCTCGCCGAACGCCTGCTGGCCGAGGACACCGCGGCCGCCGGGATCTCCGTACTGACCGGCGGCACCGACGTGCACCTGGTGCTCGTGGACCTTCGCGATTCCGTTTTGGACGGTAAGCAGGCCGAGGACCGCCTGCACTCGGTGGGGATCACCGTCAACCGCAACGCCGTGCCGTTCGACCCGCGCCCGCCGATGGTCACCTCCGGCATCCGGATCGGCACCCCGGCCCTGGCCACCCGCGGCTTCGGTGCCGACGAGTTCCGCGAGGTCGCGGACATCGTCGCCACGGCGCTGCTGCCGAGCTTCGACGAAATCGTCGCCGGGAAGCTGCGGGCCCGAGTCGCTGCCCTCACCGAGAAGTTCCCGCTCTACCCGGACTTGGAGGCCCCGCAGTGACCCCGACGGCTCCCGGTGCCGACCTGCCCGAGCACCCCGACTTCCTCTGGGACAACCCGGAACCGAAGAGCTCCTACGACGTCGTCGTGGTCGGCGGCGGTGGCCACGGCCTCGCCACCGCCTACTACCTCGCGAAGGTCCACGGCATCACCAACGTCGCCGTACTGGAGAAGGGCTGGCTCGCGGGCGGCAACATGGCGCGCAACACCACCATCATCCGCTCCAACTACCTGTGGGACGAGAGCTCCGGCATCTACGAGCACTCGCTGAAGCTGTGGGAAGGCCTCGAAGAGGACCTCGGCTACCCGATCCTGTTCAGCCAGCGCGGCGTGCTCAACCTCGCGCACAGCCTGCAGGACGTGCGCGACAGCGTCCGCCGCGTGGAGGCCAACAAGCTCAACGGCATCGACGCCGAGTGGGTCGACGCGGCCGGGGTCAAGGAGATCTGCCCGATCGTCAACACCTCGCCCGACGTGCGCTACCCGGTGCTGGGCGCCACCTACCAGCCGCGCGCGGGGATCGCGAAGCACGACTACGTGGCGTGGGGCTTCGCGCGCGCCGCGGCCGCGCTGGGGGTGGACCTCATCCAGGACTGCGAGGTCACCGGCATCGAGACCGCGGCCGGCCGGGTCACCGCCGTGGACACGACTCGCGGCCGGATCGCGGCGGGCAAGGTCGCGCTGTGCGCCGCCGGGCACTCGTCCGTGGTCGCGAAGCTGGCGGGGTTCGACCTGCCGCTGGTGTCGCACCCGTTGCAGGCCTTGGTGTCGGAGCTGCTCGAACCGGTGCACCCGACCGTGGTGATGTCGAACGCGGTGCACGTCTACGTGTCCCAGGCGCACAAGGGCGAGCTCGTGATGGGCGCCGGCATCGACTCCTACGCCGGCTACGGCCAGCGCGGCGCGTTCCACATCATCGAGGACCAGATGGCCGCCGCGCTGGAGCTGTTCCCGGTGTTCGCGCGGGCGCACCTGCTGCGCACGTGGGCCGGGATCGTGGACGTCACACCCGACGCGTCGCCGATCGTCGGCCTCACGCCCGTGGAGAACCTCTACGTCAACTGCGGCTGGGGCACCGGCGGGTTCAAGGCCACGCCCGGCGTCGGCGACTGCTTCGCCCACACCGTGGCGAAGGGCAAGCCGCACCCGTACACCGAGCCGTTCACCCTCGACCGGTTCACCACCGGCGCCCTCGTCGACGAGCACGGCGCCGCCGCCGTCGCTCATTAGGAGCTCCCTGTGCAACTCATCCCGTGCCCGTGGTGCGGTCCCCGCGAGGAGACCGAGTTCCACTACGGCGGCCAGGCGCACGTCGCCTACCCGCAGGATCCGGCCGCACTGTCCGATGAGGACTGGGCGAAGTTCGTTTTCTTCCGCGCCAACCCGAGCGGTCCGCTGCCCGAGCGGTGGACCCACAGCGCGGGCTGCCGCCGCTGGTTCAACGCCGTGCGCGACACCCGCACCCACGACCTCCTGGCGGTCTACCGCCTCGACGAGACCAGGCCGGTGATCCCGTGACCCGGCTGCCCGGCCGCGGCGCCGTCGACCGCGCCGCCCCGCTGAAGTTCACCTTCGACGGCCGCGAGCTGACCGGCTTCCGCGGCGACACCCTCGCTTCGGCCCTGCTCGCCAACGGCGTGCACCAGGTGGCCACGAGCATCAAGTACGGGCGCCCGCGTGGCATCCTCGCGGCGGGCGTCGAGGACGCGACCGCGCTCGTGCAGATCGAAGCGCCGTTCCCGGAGCCGATGCTCAGCGCGACCACCGTCGAGCTGTACGACGGCCTGGTCGCCCGCGGCCTGCCCGGGCAGGGCCGGCTCGCCGCCGGGCCCGACCCGGCGCGTTACGACGCCAAGCACATCCACTGCGAAGTCCTGGTCGTCGGCGCCGGGCCGGCCGGGCTGGCCGCCGCGGCCGAGGGCTCCGGCCGCGTGCTCCTGGTCGACGACCGGCCCGAGCCGAGAGGGGAGATCCCCGACGGCGTCCGGTTCCTCTCCCGCACGACGGCGTTCGGCGTGTACGACGACGGGTTCGTGCTGGCGCTGGAACGCCGTGGTGAGAACGCGGCACCCGAGCGGATCTCACGCCAGCGGGTGTGGCGGATCCGCGCGAAACGGATTGTGCTCGCGACCGGCGCGCACGAGCGGCCCGTGGTGTTCCCCGACAACGACCGGCCCGGCATCATGCTCGCCGGCGCCGCGCGGACGTACCTGAACCGCTACGGCGTGCTCGCCGGGCAGCGCGCGGTCGTGTTCACCACGAACGACAGCGCGTACGACGCCGCTTTCGACCTGGCCGATGCCGGAGCGGAGATCGCGGTGATCGCCGACGCGCGGCACACCGTGTCCGCCCGGCTGAGGGAGGACGCCGCGGCCCGGGGCATCGAGATCCGGACCGGGCACGGGGTCGTCGGCACCGCGGGCGGTGACCGCATCACGTCGGCGGTCGTCGCGGAACTCGGGGCCACGCAAGGGGATCGCTTCGCCTGCGACCTGCTGCTCGTGTCCGGCGGCTGGAACCCGGCCGTGCACCTGTTCAGCCAGGCCCGCGGTACGCTGCGCTACGCCCCCGAGCTCGGCGCCTACGTGCCCGACGATGACCTGCCGGCCGTGAGTGTGGTCGGCAGGGCCTCGGGGGAAGGCCTGCCGGAGGCGAAGGTGCTGTGGCAGGTCCCGGCGGCGGAGTCCGAAGTGGACACCCGGTTCGTCGACCTGCAGCGCGACGCCACCGTGTCCGACGTCCTGCGCGCGACCGGCGCCGGCCTGCGGTCGCTGGAGCACGTGAAGCGCTACACGACCATCGGCACCGCACACGACCAGGGCAAGACGTCCGGGCTGCTCGCGGCGGGCATCACCGCCGAGGCGCTCGGGCGCGACCTGGCCGGGCAGCGGCCGACGACGTTCCGCCCGCCGTACACCTCGGTGTCGTTCGCCGCACTGGCCGGGCGCAACCGCGGCGAACTGCACGACCCGGTGCGGGTGACGGCGCTTCACCCGTGGCACGTCGAGCACGGCGCGGAGTTCGAGAACGTCGGCCAGTGGAAGCGGCCGTGGTACTACCCGCGGCCCGGTGAGGACCTCGAAACGGCGGTGCTGCGGGAATGCCGCGCGGCCCGCACCGGCGTCGCGCTGATGGACGGCTCCACGCTCGGCAAGATCGACGTGCAGGGCCCGGACGCCGCGGCATTCCTCGACCTGCTCTACACGAACCTGATGAGCTCGCTGCAGGTCGGCCGCATCCGCTACGGCGTGATGTGCGGCGTCGACGGCATGGTGATCGACGACGGCACCGTGATTCGCGTGGCCGAGGACCGGTTCCTCGTCACCACGACCACCGGCAACGCCGCGATGGTGCTGCAGTGGATGGAGGAGTGGCTGCAGACGGAGTGGCCGCACCTGCGCGTGTTCGCCACGTCGGTGACCGAGCACTGGGCCACGATCCCGCTCGTCGGCCCGCGGTCCCGCGCGGTGCTGGCGAAGGTCGCGCCCGGCCTCGACGTGTCGAACGACGCCTTCGGCTTCATGACCTGGCAGGACGCGGTGGTCGCCGGCATCGACGCCCGCGTCTGCCGGATCAGCTTCTCGGGTGAGCTGGCGTACGAGATCAACGTGCCCTCCTGGCACGGGATCACGCTGTGGGAAGCGCTGCTGGCGGCCGGCGCCGAAGACGGAATCACGCCGTACGGCACGGAAACCATGCACGTGCTGCGCGCCGAGAAGGGCTACCCGATCATCGGCCAGGAGACCGACGCCACGGTGACGCCGCAGGATCTCGGCATGAGCTGGGCCGTGTCGAAGAAGAAGCCCGACTTCCTCGGCAAGCGGTCCTTCACCCGCGCGGAGAACCTGCGGCCCGACCGCAAGCAGCTCGTCGGCCTGCTGCCGCAGGACCCGGCCGTGCTGCTGCCGGAGGGCTCGCAGCTGATCGAGACCGACCACGTGCCCGAGCCGCCCGTGCGCATGCTCGGCCACGTCACGTCCAGCTACCGCAGCGCCGCGCTGGGCCGCACGTTCGCCCTCGCCCTGCTGCGGTCCGGCCGGGAACGCGTCGGCCAGACGCTGTACGTGCCGGTGGGCGACGCCGTGGTGCCGGTGACCGTGACCGAGTCCGTGCTGTTCGACAAGGAGGGGACCCGTCGTGACGGTTGACCTGATGCGCCGCGCCCCGCTCGCGGACCACGCGGCGGCGCTGGCGGCTCTCGCGCCCGCCTTGGTCGCGCAGGAACGGCCGTTCCGGACGCAGCTGACGGTGCGGGTGCGCGAAGGCCACGATGCCGTGGGGGAGGTGCTGGGGGTGCCGTTGCCGGCCGAGCCGTGCACCTTCACCTCGGGTGCCGGTCCCTTCGGCACCGTCGACGTGGCGTGGCTGGGCCCGGACGAATACCTGGTCCTCGCCGAGCCCGGCGCGGTGACCGAAGCGGATCTGCGGCCGGCGATCGGAGTGGGCGCGGTGACCGACACGTCGGCGCAGCGCACCACCGTCCGGCTGGCCGGCCCGGCGGTGCGCGACGTGCTCGCGCACGGCTGCGCGATCGACCTGGACCCGGCCGTGTCGCCGCCCGGGACCTGCGTGCAGACGTTGCTGGCCCGCACGGGAATCGTGCTGCTGGTCCGCGAAGCCGGCGAGTTCACCGTGCTCGTGCGCCAGTCCTTCGCGCCCTACTTCGCCGCCTGGCTGGCCGACGCCGCCACCGAGTACACCCACGAACCCGTGTACACCGAGGAGGCCGTGTACACCGAGGAGGCCGTGTACACCGAGGAGGCACTGTGGCCTTCACACTGACGCTCAAGTGCCCGGAACGCGCGGGCATCGTCCACGCGGTCACCACGTTCCTGCTGGAACGCGGCTGCGACATCGTCGAGCACCAGCAGTTCGACGACGACGTGCGCGGCTCCCTGTTCCTGCGCACCTCCTTCACGTGTTCCGTACCGGCCACTGTGGACGATCTCCGGCGCGCGTTCGTGCCGGTGGCCGGTGACTTCGGCATGGAGTTCGAGTTCGCCGACGGCACGCCGCCGCGGGTGCTGGTGATGGTGTCGAAGTTCGGGCACTGCCTCAACGACCTGCTGTTCCGGTGGCGCGCCGGCAGCCTGGGCGCGGAGATCGCGCTGGTGGTGTCGAACCACGAAGACCTGCGTCCGATGGTCGAGGCCGCCAGGGTGCGGTTCGAGCACGTGCCGGTGACGCCGGCGACGAAGGCCGGGGCCGAGCAGCGGCTGCTGGACCTGCTGTGGGAACACGAGATCGACCTCGTCGTGCTCGCCCGGTACATGCAGGTGCTCTCGGACGAGCTGTGCGGCAAGCTCGCGGGCCGCGCCATCAACATCCACCACTCGTTCCTGCCGGGGTTCAAGGGCGCGAAGCCGTATCACCAGGCCTACGACCGGGGCGTGAAGTACGTGGGCGCGACCGCGCACTACGTGACGCCCGACCTCGACGAGGGCCCGATCATCGAGCAGGAGGTGCAGCGGGTGGACCACACGTACTCGCCCCGGGAGCTGGTCACCGTCGGACGTGACGCGGAGGCGCTCGCCCTGTCGCGAGCGGTCCGCTGGCACAGCGAACGCCGCGTCCTGCTCAACGGCAACAGCACCGTCGTCTTCCGGTAAGGAGTTCCGCCATGACCCGAGTCGTGATCATCGGCGCCGGCATCGTGGGCGCCAACCTCGCCGACGAGCTCACCGCGCGCGGCTGGACCGACGTCACCGTGCTGGACCAGGGGCCGCTGCCGCTCACCGGCGGCTCCACCTCGCACGCGCCCGGTCTCGTGTTCCAGACCAACCCGTCCAAGACGATGACCGAGTTCGCGCGCTACACCGTCGAGAAGCTCAGCGGCCTGGAGGTCGACGGGCTGCCGTGCTTCAACCAGGTCGGCGGGATGGAGGTGGCGAGCACGCCGGCGCGGTGGCAGGACCTGCACCGCAAGCACGGCTGGGCCACGTCGTGGGGCGTCGAGGCGCACCTGATCGACGTCGACGAGTGCCTGCGGCGCTGGCCACTGCTCGACGGTTCGCGGATCCACGGCGCGCTGTACGTGCCGACCGACGGGCTGGCGAAAGCGTCGCGCGCGGTCGTCGCGCTGGCCCGCCGCGCCGAGTCGCGGGGCGCGCGGTTCGTGGGGTCGACGAAGGTGACCGGCCTCAAGCAGGCCGGTGGCCGGGTGACCGGCGTCGAGACGGACCAGGGCGAGTTCTCCGCGGACATCGTGGTGTCGTGCGCCGGGTTCTGGGGCGTCGAGTTGGGCGCGCTGGCGGGGATGTCGGTGCCGCTGCTGCCGCTCGCGCACCAGTACGCGAAGACCGGCCAGGTCGCGGAACTGGTGGGACGCAACACGGAGGCGAGCGAGGCGAGCCTGCCGATCCTGCGCCACCAGGACCAGGACCTGTACTTCCGCGAGCACGTGGACCGGCTCGGCATCGGCTCGTACGCGCACCGGCCGATGCCCGTCGAACCCACCGGTGTGGCCGGCGAGGTGACGGAGACGTCGATGCCCTCGATGCTGCCGTTCACCGACGAGGATTTCGCGCCGTCGTGGGAGGAGAGCAAGCTGCTGCTGCCCGCGCTCGGCCGGACGAAGGTCGAGGAGGGCTTCAACGGCATCTTCTCCTTCACCCCCGACGGTGGGTCGCTGGTGGGGGAGTCGGAGCACGTGCGCGGGTTCTGGATCGCCGAGGCGGTGTGGGTGACGCATTCGGCCGGCATCGCCAAGGCCGTGGCGGAGCTGCTCGTGCACGGCCGTGCCGAGACGGACCTGCACGAGGTGGACGTGCACCGGTTCGAGGAGGTGCAGCTCGCGCCGGAGTACGTCCGCGAGACGTCGCAGCAGAACTTCGTGGAGATCTACGACGTGCTGCACCCGTTGCAGCCCAAGCTTTCGCCGCGCGACCTGCGGGTGAGCCCGTTCCACGTCCGGCAGCGCGAGCTCGGCGCGGTGTTCCTGGAGGCGGGCGGGTGGGAGCGGCCGCACTGGTTCGAGGCCAACGCACCGCTGCTGAAGAAGCTGCCGCACGAGTACCTGCCGCCGGCGCGTGACGCGTGGGCGGGGCAGTTCCACTCGCCGATCGTGGCGGCGGAGGCGTGGCACACGCGCAACGGGGTGGCGCTGTACGACATGACACCGCTCAAGCGCGTGGAGGTGAGCGGGCCCGGCGCGCTGGAGTTCCTGCAGGGGCTGACGACGAACCAGCTCGACAAGTCCGTCGGGTCGGTGACCTACACGCTGATGCTCGACGACGCCGGTGGGGTGCGCAGTGATGTCACGGTGGCACGGCTGGAGCCTGCGGTGTTCCAGGTGGGGATCAACGGGAACATCGATGTCGCGTACCTGAACTCGCTGGCGCCCGACGGGGTCCGCGTCCGGGACATCACCGGGGGCACGTGCTGTGTCGGCGTGTGGGGACCGCTCGCGCGGGACCTGGTGCAGCCGCTGTCGGCGGAGGACTTCTCGCACGCGGGGCTGAAGTACTTCCGGGCGCGCTCGGCGCGGATCGCCGGGGTGCCGGTGACGGCGATGCGACTGTCCTATGTGGGCGAGCTCGGCTGGGAGATCTACACCTCGGCGGACAACGGCCTGCGGTTGTGGGACGCGCTGTGGGCGGCGGGGCAGTCCCTCGGCGTGATCGCGGCGGGGCGGGCGGCGTTCAACAGCCTGCGGCTGGAGAAGGGCTACCGGCTGTGGGGCACGGACATGACCACCGAGCACGATCCGTACGAGGCCGGGGTCGGGTTCGCCGTTCGCCCGGCGAAAGGTCCGTTCGCGGGGCGGGCGGCGATCGAGGGCCGTTCGGAGGAGACGGCCGCGCGGCGGCTGCGGTGCCTGACCGTCGACGACGGGCGGACGGTGGTGCTGGGCAAGGAACCGGTGTTCGTAGACGGTGCGGCCGCGGGATACGTGACGAGCGCGGCGTACGGCTACACCATCGGGCGGCCGATCGCGTACGCCTGGCTGCCGGGGACCGTCGGCATCGGGGACGCGGTGGAGATCGAGTACTTCGGCCGTCGGGTCGCGGCGACGGTGGCCGCGGAACCGCTGGTCGACCCGGGTATGGAACGCATTCGACGCTGAGAGGGCCTTTTCATGCGGGATCAGATCATGAGCGAGTTCCTGAAGTCCCTGGCGACGCCGCCGGTCGGGCCCGCGGTGCCGGCGGGCGGGACCGTCGCGGCGCTCGCGCTGGCCCAGGACGCGGCCCTGCTGGCGCGTACCGGCGACGGTGCGGGCGGCGGCTGGATGCACGGGCTGCGGCTGGCCGAGCAGGACGCGTTCGCCGTGCGGACGGCGGATCTCGAGGCCTGGCGGCCCTCGGCGGACGTGATCACCGCGGCGGCCTCGGTGCTGGCCGCGGCCGAGCGCCGGCTGTCCGAGGTGAGCGGCGCGGCGCTGCTCGACGTGGCGGCCGCGGCCGAGGCGGTGCGCTCGGCCGTGGTGATCGCGCGGGTGGCGATCGAGAGCCGGACGGATCCGGTGCCGGCGCTCGGGGTGGAGGAGCTCGGGGTGGAGGAGCTCGTCACGCGGGCGGAGCGGATCACGGAGGCGGTGCGGAGTGGTCTAACTAACCAACTGGTTGGTTGACGGGTTGCTCGGATCGTTGTCTGATGGAGAGGTAGGCACGAACTCCCGGAAGGCACTCATGTCCAAGACCTGGCTCATCACCGGCAGCTCCCGCGGCTTCGGGCGGGAGCTGGCGAACGCGGTCCTCGACCACGGCGACCGGCTCGTCGCGACCGCTCGCCGGCCCGAACAGCTCGACGACCTCGTGGCTCGCCACGGCGACCGCGTGCGCGCCCTCGCCCTCGACGTCACCGACCCGGCCGCCGCCCGCGCGGCCGTGCAGGCGGCGGTCGACGCGTTCGGCTCGCTCGACGTCGTGGTGAACAACGCCGGCTACGCCAACTCCGCACCCATCGAAGACATGCCCGACGACGACTTCCGCGCCCAGGTGGACGCGAACTTCTACGGCGTCGTCAACGTCACCAAGGCCGCCCTGCCGATCCTGCGCGCCCAGCGCTCGGGGCACATCGTGCAGTTCTCCTCCGTCGGCGGCCGCGTCGGCGGCTCACCCGGCATGGGCGCCTACCAGGCCGCGAAGTTCGCCGTCGAGGGCTTCTCGGAGGTGCTGGCCAACGAGGTCGCCCCCTTCGGCGTCAAGGTGACCATCATCGAGCCCGGCGCCTTCCGCACCGACTGGGCCGGCTCCTCCATGCGCGTCGACCCGGTGCGCCCCGAGTACGACGAGACGGTCGGCGCCATGAACCGCCGCCGCACCGGCTCCGCCACCTGGCCCGGCGACCCCGCCCGCGCCGCGCGCATCATCATCGACGTCGTCCACCACACCGACCCGCCCCGCCGCCTCCTGCTGGGCGCCGGCGCGGTGGAGCTGGCCGCGCGCTCGTCCGCCGAACGCGCGGCGGAGGCCGAGAAGTGGGCCGACGTGAGCCGCTCGGCGGACTTCCCGCCGGGGGAGTGACTGTGCTGACCCGGCGCTCCGTTCCGGTGTTTGCTCGGGGTGCGGCGGTCGACCTGGCCACGCCTCATTGGCCACGAAGCCTCCGGCAGGCTGAAAAAGTAGGCGATCCTGCGATGTTCGATCGACTCCTGCCGGGCGAGTGATGCCAGGATGTTCGATCCGCCGCGCCGTCTCGCATCGCGCGCGACGCCGGCCGCGTCCGACCTGGAATTCTGCCCGATGCTGGTGTGCGCAGCCGAGTACCGGGCGCGCGTGCCGACCCGCCCCGCCGCCTCCTGCTGGGCGCCGGCGCGGTGGAGCTGGCCGCGCGCTCGTCCGCCGAACGCGCGGCGGAGGCCGAGAAGTGGGCCGACGTGAGCCGCTCGGCGGACTTCCCGCCGGGGGAGTGACGTCGGCCCCTCGAAGGAGTCGCGGGGTCGGCGCGGGGCACTAGCATCGGGCGCATGAGTGGACGCGCTGGGTTCCGGCAGTGAGGGCCTTCGTCGTCACCGGGCCCGGTGAGGCCGGGGTGGCCGAGGTGCCCGAGCCGGTCGCGGTGATGGGCGAGGTCGTGGTGGCCGTGGAGCGCGCCGGGGTGTGTGGCACCGACTTCGAGTTTTTCACCGGCGAGATGCACTACCTCGCCGACGGCCAGGCGCGCTACCCGATGCGGATCGGGCACGAGTGGTGCGGCACGGTGGTCGAGACGGGGGAGGGCGTGCACCCCGCGTGGGTGGGGCGGCGGGTCGTCGGCGACACGATGCTGGGGTGCGGGCAGTGCCGGCGGTGCCGCGGCGGTCACCAGCACGTGTGCGCGAACCGGCAGGAGGTCGGGATCCGCGGCGGGCGGGCCGGGGCGCTGGCGGAGAAGATCGCGGTGCCGGTGACGTCGCTGCACGAGCTGCCCCCGCACCTCGACGCGACGGCCGGCGCGCTGGTGGAGCCCGGCGGGAACGCGCTGCGGGCGGCGCAGGCCGCGTTGGGCGAGAAGGACGGGATGCGGGTCGCGGTCTACGGGCCCGGCACGATCGGGCTGCTCACCGCGATGTTCCTGCGCGCGGCCGGCGCCGAGGTCCACCTGGTCGGCGCCACGGCCGACTCCATCGCCTTCGCCCGCGGGCTGGGGTTCTCCGCGGCCGCCGAGCCGCCCGCGCCGCCGGTGGACGCGGTCGTGGACGCCACCAGCGACCCGGCCGTCCCGGCGGCCGCGCTGGAGCTGGTGGAGCCGTCGGGCCGGATCGTCTACATCGGACTCGCCGGGGAACCGAGCGGGATCGACACGCGGCAGCTGGCACTGAAGGACGTGACGGCCGTCGGAATCCTCAGCGCGTCGCCCGGGCTCGACGCGGCCATCGACCGCTACGCCGACGGGGACGTCGACCCACGGCCCATCGTCGCGGCGACGGTGGGGCTGCACGAGGTCGCCGGCGTCTTCGCCGGGCGCCGCCCGCCGCGCGCGGGGCCGAAAATCCTCGTTGACCCGAACCGGATGTGAAGGCCGGTCCGTGGGCCCGGGTCGGGGCACCGCGCCCACGGACCGGGGTCAGGCGAGGTACTCCGCGGCCGCGCGCAGGCTCACGTACGAGCCGCTGAACGTGTCGATCCGCGGCCCCGAGCCCGCCGGCCCGGGCACCCCGGTCTCGACGCGGATGTAGTCCACATCGGACAGTTCCGCGAGGAACGCGAGCACCGCCGGATGCCGGTGCGCCTCGCGCGTCACCACGACCACGCTCGCGAACTCCCGAGCCCGGGCCCGCACCACCTCGGCGTCGGCGGGCGACACGGTCAGCGCGACTGTTCCCGGCACCAGCGAGGTCAGGTGCGGGCCGAGGCCCCACGGCATCGGCCCGGCCGCGATCGTCGGATCGGTGCCGACGTCGACGACCAGCGGCGCACCCGCCAGCCGGGGCGAGCCCTGGATCCGCAGCGCCGCGCGAGCCGCCGAGAGACCGAGCGTGTAGTCGACCGGCTGCAGCTCGGCGGGTGTCGGCGACGTGCCCAGCGCCGCCGTGCGGGCCGCCGCGTCCGCCAGCCGCTCCGCGGAAAGCGTCCCGTCCGAAACCGCGGCCACGATCGCGGCCGTGATGGCGTCCAGTGTGTCCGCCTCGAACGCCGCGCCGCCGATGCACAACGCGTCGGCGCCCGCGGCCAGGGCCCGGACGGCCGCACTGCCGAGGCCGTCGTGCCGGCCGTAGGCGCCCGAGACCGCGCCCATCTCGAGCGCGTCCGTGATCACCGCGCCGTCGAAGCCCAGCTCGCCCCGCAGCACGTCGGTGAGCGCGACCCGGTTCAACGTCGCCGGTTCGTCACCCCAGGCCCGCACCACGAGGTGGCCCGACATGATCGACCGCACGCCCGCCGAGATCGCCGCGGCGAACGGCACCAGCTCGATCTCCCGCAGCTCCTCCACCGTCCGCGGCAGCACGGGCAGCGCCACGTGCGAATCCTCCGTCGCCGCACCGTGGCCGGGGAAGTGCTTCGCACACGCGGCCACGCCGTACTTCTGCAGCCCCGTCACGAACGCCGCCACGTGCGGCGACGCCTTGGCCGGGTCCGACCCGAACGCGCGCACCCCGATGATCGGGTCCTCGGCCGCCAGCGTCAGGTCCGCGCACGGCGCCAGGTTCACCGTCACGCCGCACGCGGCCAGCCGCTCGCCGAGCGCCGCCGCGACCGCCGTGGTGAGCTCCGGGTCGTCGGCCGCGCCCAGCGCGAGCGGGCCGGGCACGAACGAGCCGGTGTTCACGTCGAGGCGGGTGACGTCGCCGCCCTCCTCGTCGATGCCCACCACCACGTCGTCGCGTTCGGCCCGCAGCGCCGTGGTCAACGCCGCCACCTGCGCGTCGTCGACCACGTTGCGCCCGAACAGGATCACGCCACCGAGGCCCTCGCCCAGGCGGCGCCGCAACCAGTCCGGCGCCGTCGTGCCCGCGAAACCGGGCAGCAGCACCGCTTCCGCCCACGCCCGAGGATCAGACATCGCTCACCCCTTCACCGCGCCGGCCGTGAGGCCCGACACCAGCTTGCGCTGCACGATCAGGAAGAAGATCAGCGCCGGGATCGCGTACACGACCGACGCCGCCATGATGCCGCCCCAGTCGACCGAGAACGCGGTCTTGAACGACGAGAGCCACACCGGCAGCGTCTGTTTCGGCTTGTCCTGCATGAACACCAGCGCGAACAGGAACTCGTTCCACGCGGTGATGAAGCTGAACACCGACGTGGTCACCAGACCCGGGCCCAGCAGCGGCAGCGTCACGCGGCGGAACGCGCCCGCGCGGCTGCAGCCGTCGATCATCGCGGCCTCTTCGAGGTCGTACGGGATGCCGTTGATGAACCCGTAGAGCATCCAGACGGTGAAGGGCAGCGACGTCGCGAAGTACACCAGCAGCAGCGAGGGCAGCGTGTTGAGCAGCCCGAGGTCGCGCATCAGCAGGTACATCGGGATGAACAGCGCCGAGAGCGGCGCCAGCTGCGCGACCAGGATCAGCAGCAGGAACCCCTTGCGCCCCTTGAAGCGGAACCGCGCGAGCGGGATCGCCGCGAGCACCCCGACGACCAGCGCCGCGAGGACGGCCCCGAGCGTGACGATGAGGCTGTTGCTCAGGTAGGTCACGAACCCCGGCTTGGTGAGCGCCGACGCGAAGTTGGCCAGCGTCGCCGAAGTGGGGAACAGGTCGTACTTGGGGGAGAGCACCTCGCCCGGCGTCTTGAGCGACGTGGTGAACATCCAGTACGTCGGGAAGAAGAACAGCAGCGCGACGAGCACGCCGACCACCGAGAGCGTGACCCGCTGGGTCAGGGACTTCCTCACGCGAGCTCACCGTCCTTCGAACGAACCAGCAGCTGCACGTACCGCCCGGTGACCAGCAGCAGGAGCACCAGCATGATGGTGGCGATCGCGGCGGCCGAACCGAAGTGGCTGCCCGCGATGCCCTTGAGGTACTGCAGGATCGCGAGCGTCGTGCTCGCGCCGTCGGGCCCGCCCTGGCGGATCGCCCAGACCTGGCCGAACATGTTGAAGTCCCACAGCACCGACAGGAACGTGACCATCGTCAGGATCGGCCGGATCGCGGGCCAGCTGACCGCGCGGAACGTCTGCCACGGCCCGGCGCCGTCGATGCCCGCGGCCTCGTACTGCTCCCGCGGCACGCCGAGCAGGCCCGCGTACAGCGTGAACGCCACGAACGGCACGGCCTGCCACAGCACCAGCAGCCCGATCACCGTGAGCGTGCTCGCGCCGGTGGAGAACCACGAGTAGCCGATGAACGAGTGGAACCCCAGCCGGTCCAGGGTCTTGTTCAGGATCCCGTACTGCTGGTCGAAGATCCACTGGAACACCGTGGTCGTCGCGATCACCGGCACGGCCCAGGCGAGCACGAGCGAGATCTGCAGGATGATCCGGACCACCGGGTTGAGGTGGCGCATGAGCACGGCGATGACCAGCGCGACCAGCAGCGTGGCCGCCACCAGCAGGGCGGTGAACACGACCGTCCGCACCGCGACCGACCAGAACTCCGGGTCGGTCAGCTCTTCGGTGTAGTTGTCGAACCCGATCCACACTGCCTTGCCGGTCACGAGCTCGTGCAGGTCGAGCTTGCGCAGGCTGATGCCGAGCATCTGGATCGTGGGCCAGCCGAGCAGCACCAGCACCGCGACGAGGGCGGGCAGGAGCAGCAGGTACGGCATCATCCGCTCGCCGATCCCGACCCGGCGCCGCGGCTTCTCCGGGGTGACGCGCGCCGATGCCGGCGGGGTGGCCCCCGCCGGCATCGGCACGACTTTGGTGGCGGTCATCCGCCGATGATCTTGTCGAGGGCGGCGTTGGCGTCAGCCGTGGCCTGGTCGATCGACTTCTTCCCGGTCAGGTACGCCGTGAGCATGTCCTTCAGCGGGTTCTGGCCGGCCTCGACCTCGCCCCACTTCGGGCTGGTGGGCACCGCGCGGCCGTTCTTCGAGGCCTTCGCCATCACGCCGCCGAGCGGGTCCTTGTCCAGCGCGCTGGTGTCGGTCGAGGTGCCCGGCACGTAGCCGGCGGCGGCCATCTGGCTCATGTACTTGGTGCTGGTGAGCAGCTTCAGGTAGTCCTTGGCGAGGTCCGCGTGCTTGCTGTTGAGCGGGATCACCAGGTTCGAGCCGCCGAGGAACACCGGGGCCGACTGGCCGGCGGTCTTGCTCGGGATCGGGAACGCGCCGGTCTTGTCGGCGATGCTCGGGTCGGTCTTCGCGGCCGTGGCGACCTCGCCCGGCGTGCCGATGAACATCGCGACCTTGCCGCCGCCGTAGATGCCGGCCTGCTGCGGCGTGGCCTCGTCGTTGTCCTTCGGCGCGGTGGTGCCGGAGGCGTCCACGAGCTGCTTGTAGAACTCGAGGCCCGCCTTCGAACCGGCCGAGTCGAGCGTCGACTTGAAGCCCTTGCCTTCGGCCTTGGCGACGTCGCCGCCGTTGTCCCAGATGAACGACAGCAGGGCGTACCAGTACTGACCCGGCAGGTACAGCGGCTGGAAGTCCTTGTCGCTGCCGAACTTCGCCTTCAGCTTGGCGATGTCGTCGAGCCACTCCGCGTCCGTGGTCGGCGGCGCGGTGATGCCGGCCTGTTCGAACATGTCCTTGCGGTAGAGGACCTCGCGGTTGGCGGCGTAGAACGGCACGCCGTAGGTCTTGCCCTCGTACTCGCCCGAGGCCTTGAGCCCGGTCAGCCACTGCGAGCCGTTGAGGCTGTTGACGTCGGCCGACAGGTCGGTGAGCACCTCGTCGGAGGCGAACGCCGGGGTCTGGGTGTTGCCGACCTCGATCACGTCGGGCGGGGTGTCGCTCGCGAGCGCGGTGGTCAGCTTCTGCTGGATGCCGTTCCACGGCTGGATCTGGTAGTTGACCTTGACCCCGGCGTGGGCCGCCTCGAACTCCTTGTTGAGGGCACCCGTGAGGCTGTCCGGCGCGGAGCCGTCCATGAGCCAGACCGTGAGCGTGCCACCGTCCGAACCACCCGAGCCGGACGCGGTGTCACCGCCGCCCGAACCGGCACACCCGGCTGTCGCGAGGGTGAGGGCGGCGGCACCCGCCGCCAGTTTGAGCCAGCGCTTCACTTGTCTGTCCTTTCGGTGTCCGGCCCCCAGGCCGGTCGAGTGACAAATGGTGTAGACCAATGTTGAGCAGAGTGGTCCGGACCACAGCTGGTGTCAAGCCGGTTGCCAAGACGTTGTAATCGCGACGCGGAGTTTGACGCTGCGTGTCCGGCCGGTTACGAACGCGCGGCGCAAAAGTGCAGGTGGCGCACCGGAAAACCTTTACCGGGCAGGGTTTGTCCCGCCGTGGCGGTTGTTCGTGAAGACCTCGCCGGAACGCGGGACGCGGACAGAAGCTGTCCGCGAAAAGGGGCGCGGCCCGGTCCAGTGGTACGGGCTGGTCCGCCTGGCGCGCGGACGGCGGGAAATCGGCGCGGCTCGGTGAGGCCTCGGAACGGACATCGCTCCCGCGAGCGTACGGAAGGCCGCTGCCGTGGTTCGGGCGGGCGGGTCCCGCTGTCCGGGACACCGCGAAACGACTGCCGGGCGGGGGCGCAGATGCGGAAAGGCCCCGCCCGGCAGGTGCCGGGCGGGGCCGTGGTGCGCTCCCCGAGCGGGTCAGGGCCGACCGTTCGGCGGTGGACCGAGCGGTGCGGGATCGTGCGGCGTTCGAAGGTCCAGTGGCGGACCGGTCAGTGGTTGACCTTGAACCACGGCTGCGACCAGCCGAGGTAGGTCTGGCCCCACTTGCTCTTGATCTCCGAGATCGTGGTCTGGGTGTAGGTGCCCGCGCCGTGGATGTCGTTCGACAGGAACTGGCCGCCGCCGATGGAGATCATGGTGTGGCCCGCGCCGCCGTTGGAGAAGAAGGCGAGGCCGCCGGCCGGCACGTTCTGGTCGCCGGCGTGCTTGTACTGCGCGGGGATCTGGGTCCAGTGCACGTACGCGGTCTCGGACCCGCTGGCGGAGAACCCGTAGTTCTGGGCGTTGATGCGGTCGCACCAGCCGTCGTAGGACGCGATGTTGGTGGTGTGCACGCGGGTCTTGGCGTACGCCACGGCCTCCGCGCAGGTCTTCGCGTCACCCAGGCCCGAGGTGGAGCAGGTGCTCTGCGGCGGCGTCGGGACCCCGGTGCAGTCGGGGGCGATGCGGCCGTCGGAACCGGTGTAGACGTAGGTGTCGGTGATGTAGCCGCCCTTGGCGGCGACGTGGTCCCAGATGTTGCTGGTGCCGTACTTGCCGGTCACGGTGTCGCCGGTGGTCTGGCAGTCGATGACCACGGCCGTGCCGTCGGCGATGGTGCCGACGGAGCTCGCGCCGGTGCCGGGCGCCGAGCGCACCGTGAGCGGCGCGCCGGAGTCGGTGTGCACGGTGCCGCTGGCGTCGGCGGCCAGCGCCGGCGCGATGCCCGACAGCGTCAGTGCCGCGGCGAACGCGACCAGGCCCAGCGTGCGTTTCGCGATTCTCATCCTCGGTCCTCCTGATCCCCAGTGGGTGTGGGAACCAGGTTCGCCCGAGCCGATACACGCGCCGTACAAATGCGATCACGCCGGCCGTGAACCCCGGACATTCCGGGCGCGCGGTCAGCCCTTGCGGGGGTTGCCGGACTTGCGCCGCGGCACGTAGTCGCGGCTGTCGCCCTGGATCAGCCGCGAGCGCAACGTGGTGAGCAGCTCCGAGGTCCGGTTGGCGTGGTCCTCGTCGCGCGAGGCCAGCCCGAGCAGCAGGGCGTCGGCCAGCACCTCGGCGCTGAGCATCTCGCCGGTGAAGTTGCTGGGGGAGTGCGTCGCCTGCAGGGCCACGGCCACGCGGTCGCCGAACACGGGCGCGAGCGAGTCGGTGATCAGCAGCGTGTGCGCGCCGACTTCGCGCGTGCGGTCGAGCAGCACCTCGATGTCGCCGAGGAGCCGGCTGGGCAGGAACAGCACCACGACATCGCCCTCGCCGAGGCCGAGCAGGTCGTCGGCGAGGCGGAACCCGGTGGCGCCGCTGGCGCGGGCGCGCCGCCCCATCCGGCCCAGGCGCAGCGCGACGTACCCGGCGAGGAAGCTCGACGGGCCGATGCCGAAGGCCAGCACCTCACGCGCGCCGGCGAGCAGGTCGACCGCCTTCTCGAAGTCCTCCTCCGAGACGAGGCGCCAGGTCTCGGCCAGCCGTTCCGTCGCCTCGGTGAACACGCGCGCGAGCACGGTCGTGGGCTCGCCGGTCGGCTCGCCGATCTGGCGGTGGCGCAGCTCGATCGACGGGCTGGTCTCGGTGACCACCTGCCGGGCGAGGTGCTGGCGCATGTCGGCCAGGCCGCTGTAGCCGAGCGTCTTGGCGGTGCGGACCACGGTGGCGTCGCTCGTGCCCGTGGCCGAGCCGATCTGCTCGGCGGTGGCGAAGATCGCCTCGCGCGCGTGGTGGCGCAGGTACTCGGCGACGGCGCGCTCGGCCCGCGACATCCCGGCGAGGCGGCCGGTGATCCGCTCGGTGAGCGAATCGCCGCCGTCGGCGGGGGTGGCGTCGTCGGGCATCGGATCACTCTCCTGTCGGCTCGCCTGCATCGTAGTGGTCCGCGGCGCCGCCGTGTGCGGGACCACAGTGGACGGTGTGGCGTGGCCCGCCGATCCGCGGCGCGGGTTGCCCGCCGGGAATGGGGTGGCTAGGGTCCGTGTTAGTCATTTTTGGTGACTAATTCGACCCGAGGAGCCCACGATGTCGGTGATCGAGCTGACGACCTTCACGGTCCGTCCCGAGCGGACCCAGGCGATGCTGGACGCCCGCCCCGGCATGGTGGAGGCGTTCCGACGGGACCGGCGCGGATTCGTGGCCGCGCGCCTGGTGCGGGTTTCGGCGGACACCTGGCTGGACTTCGTCGAGTGGACCGACGACACGGCGTGGGACGCCTCGCGGGCGAAGGGGGCGAACCAGCCGGAGATCGCCGCGTTCTTCGCCACGCTCGACACTCTGGTGAGCTCCGAGCGGGGCGTCCGCTACGACGACCCGGCGGGCGCGAGGGTCCGGACCATTGCCTACGGGGCTTCGCCGTCGCAGGTGGGGGAGCTGTACCGGCCCGAGGGAGCCGGGCCGTTCCCGGTGGTGGTGCTCGCCCACGGCGGGTTCTGGACGGCGCTGTACGACCGCCGCCAGATGACCCGCCTGGCCGACGACCTCGTCGCGCGCGGGTTCGCGGTGTGGAACGTCGAGTACCGCCGCCTGGGCGAACCCGGCGGCGGCTGGCCGGGCACCTTGACCGACTTCGCCGCGGCCGTGGACGCCGTCGCCACCCTCGACCCGGCGCTCGACGTCTCGAAGGTGGTCCTCGTCGGCCACTCCGCCGGCGGCCAGCTCTCGGCCTGGGCCGCGGGGCGCTCGGCTCTGCCCGCTTCCGCGCCCGGCACGGGCCCGAAGATCACGCCGGTCGCCGTCGTGTCCCTCGCCGGCCTGCTCGACCTGCGCGGGGCGGCCGACGCCCGCCTCGGCCGTGAACTGGCCGACCCGGATCTGCCGGCTCCGGCCGGCGCCCCTGTCGAAGCAGACCCCGCGTACGTCCCGGCCGTCGCCGCCCTCGCCGGCGACGGCCTGGTCGCCGCCCTCCTCGGCGGCACCCCGGCCGAGGTCCCGGACCGCTACACCCTCGCGACCCCGTCCGACACGGGCGTCCCGTTGCTGATCGTCCACGGCGACGCGGACGAGATCGTCCCGGCCGCCCAGGCCAGCAGCCCCTACGCCGCCGAGACCCTCAACGTCCCGGGCGCGGGCCACTTCGAGGTGATCGACCCGGCGAACCAGTCGTGGGAGCGCGTGGTGGCGTGGCTGGAGACGAAGCTCGGCGGGTGACCAGCCCCGGTCGCCGCGGTGCCGCACATGGCCGCCACTCGTCCGGCTTTGCGCGGGTTTGCCCGGGTCCGTGCTCGTCGGGTGGTTCGGCAGCTGGCCCAGCCGGTCGGCGTGGCGACGGTGGTCACGGTGCGGATCTTCGCCGAGGACTTCCGGCCGCCGCACCGTGGCGCCGGTCAGTCGAGCCGGTCCAGGACGTCGAGGTCGGCGCGGGTCAGGGAGTTCGTGGTGATCGCCAGCTCCGTCAGCAGGTTGTGGTTGAGCGAGTTCCCGATCGGCTCCGGCACCTCCGTGCGCTTGAGCCCGCGCACGCCCTGACCCGAGAGCCGGTCGCGCACGGCGGCGATCACGCGGTCGACCTTCTTCACGTCCCACTCACCGCCCGGCTCGAGCACGCCCATGATCTCGGCGACGTGGCCGCGGCTCATGGGCTGCGACTGGATCTCCCGCCGCAGGTACTGCTGGCCGAGAACCGTGAGGACGAGCCGCTGGGCGGGAGTGAGGTCCCACCGCCGGCCGGGCAGGGTCGGGCCGGTGACGGGCATCGGGCGGTTGTGGTCGGGCGCGTTGACGCGGACTTCGAGCGGGTGCTTGCGCCCGCCCGAGCCGACCACGAGCAGCGTGGTGAAGCCGGCCGGCAGCGGTTCGGGCTCGTCGTCGGAGTGCAGCAGCCGCGTGGGGGAGAACTCGATCGGCGTGTGGCCGGAGTTGCTCAGCAGCCACCAGCCCCGCCGGTAGGTCAGCGCGCCGTGCTCCCGGCTCACGCGCGGGTCGTCCTCGCCGACCTTGACGCCATCCGGGCCGGGCTGCCGGCCGAACGGCAGCCGCGCGTACTCGGCGGGCAGCACCACGGCCGTGCCCGCCAGGCCGCGGACCACGACGGCACCCGGTGTCTCGGACGCCGGATCGTCAGCGGGAAAAGGGGCCACCTCGGGTCCTCTCGAATCGGGGACCGGTCCCGTCGCAGGCCGGTACGGTGCGCGCATGGATCTTCGCACCACCGCCAGGGCGGCCGCCGCCGCGGCTCTGCTCGCCGCCCTCACCGCGTGCGGGAGCGACCCGGCCCCCGCGGCGGCGCCGCCGGCGACCTCCGCACCCGCGCCGTCCACCTCGGTCGCCCCGCCCCCGACCTCGGTGCCCGACCGCGAGCCCCACACCCTCGTGCTCAACGCGACGGGCGAGGGCAAGCTGACCCAGATCAAGTACACCCTCGACGGCGTGACGAAGCAGACCGGCGCGGTGACCCTGCCGTGGCGCCAGTCGCTCACCGTGCCCGCCGACGGCAAACCGCACCAGTGGACACTCGAAATCTCCTACGCGGGTGGCACCAAGGGCACCGTCGACATGTTCTCGATCGTCGACGGCAAGGAAGGCATCCACACCGGCGCCGCCGGCGCGGGTTCGCCCGGCTCGCACATCAGCGGCAGCGCGTCCGTCGGCGGGACCGTACAGGGCTGAAAGCGCTCACACCGGCCCGGCGTCGTGGGTCCACCAGTCGATCAGCGCGAACGGATCGTTGCCGCGGTGGGCGACCGTCTCGATGCCCGTCGCGTCGTCCGTCCACTTGAGCACGCGCTCGCCGCCGGGATCCTCGGTCGCACAGGAAAGCCGGCCCGTGCGCCCGCCGCGTGAGTACGGCCGGTCGCCCGAGAAGCCCTTCGGCAGGCTCGTGCACGCGGCCTCGCTGTCGCCGGTGCTGTTGAACACCTGCCGCATCGTCGCGGCGTCGGGCAGCTGGTAGTAGACCACCAGCCCGGCGCCGCTCGTCCGTCCACACGCGACAGCCGCGACCGCGGTCACCGCACCGAGGTCCTGCCACTTCTGGTCCGCCGCCGGGCGCACGCAGTTCAGCCGCGACTGCGGTGGCACGTGCTGCAGCAACGCGCGCTCGGCGTCGGTGGGGAACGCCGGTGTGGCGTGGGTGTTCACCTCGCGCACGATCCGGCTCAACGGCGCGAGGTGCCACTGCGACCACCACCCGCCGGTGGCGTCGGGCGAGGAACCTGTGACGTGGCCGATCATCGAGAACGCTTCGAGGCTCCAGTCCATCGCCACCGTGCCCTCGGGACCGGGGTGGCACAGCACCTGCCCGAGGTCCACGCTGAGCCAGTCGAATCGCGTCGTGCCGAGGAAAGCGCCGCCCGGGCACCCGCTGCCGCTGGGCGCTTTCGCCGCGCCGACGAGACCGGTGAACGCCGAGCGCAGCGCCGGCACGTCGGCGAACCGGTAGTACGACACCTGGCGGGCGCCCGTGCCCTGCGGCGTGCAGGTGATCCCCGCGACGGCCCCCGAGTACGCGTCGAGGTCCGCGGGTGCCGCTCGCCGGCACGCGGAGCCGGCGGCGACGTCGAGGAGGGCCTTCTCGTCCGGGGTGGGAAACGCGGCGGGAGCCCAGTTCGTCCAGCCGGCCCACGCCCTGCGCAGCGCGACGTCGTCGGGTGCTTCGGCGCGGGTGACGGTGCGGGCCTGCTCGTCGGTCCAGACCACCGTCGCGGTGCCGTCGCGGTCCTGGCACAGCACTCGTCCCCGCGCGGGCCCGGTCGCGGGGTACCGGTGTTCGCCGCCGGGCGCGCTCGCGCAGTCGCCCTGGTCCGTGTCGACGCCGGCCCCCGTGACAGCCTCGGCGTACGCGGCCGCGACCTGCTGCGCAGTCGCGTAGAGCGCCGTGGTCGTCGCCTGCCCGGACGCGTCGTGGCACGTCACCGTGGCGGTCGCGCCGGGTGCCGGGCGGTTCGCCGCGGCGCACCCGTCGCGCAGAGCGGTCGGCACGCGGGCCAGCGTCGAGTCGGCGGTGCCCGGCGAACCGCCGGTGGTGAACCACAGCACGAGCAAGCCCACCACCACGAGCGCGGCGGCCGGGATGCCCACGACCTGCCATCGGCGCTTGCGCCGCGCGGCCCCTTCGGCGGCCCGGGTCGTGGCCACGAGGTCGTCGACGAGCTCCGCGCACGTCCGGTGCCGCTTGGCCGGATCCCGGTCGAGGGCACGGCGCAACGCGGCGACGCCCGGGTGCGCGAAGTCGGCGTGGTGGTGCGGCGGACTGCCGGAGAGGCATTCGTAGAGCACGCAAGCCAGCGCGTACACATCGGCGGCCGCGCCGACCGGCCGGCCCTCGCGCTGCTCCGGCGCGGCGTAGTTCATCGTGCCCAGGAACCCGCCGGTCGCCGTGAGCCGCGTGAGGTCGAGGTTGCGCGCGATGCCGAAGTCGCACAGGTACACGCCACCGGTCGCGGCTTCGAGCAGGATGTTGCCCGGCTTCACGTCGCGGTGCACGAGGTTGCGGGCGTGCGCGGCGTCCAGCGCGGCGCCGACCCCGCGTCCGATCGCCACGGTCTGCTCGAACGACAACGCGCCGCGCCGGTGGATCAGCCGTGCGAGGTTCGTGCCGGGCACGAACTGCATCGCGAGGTAGCCGAGGTGCCCGTCGGCGGAGAACCCCGCGTCGTAGGACGCGACGACGTGCGGGTGGTCCAGCGCCAGCGCGATGCTCGTCTCACGCTCGAAGCGCCGGCGGAACCCCGGCTCGGCCATGAACTCCGGCCCGACGACCTTGAGCGCCACCGGCCGTTGCGCCACGAGGTCGTAGGCCTCGAAGACCTCGCTCATGTTCGTCTTGGCGAGCTGGCGCAGCAGCCGATATCGGGGCAGCCGGCCGGTGATGTCCGGCCGATCGAGCGTCGGTGCTTCCGTCTCGTCCACTTCTTCGTCCCCCGAGGTGCGCCGACGGAGCTTAACCGGTGCCGCTCGGCTCGGCCGCTTGCGGCCGCGCGCCAGGGTTGCGCCCCGCGCGGCGGTGGATGAAACTCCGGACCATGCCGAGCCCGTTCAGCGCCGAAACCGGCGAAGCGATCCAGCACGCGCGTCAACACTCCGTCGGTGACCTGCTGCGGCGCACGGTCGCGCGGTACCCGGACAAGGTCGCCGTGGTCGACGGTGAGCGGCGGCTGAGCTTCGCGGAGTTCGACGCGGCCGTGAACCGCTGCGCCCACCGCCTCGCCGAGCGCGGGCTCGCCAAGGGCGACCGGCTCGCGCTGCTGAGCCACAACTGCCTGCAGTACGTGGTGCTGACGTTCGCGACGGCCCGGCTCGGGGTCGTTCTCGTGCCCGTCAACTTCATGCTGGGCGCCGACGAGATCGCCTACATCCTCGGCCACGCCGGAGCGTCCGGGCTGATCGCGGAAGACGCGCTGCTCGCCACGGGAGCCGCGGCGCTGGAGCGCGCCGGGCTCGGGGACGTGGTGCGCGGCCGCCTCGGCGGCACCGCCGAAGACTGGGCAGACTGGGAAGACGTCGACACCTGGATCGACGGCCCGGGCGACGAGACCGACCCCGGCGTGGCCGTCGCCGACGACGACCCGCTGCGGCTGATGTACACCTCCGGCACCGAGTCGCGGCCGAAGGGTGTGCTGCTGTCGAGCCGTTCGCTGATCGCGCAGTACGTGTCGTGCGTGATCGACGGCGGCATGAGCGCCGACGACGTCGAGGTCCACTCGCTGCCGCTGTACCACTGCGCACAGCTGGACTGCTTCTTCTCCGTGGACGTCTACCTCGGCGCCACCAGCGTGATCCTGCCCGGCCCGGACCCGGCCGCGCTGCTGGCGGCCGTCGAGCGCGAGCGCGCCACGAAGCTGTTCGCGCCGCCGACGGTGTGGATCTCGCTGCTGCGCCACCCGGCGTTCGACACCACCGACCTCTCCAGCCTGCGCAAGGGCTACTACGGCGCTTCGGCGATGCCGGTCGAGGTGCTGCGCGAGCTGGCCCGGCGGCTGCCGGACGTCGAGTTCTGGAACTTCTACGGCCAGACCGAAATGGCGCCGCTCGCCACGATCCTGCGCCCGCACGAGCAACTGCCGAAGGCCGGCTCGGCGGGCCGCGCTTCGCTCAACGTCGAGACGCGCATCGTCGACGAGGACGGCCGCGAGCTGCCGCCCGGGGAGGTCGGCGAGATCGTGCACCGCAGCCCGCACGCGACACTCGGCTACTACGAGGACGAGGAGAAGACGGCCGCCGCGTTCGCCGGCGGCTGGTTCCACTCCGGTGACCTCGGGGTGCTCGACGACGAGGGCTACCTGTCCGTGGTGGACCGCAAGAAGGACATGATCAAGACCGGCGGCGAGAACGTGGCCAGCCGCGAGGTGGAGGAAGCCCTCTACCGCCTGGACGGCGTGGCCGAGGTCGCGGTGTTCGGCGTCGCGCACCCGCGCTGGATCGAAGCGGTGACGGCGGCCGTCGTCCCGCGCGAGGGCGTGGAGCTGACGGCCGAGGCCGTGCTCGTCCACGCGCGGGAGCACCTGGCCGGCTACAAGTGCCCGAAATACGTGGTCTTCACCGACGCGCTGCCGAAGAACCCGAGCGGGAAGATCGTGAAGCGGGCACTGCGAGACACCCACGCGGACCTGGCCGCGGGGGAGCAGGGCGCTCAGTCGTCGGGTGCCGTCAGGTAACGCCGGGCGACGGCCTTGTTGTAACGGCTCAGCAGCGAGCCGAAGGAGCGCAGGTCCTCTTCGCTCCAGTCGCCGAGCAGCTCCGCGGACGCGTTGCGGCGGCGCGACTGCGTCACGCGCATGCGGTGGCGCCCCTCCTCCGTCGGCGTGAGGATGCTGCGCCGGCGGTCGGCGGCCGAGGGGCTGCGCTCGACGAGTCCTTTGCCGAGCAGCACCGAGCCCTGCCTGCCGACGGTGGACGGGTCTAGCCCGAGTGCCCCGGCGAGCGTTCCGACGTCCGCCGAACCCAGTTCGTCCAAAGTGCGCAGCAGCAGGTACTCCGCTTGGTCCAGTTCGGCGTAGGCGTCGGTGCGCCGCCGCAGCAGCTCGAAGTTGCGCACGAGCACCGCGGTGGCCAGTTCGAGCACGTCGAGTGTGTCGCCGGTCTCGGCGAGCCGATCCGCGCGCTTCGAGGCTGCGAAAGTCGGTTCGATCACTCGGACTCCAAACCCCTGTATGACACCGGTATTTATCGGTATCATACCGGTGATCACTCCGTACGCACGGGAAGGCGGGTTTTGTGCTGCCCACGGCCAGGGAGTTCCGGGACAGGGTCGTCGCTTCGGATCCGGGTCTCAACCGGTTGAGATCGGCCGGTTCCGCGACCATCGGCATGGCCAGCGCACTGGCGGTGGAGTACCTCGTCGCCAAGCTCACCGGTGCCGACGCCATGGGCACGCTCACCTCGATGCTGCTCGGCGCGGTCGTCGGGATGATGGGCGCGATGGCGCTCGGCGACGGCAGCCGGTGGGTCAAGACCCGCACGGCCGCGTTCTTCCCGGTCGCGCTCGGCACGGGCATGACACTCGGCGTGCTCGTCGGCGACAACGGCAACCTGATGCTGGCCGTGTTCGTGCTGGTGATGTTCCTGTCGGTGTACGTCCGCAAGTTCGGCGGGCCGTTCTTCTTCTACGGCTTCATGGGCTGGATGGGCTACTTCTTCGCGGCGTTCCTGCACGCGACGTTCGCGACGCTGCCGAGCCTGCTGCTCGCCGTGGTCGTCGCGAGCGCGTGGCTGCTGCTGCTCTTCGTCACCGTGCTGAACACCAGCACCACGAGGACGCTGCGTCGCGTGCTGCGCGCGTTCGACGCGCGCGGCCGGGCCGTGGCGCGGGCGTGCGCCGACCTGCTGGCCAACCGCGACCCCAAGCAGGAGGCGCGGTTGCGGCGCCGGCTGCAACGGCGGCAGGCCCGGCTGGCCGACACCGCGCTGATGGTCGAAGGCTGGTCGGCGCAGCCGGGCGCGGTGCCGCGCGGGCGCTCGGCGGCTTCGCTGCGGCGGCAGATGGTTGACGCGCACCACCTGCTCGACGAGCTCGCCACGGCGGCGGACTCGTTGCTGCGCAGCGGTTCCGGCCTCACCGTGCTCGCCGCCGAGGTGGCCGATCGCCTGGCCCGCCGTGACGACCGCGGCGCGAGCGAGGTCGCCTACCGGCTCGCGGGGCACGCCGAGGGCACCGGCGGTGCGGGGGGCGGCTGGTGGCCCGCTCGGCACTTCGCGGCGGCGGCCCTGGAGGTCGTCGCAGTGTTCGACGCCGCGCCGAAACCCGAGGAGATCGCGGCCGAACCGGTGGACGACTTCGAACCCGCCGTCGGGCTCGCGTTCGGCAACCTGCCCGGCTCGCCCGCCGCGGCGGGCGACGTACTGCCGCGGCAGTCGAAGTGGAACCCGTTGGCGCGGCTGGACTTCATCACACGCCAGGCGGTGCAGAGCGCGATCGCGGGCGGGCTCGCCATCCTCATCGGCAAGGAGCTGTCCTCGGCGCGCTACTACTGGGCGGTGCTGGCGGCGTTCTTCATGTTCACCGGCACGGCCACGCGCACCGAGACGTTCATCAAGGGCTTCAACCGCGTGCTCGGCACGCTGGTGGGGCTGCTCGCGTCGGTCGGGTTCGCCGAGCTGACGGCGGGCAACACCGCCGCCGTGCTGGTCACGATCTGCGGCGCGATGTTCTTCGGCTTCTACCTGATCCAGATTTCCTATGCGTACATGATCTTCTTCGTCACGATCATGGTCGGGCAGCTCTACAGCGTGCTCAACGAGTTCTCCGCGGGACTGCTGCTGCTCAGACTCGAGGAGACCGCGGCCGGCGCCGTGGCGGGGCTGCTCGTGGCGGTGCTGGTGATCCCACTGTCCACCCGGGACACCGTGCGCAACGCGCGGAACAACCTGCTGACGGCCCTCGGGGACATCCTGCAGGCCGCGGCCGAGCGGCTGGAGCACGGCAAGGCCGTGGACCCGCAGCCCGACTTCGACGCCCTCGCGCGCGCCCTGGACCACCGCCGCTACCAGCTCGCGCTCGTCGCGCGGCCGCTGACCCGGCCCATCCTCGGCGGCACGGACTCGCCGAGGCTGCGGCACCGGCTTTCGCTCTACGCGGCGCTGGCCACGCACGGCCGCGCGCTCGCCGTCGCGGTCCGCTGGCCGGAAGGCGCGTGCAGCGCAAACCCGGAAGGTCCGGTCGCGGCGTGCACGGCGCTGGCGGCGGCGGTCGAGGAGCTGGCCGCGACGCCCGTGGGCGAGCCCACGACGGCGGTGCGCGGTCCCCTGGCGAGCGCGGATGTGGCGTTGTTCGCGTACACGCCGGCGGCGCCGGGCGACCGGGCGAAGGATCCGGTGCTGCGGGCGTTGAGCCACCTGTACCTGGTGCTGCGCGACCTGACGGCGACCGGCCCGGTCGAGCTGCGTCCCGTACCGGGGCTCGTGTCGCCGGGGCCGCGGCTCTACCGGCAGATCCGGGCGGGCCTGCCGCCGCTGCCGGCCGCCGTGCCGGACCCGGTGTCGACGCGGGAGAACTGACGTCCGCGCACGAACCGTGCCCTGGGCGACCTTCCTCTCGGATCGGGCTGCGCTTTTCGGGCGGTGGAGGGGCTATCACTCTTCTGCTGGGGATTTCCGGGAGGAGGGCTCCGATGGCCGCGGAACCGAGGCAGACCGTGCAGCTGTGCCGGTGCGTGTGTTCGGTGCTGGGACACCACCACTCGGTGTGCGACGAGCTCGCCGTGCCGGGTGCCACGGTCGCGCTGGTGTCCGGCACCGACGTGCGGGCCGTGCCGGCGTGCCTCGGCTGCCACACGGCGGTCAACCGGCAACTGGCGCGCCGCTGAGCGTTCGCGGGGGACTACGCTTTCCGGGTGGCGCGACGGAAGAACCCTGCGGTGGACCTGCCCGAGCACCCGAGGCTGACCCTGCCGCCGCGCACCATCCTGCGTGACAGCGTGTACGAGGCACTCAAGGCGATGCTCATGGACCTCGACGTCGCGCCCGGCAGCCGCCTGTCGATCGACGGCATCGCCCGACGCCTCGACGTCTCGCCGACCCCCGTGCGCGAGGCGCTGACCAAGCTGGAGTCCGACGGCCTCGTCGCGACCCGGCCCAACGCGGGCTACGTCGTGGCGCCCGTGCTCGACGAGACCGAACTGGACCATCTGTTCGACGTCCGCGTCCTCCTGGAACCCGAGGCCGCCCGCCTCGCCGCCGGCGCCGCCTCGAAGGCGTCGGTGGAATCCTTGCGCTCGGCCTGCGCCGCCATGACCGCCCACCCCGCGGCCGACGACTACCACGCCTACCGCGACTTCGCCGTCCTCGACGCCCGCCTCCACCGCGTCATCGCGGAGGCCTCGGGAAACCCGCTGATCGCCGACGCGCTGGCCCGCCTCCACGCCCACACCCACGGCTACCGCCTCTACTTCCGCGTGGGCATCGCCGCTGAGACGACCCGCGAACACACGGCGATCGTCGACGCCATCGCCTCCCACGACGGCCCCGCCGCGGCGGCCGCGATGCGGACGCACCTGGACCGCTCGCGCGCCCGGCTGCACAACGCCTACGACGCCGGATCGGAGCAGTCCGAAGAGGACTGATCCGGTGCGCGCCCGCGGGCCACTCTCCTGCTTCGCCTGACGGCTGCACGACCCAGGCCGCGGTCCGCGGACCGACCGCGCCCGAATTTCGGAGGCGGCGGCGCGACCGGCCTTTCGGCGACCGGTGCGGGGTGAGTCGCGGTGCGTCGGGCGCGGGCTGCGCGCACCTGAATTTCGGTAGAGGGTGACCGGCCGTGTGCTGCTATGTTCGCGAGAGTCGTCCGGGCCCGCATTGGTTCGGGCCTGGCTTCCCCCGGCGTGCGTGGCTCGCCCCACCGGGTGGCGAGAAGGACTGGTCATGTCTCGCGCCGGTGGTTATCGGTCGCTGTTGGGTACGCGGGGTGCGGCGGCGTTCTTCGGGGCAGCCGCGGTGGGGCGCGTGGGGATTGCCATGACGGGGCTCGGCCTGGTGTGGCTGGTGCACGCGCGCACCGGGTCTTTCGGCGCCGCCGGCCTCGCCAGCGGTGGGTTCGCGCTCGCCGAGGCGGTGGTGGGGCCGCAAGCTGCCCGGCTCATCGACAAGTTCGGGCAGCCGCGCGTGCTGCCGCTGTGTCTTGTTCTGCATGGTGGCGCGATGGCCGTGGTGCTGGGGACTTCCAGCGCGGCGGTGGTGGTCGTCGCCGCCAGTGGGGCCGGCGCGGTCGTGCCGCAGCTCGGTGCGCTGTCCGGGGCGCGGTGGGTGTACCTGTTGCGAGAGCGGATCGACGAGGCGCCCACCGCGTTCTCGCTGGAGTCGCTGGCCAATGCCGGCGCGTTCCTCCTCGGCCCGGTCCTGGTCACCTCGCTCGGCGCGGCCGGACACCCGGCCCTGGCCACTGCGCTGGCCGCCGGGTTGCTTCTCAGCGGGGGAGCGGTGCTGGCCGCCCAGCGCGGCACGGCACCCCGGCCCGCGCCGAAAGTCCACACCGGACGGAAGCTGCTCGACCCGGCCTTCGTTCGGATCGCCCTGATGAACCTGGCCCTCGGCCTGTACTTCGGCACCACGCAGGTCTCGGTGAGCTCCTTCGCCCTCGGCCACCGCACCCCGGCCGCGCCGATCGTCGCCGCGGCCGGCGTCAGCGGGCTGCTGTCGGGCTGGGGCTACGGGCTGCGCCGCCACCGCGCCCCGGCCCGGCGGCAGCTGTCCGGAGCCGCCGCCTGCCTCACCGTTGCGTCCCTGCTGCTTCCCTTCGCGCCCAACGCATTCTGGCTCGCGATCGCCGTCGCCCTCACCGAGGCGGCGATCCCGCTCACGCTGGTCCTGCTGAACGTCGAGACCGAGAAGGCCGTTCACCCCACGGCACTCACCCAGGCCTTCACCTGGAACAACTCCGCCGGCGCGGCCGGCTCCGCGCTCGCCGCGGCCGTCGCCGGACAGGCCGCCGACGCCTGGGGCGCCTCCGCCGCACTGGCGTTGGCCCTGGTCCCTGCGGCCAGTCTCCTCGTGTTGACTAGGCCACCCGGCGGTCGTCCATCGCGTCGAGGTTCCATGGGATGCCCAGGCCCGGCGTCTCCGGGGCGACGGCGTGCCCGTCGGAGATCGTCATCTCGGCGGTCGTGATGGCGCGCAACTGAGGGATGTGCTCGACGTAACGGCCGTTGGGAATCGCGGCGGTCAGGCTGACGTGCAGCTCCATCAGGAAGTGCGGGCACACCTGCACGTTGAACGCCTCCGCCAGGTGCGCGACCTTCAGCCACGGCGTGATCCCGCCGACGCGCGCGACGTCGACCTGCACGATCGAAGCGGCACCGCGGTGCAGGTAGTCACGGAACTGCGCCACGGAGTACAGGGACTCTCCGACGGCGACGGGGATCGACGTGGCGGCGGACAGCCGGACGTGGCCGGCGACGTCGTCGGCGGGCAGCGGTTCCTCGAACCAGAACAGGTCCACCGCCTCGAACGCCTTCGCCCGCCGGATCGCCTCGGCGGCGGTGAGGGACTGGTTGGCGTCCACCATCAGGTCGAACCGCGGCCCGACGGCCTCGCGCACGGCGGTGAGCCGCTCCAGGTCCTCGTGCGCGGTGGGCTTGCCGACCTTCACCTTCACCCCGCCCCAGCCCGCGGCCGCGGATTTCCGTGCCCCCGCGACGAGCTCGTCGGTGCTCAGGTGCAGCCAGCCGCCTTCGGTGTCGTAGAGCGGCACGCGCGGGGCGAACCCGCCGGCGACCCGCCACAGCGGCTCACCCGCGCGCCGGCACTTCAGGTCCCACAACGCCGTGTCGACGGCCGCGAGCGCGAGCGACGTGATCGCGCCGACGGTGGTCGCGCGCGTCGAGGCGAACAGGTCGGTCCAGACCGCCTCGACCCGGCGCGAGTCCTGGCCGATCAGCCGGGGCAGCAGGTGGTCGCGCAGCAGCGCGAGCACGGCCGTGCCGCCGGTGCCGATCGTGTAGGAGTAGCCGAGCCCGGTGCCGCCGTCGGCGGTGGCCAGCTCGACGAACACCGTCTCCTGCTTGAGAAACGCCTGCACGGCGTCGGTGCGCTGCTGCTCCACTTCGAGATCGACGAGAAACGCCTCGGCCTTCACGACCACCGTCACGCGGTCCTCCTCGCTGACTCGGCAGGGACAGTGCACGATCCTATAGGAAAATGCACCGATGAGTTTCCGGGCCCGCGCCGGTCGGTACGGGAAACGACCACGGAGGTGCGGAATGGCCAAACTGCTCTACTCGGCGGCGATGTCGCTCGACGGGTTCATCGCGGGACCCGGCGGCGACATGCAGTGGGTGAAGGAGTTCTTCGGCCCGAACCCGGAGATCGACCGGCTGGTGGCCGACATCGGCTCGCTGCTCGTCGGACGCCGCACGTACGGCGGCGACGACCCGTACCGCGACACCGAAGCCGAGGGCAAGGCCTTCGGCGGGGCCTGGGCGGGGCCGCAGTTCGTGCTCACGGACCGGCCCGCCGAGCCGGCGCCCGACGTGACGTTCGTCGACGACCTGCACCGCGGGGTCGAGCTGGCGAAGGCGGCCGCGGGGGAGAAGTACGTGAACGTCCTGGGCGCGACCGTGGGTCGCGCGTGCCTCGACGCCGGGCTGCTCGACGAGGTCCTCGTGTCGGTCCTGCCCGTGATGCTGGGCGACGGCGTGCGGCTGTTCGACCGGCCCGGTGGCGAGCCGGTGCGGCTGGAACGCAAGTCGCAGACCGAGGCCCCGCTCGCGACGAACCTGTGGCTACGCGTCGTCCGCTGAGTAGATCAGGCCGGTGATGACGGCTTCCGTGAGGTGGCGCAGCCGCGGCGTGAACTCGACGACGCCGTGGCCCAGCCGCGGGTCCTCGCGGTAGAGCTGCGCGAGCGTGTCGGGCGGGTGCGAGATCTGCCAGAACGAGGCGGCCAGCGACGTCACGGCACCGACGACGTGGCGCCCGCCTGCCGCGCCGATGCCGGGCAGCGTCCGCGTGAAAAGGGCGGCGATGTCCCTGACGGCTTCCAGCGTCGAGAGCTTGAACGCCCGTACCGAGTCCAGGGACACGTGCCGCTCGAGCGTCAAGGGCGCGTGGGCGAGCAGGTCGCAGAACAGCGGCCGTTCGTCGAGCGTGCGCGCGATGACGTCGGCGACCTCGGCCGGCGTCGCGCCGGTGGTCTCGTCCAGTGCCGCGTGCAGGCCGGCGGCCCAGTCGTGCCAGCCCTCGGCCGTGAGGTGCAGGTAGATCTCCTCGCGCGTCTCGAAGTACCGCAGCAGCGCCGACTTGTGCACGCCGACCTCGCCGGCGATGTCCCCGAGCGTCACCGACCGCACGCCGTCGCGGGTCGCGAGCGTGCGCGCCGCGGCGAGGATCGCGTCGCGACGCTGCTCCTTGTGCTCGGGACGCCGGGCGCGCTGGAACTCGGAGGTGACCACCTGCACAGTTTACCGCAACGCCGTTGTGTTGTTAAGAGAACGTCGTTGCGCTAACTTGGTGGAGCGGGGATCGGCCCCGCGGAGGCGAGAGGGAACGAACGATGAGCAAGGTGTGGCTGGTCACGGGCGGTTCGCGCGGTCTCGGCCGGGCGGTGGTGGAGGAGGTCCTCGCGGCCGGCAACGACGTGGTGGCGACGGCCCGCACGGTCGATTCGCTGAAGGACCTCGACGAGCGCTACGGCGACCACCTCCTGCGCTTCCCGCTGGACGTGACCGATCCGGCGCAGGCCGAGGCCGCCGTCGCCGCGGCCGTGGAGCGGTTCGGGCGGCTCGACGTGGTGGTGAACAACGCGGGCTACGCCAACATGGCCTCGGTCGAGGAGGTCGACCTGGCCGACTTCCGCGCGCAGGTCGAGGCGGTGTTCTTCGGGACGGTGCACGTGACCAAGGCGGCGCTGCCGGTGTTCCTGGCGCAGCACTCGGGGCACTTCGTCCAGGTCACCTCGGTCGGCGGCCGCGGCACGGCACCCGGTCTTTCCGCCTACCAGAGCGCGAAGTTCGCGACGGAGGGCTTCTCCGGAGTGCTCAACGACGAGGTGTCGGGCCTCGGGATCAAGGTCACCATGGCCGAGCCGGGCCTGATGCGCACGGACTGGTCCGGACCGTCGATGGAGGTCCGCGCGTTCAAGCCCGAGTACGCACCCACGATGGGCCCGCTGATCGAGCACCTGCGGAGCAAGCGGGGCGTCGAGCCGATCGACCCGGCCGCGGTCGCCCGGGTGTTCCTCCAGGTCGTGGAGCTGGCCGAGCCGCCGCTGCACCTGGTGCTCGGCGGTGACGCAGTCGCCATGATGCGGGCCGGGATGACGAAGCTGATGGCGGAGGACGAGCGCTGGGCCGAGCTCGGCCGCTCCGTCGACTTCGCGAACTGAGCCGAACCGAGCTGAACTGAGCTGAACTGAGCCGCGCCGCGTCGGCCGGGGTGTGACCGGTGGGCGAATCCGGGCAGATCCAGGGCGTCGCGCGGGTAGGTTGGCCCGCAAGGAGGACGTCATGGCTCGCTACGGCACCCAGTTCGGCCCGGACCTCACCTTCCTCGGCGTGGCGCGCTGCGACTGGGCCGACCCCGCCACCTACCCGGGCGCCGACGTCGTGATCCTCGGCGCGCCGTTCGACGGCGGCACCTCGCACCGCGCCGGCACCCGGTTCGGCCCGCAGTACATCCGGCAGAGCTGCTACCTGCCCGCCGATGGTTCGCGCCCGTCGCTAGCGCTGCGCGTGGACGCGTTGCGGGACCTGAAAGTCTTCGACGCCGGCGACGTCGAGATGTACTCGGGCGACGCCGAACGCTCGGTGCGTTCGCTGCAGGAGGCCGTGCACGCGGTCACCGCCGCGGGTGCGATCCCGCTGGTGCTGGGCGGGGACCACACGATCGCGTGGCCGGACGCGGCCGGAGTGGCACAGCACCTGGGCCAGGGGCGGGTGTCGATGCTGCACTTCGACGCGCACGCCGACACCGGCGACATCGCGTTCGGCTCGCTGGTGGGCCACGGCCAGCCGATGCGCCGGCTGATCGAGTCGGGTGCGGTGCGCGGCGACCGGTTCCTGCAGCTCGGCCTGCGCGGCTACTGGCCCGGCCCGGAGACGCTCGACTGGATGGCCGCGCAGGGCATGCGGTCCTACGAGATGACCGAGATCGTCGCGCGAGGGCTCGAAGAGTGCCTGACCGAGGCGTTCGGGATCGCCACCGACGAGTGCGACGGCGTGTTCCTGTCGGTGGACATCGACGTGTGCGACCCCGGCCACGCACCGGGAACCGGCACGCCGGAGCCGGGTGGGCTCACCGCCCGGCAGCTGCTGGACTCCGTGCGGCGCATCGCGTACGAGCTGCCGGTGGTGGGTGTCGACGTGGTCGAGGTGTCGCCGCCGTACGACCACGCGGACATCACGTCGTTCCTCGCGAACCGGGTGGTGCTGGAAGCGTTGTCAGGCATCGCGCGCCGGCGTCGTGACCACGCCGACGGCACGGTGTGGGACCCGGCGACGCCCTCTTGCTGGCCGAGCGGCCCGACCGTCGTCCGTGACGGGCGCGGTGACCCGAACGCGCGACGTTTTCCGCCCGTGCGGCCGATGCCGCGTGCCCCCGCCCGCCCCTACGGTGGTGAGTCCTCGGAGTGGGGAGGGCACGTGGCCAAGTCGGTCGAGGAGATCCTGGCG
This sequence comes from Amycolatopsis sp. NPDC047767, assembly GCF_040704195.1. NCBI lineage: Bacteria > Bacillati > Actinomycetota > Actinomycetes > Pseudonocardiales > Pseudonocardiaceae > Amycolatopsis > Amycolatopsis sp. NPDC047767. The sequence goes on from NZ_JBEYSJ010000011.1 coordinate 63,225, forward strand.
AACGTCGACCTGTACGCCGAAGACCAGCGCGAGAACCTGCTGGCGGCGGCCGCGGCCGCCAGAAGTGGCTGTCCCGTCCCGCACACCGACGCGGACGGCGGCTACCACATGCTCACCCGCTACGAGGACGTGCGCGCGGTCTGCGCCGCGCCGGAGCTGTTCAGTTCGGCGCAGCCCGCGATCCGCGGCGTGCCGGTGCGGGTGATCCCGATCGACACGGACCCGCCGGAGCACCGCGAGTACCGCCGGATCCTCAACCCGTTCTTCACCCGGGCCGCCCTCGCACGGCACGAGCCGCAGCTGCGTGAGCTCGCGCGCACGGCGATCGAGTCCTTTGTGGACCGCGGCGCGTGCGACATCGTGAGCGACTTCGCGATCCCGTTCAGCGCCGGTCCGCTCGCGCGGATCGTGTTCGCGACGGACAACCGCGACCTCGTGGACCGCGGGGTGGCGGCGGCCAAGGACGCCGCGGTCACCAGCAGTCCCGAGGCGTTCCAGACGCTCGCGGGCCTGGCGATGGAGGCGCTGGCCGAAGCGGAAGCGAAACCGGACGACGGCGAGGACAGCGTGCTGCGCGCCCTCGTCACCGCGACGATCGGCGGCCGGCCGCTCACCCTCGAGGAACGGCTCGGCATGGTGACCACGCTGTTCCTCGGCGGCCTCGACACCACGCGCGGCGTGATCGCGAACATCGCCTACCACCTCGCGACCCGCGACGACGTCGAACCGATCCTGCGCGCCCCCGGCGGCTGGCAGCGCGAGCTGGAGGAGTTCCTGCGGCACGAGACCACGGTCGCGTTCATGGCCCGCACGGCCACGCAGGACACCGAGATCGCGGGCACGCCGGTGAAGGCGGGGGAGCGCGTCGCCGTGTTCTTCGCCGCGGCCAACCGGGACCCGGCCCGGTTCGAGCGGCCGGACGAGCTGGTGTTCGACCGTGGCGGTGTGCCCCACGTGTCGTTCGGCTTCGGCATCCACCGCTGCCTGGGCCTGCACTTCGCGCGGATTCAGCTCGCGGTGGCGTTCGAGGAGCTGCTGGCCCGGACCACGCGGTTCCGGCTCGCGCCGGGCGCGGAGATCCGGCGGCAGGTCGGGCTGAGCCTGGGCAGCCCGTACCGGCTGGACGTGACGTTCGACCGCGTCTGACTCACGCCGGTGTGAAGCCGGCGATCGCCTTCAGGACCGCCTCGCCCATCGCGGGGCTGCCGGTGTGGCCGGAGTCGTCGATCACCACGAGCTCGGCCGAGGGCCAGGCCTGCGTGAGGTTCCACGCCGCCCGCAGCGGCACGCTGAGGTCGAGCCGGCCCTGGATGAACACCGCCGGGATGTCGTGCAGGCGGTGGACGTTCGCGAGGATCTCGCCGGCCTCCAGCCAGGCGTGGTGGCCGTAGTAGTGCGCGCACATCCGGGCGAGCGTGATCAGCTGGTCCTCGGGGCCGGCGCTGTACTGGCCGGGTTTGCCGTTGGTCTCGTGCGCGATCACGGCGTCTTCCCAGGCGCACCAGTCGCGGGCGGCCCTGAGCTGCACCGCGCGGTCGGGTGAGGCGAGCAGGCGGGAGTACGCGGCGAGCAGGTCGCCGTCGCGCTCGGCCTCGGGTACGCCGTCGCGGAAGGCTTCCCACTCGCGGGGCAGCAGCCGGCTGACGCCGCGGTAGAGCCAGTCGACCTCGTCAGGAGTGCTGGTGAAGCTGGCGATCATCACCATCTCCGACACGCGTTCGGGGTGGCGCTCGGCGTAGGCCAGCATGAGCGTCGGACCCCAGGAACCGCCGTACAGCATCCACTTCTCGACGCCGAGGTGCTCGCGCAGGCGTTCCATGTCCGCGATCAGGTGGTGGGTGGTGTTGTGCTCCAGGCCCACCGCCGGGTCCGCGATGTTCGGCACGCTCTCGCCGCAGCCGCGCTGGTCGAACAGGATGATCCGGAACTTCTCCGGGTCGAAGCCCTTGCGGCTGTTGCGGGCACCGCCCCCGCCGGGGCCGCCGTGCACGCACAGCACCGGTTTGCCGTCGGGGTTTCCGCTGGTCTCCCAGTAGATCCGATTGCCGTCGCCGACGTCGAGCAGTCCGTGCGCATACGGTTCGATCGGCGGGAACGGGGCCATGGCGGGATCCTCCAGGGGGTCGGCGGCCCGGGAAGACTACTGATCACTTCACGTGGTGGCACCTGGTTTTCGCCGATGGCCGTCAGCTGTCGGCGGGGGCCTCGCCGGCCGTGGCCCGCGCAGGCTGACCGGTATGACCGAAGCCGAGCGCATCCGGGCTTGCCGCATCGACCGAGACGGCCGAGCTGGACCTGGTGACCGCGACCCAGCTCCGCGGGTCCAGCTCCAGCAGTAGCAACTCGCCCTGCCGGCCGACCGTCGCGGAGACCAGCCGGTCGGGAGATTCGGCGTGCGCTTCCAGCTCGGCTGTCTTGTCTCGCGACGTCCGCAGGCCGTCGCGAAGTGCGGCGACGATGTCGTCCATTGTGGACCTTACTGGTGTCGTGCCGCCAGTGTCCGCGTGCAGTACTGGAAATCGGGTGGGATCGCCGGTTGAGGCCGGCGCACCTTCGATATTTACAGGTTTAATCGGCGTGGTTACCGTTTCCTGGATGGATCCCACCATCACCGCGGTGTCCGCGGACCTGATTCCTGCGCTCGTCTCCTCGGTGGAGGCGCTGTTCCGCGAGGACGGAGGCCGCCACGACACGCGCATGGACCTCGCCTGGCCGCAGCGCGAAGGCCCGGCCTACTACACCGCCCTGCTGGCCGACGAGGACGCGCTTTGCCTTGTCGCACACGGAGAACGCGGCGTCTCCGGGCATCTCGTGGGCCGGCTCAGGCGGCAGGACCCGCTGCACCCTGGTGCAGTGACGGCGGTGCTCGAAAGCATGCGAGTCGCCGCCGCGCGACGCCGCACCGGTGTCGGCACCGTGCTCGTCGAGCGATTCGACGAATGGGCGAAAAACCGCGGTGCGGACGGATTCGAGGTCACCGCCTATGCCGCCAACGCCGGCGCCCGCGCGTTCTACCTGCGGCACGGATTCCGCGAGTTCGAGGTCACCCTCCGGCGCTGATCACCCCGTCGAGATGTCGAGCACGGCCTTCCCGTCGAGGACCCCGGAGAGGCGGACGGTCACCATGTGGCCCGCGGTGCCGAAGGAGCCACTGCCGCCCATGCCGAAGCTCAGCTCGCCCGAGTCCTGCAGGATGCGGACGCCGTTCGAGGTGACGGACGCGGTGAACGTCAGGCCGCTCGCGGTGATGTCGGCCTGGCCGGTGACGAGGACCTGGCACTTGCCGCCGGCGCACGCGCCCAGGTCGGTGCCGTTGGCGGCGGGCGGCAGCGTCGGGGGCGGTGAGCCGAGCGGGCGGCACTGTGGCGCGACGTCGTGGGAGTGCGCCAGCACCGGGTTCGCGGCCGCGATCGTGGGCACGTCGGGCGTGGGCAGGGCGATGCTCGCCAGCACCCCGATGATCTGCTCCGCCTGCGGTTTCAGCTGCTCGACGGGCTGGAAGGCCAGGTCGGCCGTCCGCGAATCGCTGGACGGCAGCATCGGCGCCACCGCGCGCAGCGCGGCGAGCAGGCTGTCGTGGTACTTGTCGGCCGCGGGGATGCCCGACGGCGTGACGGTGCCGAGTGTCTCGACCAGCCGGGAGACGCTGGAGCCGGCCGAAGAGATGAAGCTGCCCAGGTCGAAGCCGCTCAACCGGGCGTAGCGCGGGTCGCTGATGATCAGGTCTTCGATCTTCTGCGCCTTGAGGGCCGTGGCGGCGGTGACGGCGCCGCACATCGTGTCCGCCCACGTCACGAGCGGGCGGGTCGGCGCGGCGGCGTCCACGGGGCCGAACTGCCGCACGGGCGCGCAGGCGGGCGCTACGTTGTACGACGCGTTGAGCTTCGCGTCGCCGCGCACCGCCCTGGTCAGGTCGGCGGCCGCCGGCGTCAGGGCGGCGACGGCGGTGGCGAGATCGCGGGCCTGCGCGAGGGTCGGCTGCGCGGTGGTGTCCGGCGGCGCCTTCTTGGCCACCTCGTCGAGCGATTTGCCCAGCTGCGTCACGTACGCGTCGGCGGCCTTGATCCCGGACGGCGGCACGGACTTGAGGCCCTGCCCCGCTTGGCCGACCTGCCCGGTGATGCCGCTGACGTAGGAGGTGATCTGCGAGGCGAGGAAGTCGGCCTGCGCCGGGTCGGCCGCGGTGTGGTTCACCTCGTCGATCCCGGTCTGCAGGCCCTGCAACGCCTGCACGCTCGTGCACACCGCCTGCGACCACGCCACGAGCGCCCGCGCCGCGGCCGGCACCGGGGGCAGCGGCGCGGGCAGCGCGTGCCCGCCCGTGGTGCACCCGGCCGCGACCAGCGCGAACGCTCCCAGCACCACAGCCGCCCGAACCCGCATCTCCGACTCCCTTTCCCCGGCGGGCGCAGACTAGGCCGGCGCGGCCGGGAGGGGTCCCCGGCGACGGGGCGGCTTCCACTGTGGACGGTAGCGGGCCAGGCCGGGGTCAGCACGTAACCGACTCCGGGCGCGGCGTGGATCAGGGGCGCAACTGCCGGATCTGCGCGGCGCTCGCGCGGGGTCGTGTGTCACCCGTGAAAATCCGTCACCCTGGGTGAGCAAGTGGGGGCGGGTTTACACGATCGGGCGGAGGTTCATAGGATCTTGCCGCCGGTCGTGCCGCGGGCCCGCGGCCCCGGCGGTGTGGAGGTCTGGATGGCAGGCACGGGGCCCGGCGAAGGTCGCGACGAGCTCGACTCCGTCGCGAAGCTGGTGAGCCTGTCGGAGACGGCGCCGATGCCGCGCATCGACGGCGAACGGCCGCCGCTCGTCACGCGGCCGAAGCCCGAGTCCGATCCGAGCGGGCTGTACCCGGAGCCCGCCACCGCGCCGCGCACCTCGGGCGAGGGCCCGGCCACGAAACCGCAGTCGATCGTCGGCGAGCTGCCCCTGGGCCTCGACGCGATGTTCGCCGCCGCGGGACCCGAGCACGAAACCGAGCGGACGCAGACCTCACCTCCTGTGACGAACCGGCGCAACACGCGGTACGTGGTGATCGCCGGCGCGGTGGTTGTCGCACTGGCCGGGCTCGGCACGTGGGCGCTGTGGCCGGCACCGGAAAGCGGTTCGGCCGGGCGGCCGGCGGAAGTGCCGGTCGCGCCGTCGAAGCCCTCGTCCGCGCCGCCCGCGGTCACGACCATGACCGCGAGCCCGACGGCGCCGACGGCGACCGACCAGGTGGACCACACCACGGTGCACACCACCGAGGAGCAGAAGCCGCCGCAACGGCCGGCGAGCGGGCACCCGAGCGCTCCGCACCAGACCTCGGCGGGCACGACGTCGGAGGACATCTGGAGCTCGGCCGTGAGCTCGTACCTCCAGGACTGGAGCAGCCGCCACCAGCAGCCGCCGCCCCGCCACCGCGGCTGACGGTGTCCGGCCGGGCGCGGAAGGCCCAGGTGGCACCGATTTAGGCGCCCGGCGTGCAGCTGAACGGGCGACCTCCCGTAACCGGAGGGGGCCGAGGTACTACTCTGAGTGGGCCAAAGCCGCCCCCGAGCCGCCTTGCGAGGTTACCCATGCCCAGCGCTCCGCCGTCCACGCTGTCGCCCAGCCAGGTTCCCGTGGGGGTCGACCCGAACCGGCCGAGCATCGCGCGGATCTACGACGGCTTCCTCGGCGGGAACCACTACTACGAGGTCGACCGCGCGGTCATGGAGAAGATCAACGCGGCGGTGCCCGAGGCCGTGCACATCGCGCGCGGCAACCGCGGTTTCCACAACCGCGCGCTGCGGATGCTGGCCAACCAGACGGGGATCCGCCAGTTCCTCGACTGCGGTTCCGGCCTGCCGACCGCGGAGAACACGCACCAGATCGTGCAGCGCGCCCACCGCGACGCCCACGTGGTCTACATCGACAACGACCCGGTGGTCCTCGCCCACGGCCGCGCACTGCTGGCCGAGAACGAGTACACGCACATGGTCGACGCCGACATCTTCCAGCCGGAACTGGTGCTGGAGAACGAGACCGTGCGCGAGTACATCGACTTCTCGCAGCCGCTGGGCCTGCTGCACATCGGCACCATCCACCACTTCGAGGGCGACGGCGCCGTCGACGTGATGCGCCAGTACATCGACGCCCTCGCCCCGGGTTCGTTCGTGGCGCTGGCGCACTTCTACGACCCCGAGGTGCCGGAGCTGACCGCCGTCGCGAAGCGGATCGAGGAGATCCTCGTGTCCGGGCCGCTGGGCGCCGGCCGCTTCCGCACGCGCGCGGAGATCGAAGGCATGCTGCCGGGCCTGGAACTGCTGCCGCCCAACGCGACCAGCGGCCCTGGCATGTCCGTCTGCGACGAGTGGTGGCCGGACGGCCCGCGGCTCACCCCGCTCAGCGACTCCGCGAAGTGCGTCGCCGGGATCGTCGGCCGCAAGCCGTGAGCTGACTTTCCCTCAGCAGATCCCCGGTGCCCGGGTGGCACCGGGGATTTTTCTTGTCCGGCAACGGGTTCACGCCGGCAACGCGCGGGGCGCCGTCGCCAGCACGTGCTTGCGGAACGTCTCGCTCGCCGGCGGCAGCACGCGCCCGGCGAGCTGGGCCAGGCCGATGTCGCGAGCCGCGGGCACGTCCGTGACGCGCAGGTGCGGGGTCGTCGGCGCGGTCGCCGCGGGCGGGAACGTCGCGGTGTGGGGGAGCGGCAGCAGGGACACGCCCAGCCCCGCCGTGACGAGCCCGCGCAGCGTCTCCACCTCCTCGCCCTCGAACCCGACGCGCGGCGTGAACCCGGCCTGGGCGCACAGCTGCTCGGTGGTCTCGCGCAGCGCGTATCCCCGGCGCAGCAGGATGAACGACTCCTCGGCGACGTCGGCCAGGCGGGCCTGCTTGCGGCGCGCGAGGCGGTGTTTCGGCGGCACGGCCAGCAGCAGCGGTTCCTCCAGCAACCGGACCCAGTGGATCAGCGGGTCACCCGGGTCGCCGCTGGTGAGGACGAGATCGGCCGTGCCGTCGAGCAGCTCGCGCGCGAGGCCTTCCTCGCCGTGCTGGCGCAACTCGAACCGCGCCCGCGGGTGCTCGGCGCGGTAGCTGCTCACGACGGGCGGCACGAGCCAGGTGCCGAACGTGTGCAGGAACGCCAGCGGGATCACCCCCGACTCGGGATCGACGGCTTCGGCGACGGCCCGCATGCCTTCGTCGTAGCGCTCGAGGATCGCGTCGACGTGGGTCGCGAAGGCGTGGCCCGCGGGCGTGAGCCGCAGCGCGCGGCCCGAACGCTGGAACAGGGCGGCGCCGGCTTCGCGCTCGATCCGGTGCAGCGCACGGGAAAGCGCGGGCTGGGTGAGCCGGGCGCGGGCCGCCGTGTCGGTCACCGTCGCCCCGCGGGCGACCTCCCGGAAGAGCCGGAGCACGTGCAGGTCCATGCCATCCATACTGCCACGGCATGGAACCGAGGAAAAAGAGGCATTGGACGCATATGCGCTGGCAGCACATGCTGGAGGCAGGTTTTCCGAGAGAGGAGCGTGGCTCATGGCCACTGTGGCCGAACAGCTCGTGCGGACCCTGCGCGACGCCGGCGTGGAACGGATCTACGGCATCGTCGGCGACAGTCTCAACCCGATCGTCGACGCGGTGCGCCGCACCGACGGCATCGAGTGGGTCCATGTCCGCCACGAGGAGGCCGCGGCGTTCGCGGCCGCCGCCGAAGCCCAGGTGACGGGGAAGCTCGCGGTGTGCGCGGGCAGCTGCGGCCCGGGCAACCTGCACCTGATCAACGGGCTCTTCGACGCCCACCGCAGCGGCGCGCCCGTGCTGGCGATCGCGTCGCACATCCCGTCGGCGCAGATCGGCACGGGGTTCTTCCAGGAAACGCACCCGGAGCAGCTGTTCACCGAGTGCAGCTTCTACAGCGAACTCGTGTCGCAGCCGGAGCAGATGCCGCGGATGCTGCGGATCGCTATGCAGACGGCCGTCGGCAAGGGCGGCGTGTCCGTGCTGACCATCCCGGGTGACATCGCCGACCGCAAGGCCGCGCACCCGGGTGTGGAGAAGGTCCGGCTGGTGACGCCGTCGCCCGTCGTGCCGCCGGCCGAGACGATCGAGGAGCTGGCGCGCCTGCTCAACTCCGGCGAGAAGGTGATGCTCTTCGCCGGCGCCGGGACCCGCGGCGCGCACGACGAGGTACTGGCCCTGGCCGAGCGGCTCAACGCCCCGGTCGGCCACTCGCTCGGCGGCAAGGAGTGGATCCAGTACGACAACCCGTTCGACGTCGGCATGAGCGGCCTGCTCGGCTACGGCGCCTGCTACGACGCGATGCACGCCGCCGACCGGATCGTGTTGCTGGGCACGGACTTCCCGTACGACAACTTCCTCCCGCAGGCCCGCACGATCCAGGTCGACACCGACGTCGCGCGCCTGGGCCGGCGCACTCCGCTGGAGCTGGCGATCCACGGCGACGTGAAGGCGACGATCGAGGCCGTGCTGCCGCTGCTGCGCGAGCGGACCGACCGCACCTACCTCGACCGGATGCTGCGCGAGCACGTGCGCAAGCTGGAGAAGGTGGTTTCGGCCTACACCACGAAGATCGAGCACCGCCGGCCCATCCACCCGGAGTTCGCCGCGGCGATCCTCGACGAGGTGGCCGACGACGACGCGGTGTTCACCGTGGACACCGGCATGGGCAACGTGTGGGCCGCGCGCTACCTCACGCCCAACGGCCGCCGCCGCGTGCTCGGCTCGTTCCGCCACGGGAGCATGGCCAACGCGCTGCCGCACGCCATCGGCGCCCAGTTCGCGCAGCCGGGCCGCCAGGTCGTGTCGCTCTCGGGCGACGGCGGGCTCGCGATGCTCATGGGCGACCTGCTCACGCTGCCCGCCTACGACATCCCGGTGAAGGTGGTGGTGTTCAACAATGCCACGCTCGGCATGGTGAAGCTCGAGATGCTCGTGGACGGCCTGCCCGACTTCGGCACCGACCACGCGCCCGTGAACTTCGCCGCGATCGCCCAGGCGTGCGGCATCCACGCGACGCGCGTCGAAGACCCGCGCGACGTGCGGGAGGCGCTGGCGAAGGCGTTCGTCCACCCCGGACCGGCCGTGGTCGAGCTCGTGACCGACCCCAACGCGCTGTCGATCCCGCCGCACATCACCGGTGCGCAGGTCCGCGGCTTCGCGCTCGGGGCGAGCAAGACGGTGCTCAACGGCGGCGTCGGCAAGATGATCGAGCTCGCCCGCACCAACCTGCGCAACACGCCGGGGTTCTGAGTCGGCGCCGGCCCGTACGCTGGTCGCCGAGGAGGTGACCGACGTTGCGTGAGCTGGCCGGGCGCATGCGGGCGATCGACCCCGGAGCCGGGGCCGCCTTGCAGGTGGTCGCCCACTTCGACGCGCTGGTCGAAGCCCGCGCCGGTCTCGAAGCGACGGTGCGGGCCGCCGCCGTCCTCGCCGGCTGCGCCGCGGGTCTCGCGGTTCCGGGCCGCCGCTTGCGGGTCCGGGTGGAGCCGGACGGCCGTCGGGCAGACGGGCAGCCCGTGGGCCTTTCGGTGCCGTTGCCGGGATACGCGGGCGCGGTGGTGTGGGTGGAGCGCGTGGCCGAGGACCCGGGCCGCGCCGAGTTCGACCGCGTGCTCGCAGACCGGCTCGCCACCACGGCCGCGATCGTGCTGGACCGCACCGGCGCCGCGGTTCCGCCGGGTGACCCGGCGTCGGTGGAGCTCCTGCTGGACGCCACCGCCGACGAAACGGGGCGTCTGGCCGCCGCCCGGCGGCTCGGGTTGTCGGCGGACGGATCGTTCACCGTGACGGTGCGCGCGAACGGCCCGTCTCCACCCGGCGCGGCCCGCCTCGGCGACCTGGCGGTGACGATCGACCCGGTCGCCAGCCCACCGCGAGCCGCGCCGGGGTCCGCTCGCTTCGACGCTTCGGTGACGCAAGTCGGCGCAGCCGCGACCGCCGAGCGCGCTGGAGAGGCGAAGCTGGAGCGGCCCGTTGCGCGAATGCGCGAGGTTGGCGCGGTCGCGGTGCCCGCATCGGGCGGCAGCGGTCGGGCGACGAGGCCCGCTTCGGCCGTGGTCAATCCGGCCTCGGCCGGCGCGCCACCGGCGGTGCGGTCGGCGTCGGGACCGGCGGTCCCCGTGCGGGAGCTGCCGGTGTCGTACGCGCAGGCGGTTCTCGCGTTGCGGCTCACCACCGTCGACGAGCCGGGACCGTCGCATGTGGACGCCGCCGAGCTGGGTGGGCTGCTGGCGCTCGCGGACGGGTGTGACAGCCCGGCGGCCACGGCGGAGGTTTCACGCCTCGACCGCGTCCTCGCCGCGCACCCGTGGGCGCTCGCGACCCTGACCGCCGTCGCGGCGGAGCCGAGCCTGCGGGCCGCCGCGGCCGTCCTTCACGTGCACCACTCGACGTTGCAGAGCCGGGTGGACTTGCTGGCCCAGGCGCTGGGCTACGGCGTCGCGTCGCCGGCGGGGCGGACGCGGCTGACGGTGGCGTTGGTGTTGCGGCGGTTCCGCGGTACCCGCTGAACCGCCGTGTGGCGGGCAATGGCCGCCGCGTGCCGGGTTCACCTGGGGCGGGGGCGGCGCCTAGCGTCGGGGGTCGACGTCCCGAGAGGAGCAGGCGGCATGAAGAGGGTGCACCCACCGTTCGACCCCGAGATCGCGGCGGCGCTGGTGGCGGTGAACGAAGCGTTGCCGTCGTCGGTGACGCCGGAGCTGGTGGGCCGGCTGCGGGAGCTGACGGCGGCCGGGCACACGATGAGCGTGGCCGAGATCGGCGAGCACGCCGACGTGCGCGAGATCGACGCCGGGGTTCCGCTGCTGGTGCTGCGGCCCAAGGGCAGTGATCCCGCCGTGCCGTTGCCGGGCGTCTACTTCATGCACGGCGGCGGAATGATGGCTGGGAACAACCGCACGGGCGCCGACTGGCTGCTCGGCTGGCTGGCCGAGATTCCGATGGTCGTGGTGAGCGTCGGCTACCGCCTCGCGCCGGAGCACCCGCATCCCGCGCCCGTCGAGGACTGCTACGCCGGGCTGACGTGGGTCGGCGAGCACCTCGCCGAGCTGGGCATCGACCCCGCCCGGCTCGTGGTGGCGGGCGGCAGCGCCGGCGGCGGGCTGGCGGCCGCCACCGCGCTGATGGCGCGCGACCGCGGCGGCCCGGCGCTGCGGGGCCAGCTGCTGGTGTGCCCGATGATCGACGACCGCGCGTGCACCCCGTCGAGCACCGAGCTGGTCGGCGAAGGCGTGTGGGACAGCGTCTCCAACGCCACCGGCTGGTCCGCGCTCCTGGGCGAGGACGCCGGCGGCCCGGACGTCTCGCCCTATGCCGCGCCCGCCCGCGCCGGCGATCTCGCGGACCTGCCGCCGGCGTTCATCGAGGTCGGCTCGGTCGAGACCTTCCGCGACGAGGCCGTCGCCTACGCGTCGCGCCTGTGGCAATCGGGCGGGCAGGCGGAGCTGCACGTGTGGCCGGGCGGCTGCCACGGCTTCGACGAGGTCGTCCCGCACGCTCCGATGTCCCGCGAGGCGCGGGCGAGCCGGGTGAACTGGCTGCGCCGCGTCCTCGCCGAATAACTCACTTGCGGGCTTTGCGCGCCGCCTTGAGGAATTCGCGGTTGAGGGTGGTGATGCTCGTCAGCGGGATGCCTTTGGGGCAGGCGAGGGTGCATTCGCCGCTGTTGGTGCAGCCGCCGAAGCCTTCGGTGTCCATGGTGTCGACCATGTCCAGCACCCGCTGTTCGCGTTCTGGCTGGCCTTGGGGCAACGAGTTGAGGTGGCTGACTTTGGCGGCGGTGAACAGCATGGCGGAGCCGTTGGGGCAGGCGGCGACGCAGGCGCCGCAGCCGATGCAGGTGGCGTTGTCGAAGGCGAGGTCGGCGTCGGGTTTGGGGACGGGGGTGGCGTGGGCGTCGGGCGCCGCGCCGGTGGGGGCGGTGATGTAGCCGCCGGCCTGGATGATGCGGTCGAACGCCGAGCGGTCGACGACCAGGTCCTTGATCACCGGGAAACCCTTGGCGCGCCAGGGTTCGACGTCGATCACGTCGCCGTCGTTGAACGCGCGCATGTGCAGCTGGCAGGTGGTGGTGGTCTCGGGGCCGTGGGCTTGGCCGTTGATGACGACGCCGCAGGAGCCGCAGATGCCTTCGCGGCAGTCGTGGTCGAACGCGACCGGTTGTTCGCCCGCGTCGATGAGTTGCTGGTTGAGGGTGTCGAGCATTTCGAGGAAGGACATGTCGGTGCTGATGCCGTCGACGGGGTAGTCGACGAGGCGGCCTGGGGTGTCGGGGCCGGTTTGGCGCCAGACACGCACGGTGAGTTTCACGTGTAGCTCCGCTGGGTGGGGTGGACGTAGTCGAAGGTGAGGGGTTCTTTGTGCAGGACGGGTTTCTCGCCGTATTCCCAGGCCGAGACGTGGGAGAAGTTCTCGTCGTCGCGGGCGGCCTCGCCCTCGGGGGTTTGGTGTTCTTCGCGGAAGTGCCCGCCGCAGGATTCCTCGCGCACGAGGGCGTCGAGCAGCAGCAGCTCGGCCAGTTCGAGGAAGTCGGCGACGCGGGCGGCTTTCTCCAGTTCCTGGTTGAGTTCTTCGCCGGTGCCGGGGATGCGGACGTCGCGCCAGAACTCCGCGCGTAGCTCGGGGACGCGTTCGAGGGCTTTGCGCAGGCCTTCGGCGGTGCGGGCCATGCCGCAGTGGTCCCACATCATCAGCCCGAGTTCGCGGTGGAACGAGTCGACCGAGCGGGTGCCGTTGACGGCGAGGAGCCGCTGGAGGCGGTCGTGGACGCCGGTCTGGGCCTCGAGGACGGCGGGGTGGTCGGGGGTGACGTCGGTGAGGCCGCCCTGTCCGATGTAGTCGTTGAGGGTGGCGGGCAGGACGAAGTAGCCGTCGGCCAGGCCTTGCATGAGGGCCGAGGCGCCGAGCCGGTTGGCGCCGTGGTCGGAGAAGTTGGCTTCGCCGATCACGAACATGCCGGGGATGGTGGACTGCAGGTCGTAGTCGACCCACAGCCCGCCCATGGTGTAGTGGATGGCGGGGTAGATGCGCATCGGCACCTCGTACGGGTTTTCCGCGGTGATGCGCTGGTACATGTCGAACAGGTTGCCGTAGCGGGCCTCCACGGCGGGGCGGCCGAGACGGGTGATGGCGTCGGCGAAGTCGAGGTAGACCCCGAGCCCGCCGGGCCCGACGCCGTAGCCGGCGTCGCAGATGTTCTTCGCCGCCCGCGAGGCGATGTCGCGCGGCACCAGGTTGCCGAAGCTGGGGTAGAGCCGCTCCAGGTAGTAGTCGCGTTCGTCCTCGGGGATCTGCGCCGGGGGGCGCGGGTCCTGTTTCTGCTTGGGGACCCAGATGCGGCCGTCGTTGCGCAGCGACTCGCTCATCAGCGTCAGCTTCGACTGGTGCTCACCCGAGCGTGGGATGCAGGTGGGGTGGATCTGGGTGAAGCAGGGGTTGGCGAAGTAGGCGCCGCGTTTGTGGGCCCGCCAGATCGCCGAGGCGTTGGAGCCCTTGGCGTTGGTGGAGAGGTAGAACACGTTGCCGTAGCCGCCGGTGGCCAGCACCACCGCGTCGGCCAGGTGCGTGGAGACCTCGCCGGTGACCAGATCCCGCGCCACGATCCCGCGGGCCCGGCCCTCGACCACGATCAGGTCCAGCATCTCCGTGCGCGGGTGCAGCTCGACGTTGCCGGCGTCGATCTGACGCGAGAGCGCCTGGTAGGCCCCGATCAGCAGCTGCTGCCCGGTCTGGCCCCGCGCGTAGAAGGTCCGCTGCACCTGCACCCCGCCGAACGAGCGGGTGTCGAGCAGCCCGCCGTACTCCCGCGCGAACGGCACCCCCTGCGCCACGGCCTGGTCGATGATCTGCGCCGACACCTCGGCCAGCCGGTACACATTGGACTCCCGGGACCGGAAGTCGCCGCCCTTGACCGTGTCGTAGAACAACCGGTGCACCGAATCACCGTCGTTGCGGTAGTTCTTCGCCGCGTTGATCCCACCCTGCGCCGCCACCGAATGCGCCCGCCGCGGCGAGTCCTGGAAACAGAACTGCACCACGTGATAGCCCTGCTCGGCCAGCGTCGCCCCGGCCGACCCCCCGGCCAGCCCGGTCCCGACCACGATCACCCGATGCTTGCGCCGGTTCGCCGGGTTCACCAGCTTCGCCGAGAACTTCCGCGCACTCCACCGCTGGTCGATCGGCCCCGACGGCGCCTTCGTATCGGTGATCGGCTCACCGATCGTGTACTCGAGCATGCTCAGCTCACCCATCCCGTCATCACGGAAACCGGCACGATCATGAACCCGGCCGTGATGACCACCGCCAGCACCGTCCCGACCGTCTTCACCGTGCGGTCCTTGGTCGCGCTCTTGATCCCCAACGTCTGCGCCGCACTCCAGAACCCGTGATTGATGTGCAACCCCAACATCAACAACGCCACCAGATAGATCACATTGACCCACCACACCTGGAAATCAGCCACCACGTTGTGAAACGGCTGCCCCTCCACGAAATCCCGGTTCGCCACCCCCACCGTGAGATCGAGAATGTGCCACACGATGTACACCGCGAGCGTCGCACCACCCCAGCGCATCGTGTGCGTGGCGAACGTCGCCCGCGGCCGCTGCCCGTGCGCGTACCGCACCGGCCGCGCGCGCCGGTCGCGTTTGGACAGCTGCACCGCCGCCGTGACGTGCAGCACCAGCGCCACCACCAGGACCGCGCGCTGGATCCACAGGAACCACGCGTACGGCAGCGCCGGCTCGCCGATCGTGCGCAGCCAGGCCGCGTAGTGGTCGAAGGTCTCGGGCCCGAAGAAGATCTTCAGGTTGCCCGCCATGTGCGCGAGCAGCCAGACCACGAACAGCAGTCCGGTCGCCGCCATCACGACCTTCTTGCCGATCGACGATTCCCAGAAAAGCCGCACCGCCGGGCGTTTGCGCCGGGCGGTGGCGAGTTCACTTGCCACGCCTGCGACGTTAGGTCTGAGTGAACGAGAGGGCAAACACATGATTCCTCTCATCACCAGAGTCAAAGCCTATGATGGGCCCTATGCAGTTCCAGCAGCTGGCATATTTCCTGGCAGTGGCCGACACGCGGCATTTCACGCGTGCGGCCGAGCAGGCGCGTGTGGCGCAACCCTCACTGTCCCAACAGATCCGCGCGCTCGAACGCGACGTCGGCGCCACGCTGTTCCACCGCGTCCGCGGCAACGTCACGCTCACCGAGGCCGGCGAGACGCTCCTGCCCATCGCACGGCGCATCCTGGCCGAGACCGAGGCGGCGTACCGGGCGATCCGCGAGCTCGACGAGCTGGGGCGCGGCCGCGTGCGCCTCGGCGCCACGCCCAGCCTGTGCACCGGCCTGCTGCCGGTGATGCTCGCGGCGTTCCGGCGCACCTACCCCGGCATCGAGCTGGTGCTGCACGAAAGCGGTTCCCGCGACTTGCAGACCGACCTGTCGGAAGGCGGGCTCGACCTCGCGATGATCGTCGACAGCCGGGTCCGCGACGACCACCGCCTGGAGAGCACGCCGCTGTTCGTCGAAGAGCTCGTGGTGATCTCGCCGAAGCACGAGCCGGCGCCGGTGCGCGGCAGGCTCGCCATCCAGGACCTGAAGGGCCGGCCGCTGGTCATGTTCCGCCGCGGTTACGACCTGCGCGAGGCCACGGTGAACGCCTGCCGCGCCGCCGGGTTCGACCCGGCCTTCGCCATCGAGGGTGGCGAGATGGACGCCGTGCTCGAGCTCGTGCAGGCGGGCCTCGGCCTCGCCGTCGTCCCGAGCACCGTGGTGGGGGACCGCTTCCGGATGACGCAGTTCACCGAGCCCGGCCTCAGCCGCGTCGTCCGGCTCGCCTTCCGCCGCGACGTCGAGCTCACCCGCGCGGCCCGCGCTCTGCAGGAGGAGATTGTCCGGTTCCTGGCCGGGGAGGGTGGGCTCGGTCACCTGCCGCCGGGGATCCGCTCGCTCGCCGGGCGCTGACGGGGGCATGATCAACTCGACGGGCGGAGAAGGGAGTGCGTGGTGGCGGGAGCGCTGAACGAGCAGTCGGCTGTACGGGTGCTGGAGCTCGGGGGAGTGCGGTTCACCTATGTGGTCGACGGCGCGCTGGCGATGGTGCCCGGCGGCTTCTTCCCCGCCATCCCGGCCGCCTACTGGACCGAACACCCCGAGGTGCTCGACACGAAGGGCCGCGTCACGGCGTCCGCGGGCGGTCTGCTCGTGGAGCGCGACGGCCGGTCGCTGCTCGTCGACGCCGGACTCGGTGTCGAGACCGACCCGGTCGAGATCGGCGGTGAGCCGGTCGCCTTCAGCGATTCCGGCGCCCTGCCCGACATCCTCGCCGCGCTCGGCCACCGGCCCGAGGACATCGAGGCCGTCGCGTTCACGCACCTGCACGTGGACCACACCGGATGGGCGTTCGTCGACGGGCGCAAGTTCTTCCCCGCGGCCACCTACCTCGTCGCGGCGCAGG
Source organism: Amycolatopsis sp. NPDC047767 (assembly GCF_040704195.1). Classification (NCBI taxonomy): domain Bacteria; kingdom Bacillati; phylum Actinomycetota; class Actinomycetes; order Pseudonocardiales; family Pseudonocardiaceae; genus Amycolatopsis; species Amycolatopsis sp. NPDC047767. The sequence goes on from NZ_JBEYSJ010000011.1 coordinate 79,663, forward strand.
AGTGGGCGCCGCACGGGCGCGGGGAGCTCATCCCGGGCGCACCGGGCCGGGCCGAGGTGATCGAGCCGCTGGCGGGCACGCACCAGGTGATCGGCGACGGCGACGAGGTTTTCCCGGGCGTGCACGCGATCGTGACGCCCGGACACAGCCCGGGGCACACCTCGTACGTGATCGAGGCGGGGGAGCGGCGCGTGGTCGCGTTCGGCGACGTCTTCCACATCCCCGCGCAGATCACGCACCCCGACTGGCCTTCGCTGCCCGACGTCGACGCCGCCGGCGTGCTCGCCGCTCGGCGCCGGATCGTGGCGGAGCTGGAGCGGCCCGGCGCGATCGGGTTCGGCATCCACTTCGGGGACCAGGCCTTCGGGCGCGTCGAGCGCGACACCGACGGCTCGCTGAAGTGGGTCCCGGTCCAGGCCGAAGCCGTGCTGCCCGCGCCGCGCGTGCTCGGGGACTGAGGCCGCTCCACCCGTCGGGCGACGCTCGTGGACAGGGTGCGGTGCGGGTGCTATAACCGGACTACTCCATACTGCATACAACATCCAGTCGAGCGGGTGACGCCATGTCCGAACCCCAGACCACCACCGCCGTTCGCGAGCTGAACGACGTCTACGGGCGCCGGTACCGGGTCGGGGAAAGCGATCTGGACCTGCTCGGGCGCCCCCGGAGCTGGATGCTCTGGCTCAGCGGCGCCGCGATGTTCGCCGCCGGGCTGCAGCAGTACGGCTTCGGCGCCATCGCGCCGGTGCTCACCGGCGCGCACGGCTGGACGTTCACCGAGGTCGTGGTGTCGCTCGCCGTGTGGGCGGTGGCGCAGGCGAGCGTGGTGTTCCCCGCGGCCTGGCTGCGCGACCGCGGCCGGCTCTCACCGTCGTTCGCCGTGGTGCTGGGCGGGATCCTGTGCGCGATCGGCCTCGTGACGCTCGGCCACGCGTCGAGCCTGGTCGTGGTGTTCGCGGGCTACTCGCTGCTCGGCGGCATCGGCACCGGGCTCGTGTACGCCACGTGCGTCGGCGCCGTCATGAGCTGGTTCCCCGACCACACCGCCACCCGCGTCGGGGCGGTGAGCGGCGCCTTCGCCTACGGCAGCGTCCCCTTCGTCCTCGTCGCCGGCTTCGGCCTCGGCGTCGGCAACCGCGGGGTGCTCCTCGACGTGACGGCTGCACTCGTGCTGGTCGTCGTGGTCGGCGCGGGCGTGCTCCTGCGCTACCCGCCGCGCAACTGGTGGCCGTCGGGCGCGCCGGACCCGCGCGAGTGGGCGCGGGACAAGGTCCGCAACCGCACCGTCTCGGTCAACCGCCCCGCCGTCCGCCACTACCGGCCGGCCGAGCTTCTGCGCTGCGGCACGACGGCGGCGTTGTACGGCACGGTGGTGCTGGCCGCCGCGGTGCTGCTGTTCGACCTCGCCTATCTGGCCACGTTCGTCGCCGAGCAGGGCGGCGGCACCGGCCTCGCGGCGGTCGCGCTCGCCGTGCTCGCCGGTGTGACCGGCACGGGCCGCGTGCTGCTCGGGTGGCTGTCCGACCGCGTGGGCCGCCGCCGCATCCTGCAGCTGGCCCTGGTGGCCGGCGGGATCGGCCAGTTCGTGCTGTTCTACTCCGGCGAACACCGGCACGCCTTCGGCCTCGTGCTCGGCGCCGCGCTCGCCGGGCTCGGCAACGGCTGCTGCTACACCCTGCTGACCGGACTCGTGCGCGAGTACTTCGGCGAGGAGTCGGCGTTGCAGAACTTCGGCGTGCTCTACAGCGCCAAAGCCGTCGGGGCGCTGCTCGGCATCGGGCTCGCCGCCCTCGTCGTCACGGCGCACGGCTACTTCGGCGCCTTCGCCGCGGCCGGGCTCTTCAGCCTCGCCGGCGCGGTCCTCACCGGACGGCTCGCGCAGCCGGGCCGGCCCAAGTCCCTGCTTCCCGCGCGCTGAACCCGGAGGTGGCCCCATGGGCCGGATGACGAGCCGACGCCGCGTGTTCCGCGTCGTCGACGGCGAGCTCACGATGCGCCCGGACACGCTCAGCGCCGAGGAGCCGCTGGAGATCCGTGTGGCCGGCAAGGCGCTCACGATCACCATGCGCACACCCGGCAGCGACTTCGACCTCGCTGCCGGGTTCCTGGTCGGCGAGGGGATCGTGCACGAGGGCGCCGATGTCGCCGGGATCCGGTACTGCGCCGGGGCCACTGTGGACGGTTCCAACACGTACAACATCGTCGACGTCGTCCTGCGCGCCGGCGTGCCGCTGCCGGACCCGTCGCTGGAGCGCAACTTCTACACCACGTCCTCGTGCGGCCTCTGCGGCAAGGCGAGCCTCGATGCGGTGCGCACGACGCTGCGGTGGCCGGTGACCGCCGACCCGCTCGCCGTCGGGCCGGAGGTCCTGACCGGCCTGCCCGACGCGTTGCGCGAGGCGCAGAAGGTGTTCGACCGCACCGGCGGCCTGCACGCGGCCGGGCTCTTCGACGCCACTGGAGAGCTGCTGTGCGTGCGCGAGGACGTGGGGCGGCACAACGCGGTCGACAAGGTTGTGGGCTGGGCCGCGCGGGAGGGCCGGCTGCCGCTGACCGCCACGATGCTGATGGTCAGCGGGCGGGCGTCGTTCGAGCTCGTGCAGAAGGCCGCGATGGCGGGAATCCCGTTGCTGGCGGCGGTTTCCGCACCCTCGTCGCTCGCGGTGGAACTGGCGGAGGAAGTCGGGCTCACGCTCGTCGGATTCCTGCGGGGCCGCTCGATGAACGTCTACACCCGGGCCGACCGGCTCGGCCTGCACGATCCGCTGCAGCTCGTCGAACACTGAGGCGCCACACGAAGAAGCCCCCTTCGCCGCAGAATCGGTGAAGGGGGCTTCTTCGGCCGGGGTCAGCGGTTGGTCGAGTAGGAGTGCGCGCCGGTGCCGGCGAGCTTGCCGCCGTCGACGATGAGGTACTCGTCGCGGATGGGCGTGCCGGCGAACCACGATTCGAGGATCTCGCGGGTGCCCGCGGCGTAGCGCGTCTGGGCCGAGAGTGAAGAACCCGAGATGTGCGGCGTCATGCCGTGGTGCGGCATCGTGCGCCACGGGTGGTCGGCCGGCGCGGGCTGCGGGAACCAGACGTCGCCGGCGTACCCGGCGAGCCGGCCACTCTCCAGGGCCCGGACGATCGCGTCGCGGTCGGCGATGCGGGCGCGCGCGGTGTTGATCAAGTACGCGCCCCGCTTCATGGTGGCGATGAGGTCGTCGTTGAACAGGCCCTCGGTCTCCGGGTGCAGGGGCGCGTTGACGGTCACCACGTCGCAGTGGGGCACCATCGCCGCGGCACTCTCGTGGAAGGTCAGGCCCAGCTCTTGCTCCACCTCGGCGGGCAGGCGGTGCCGGTCGGTGTAGTGCAGGTGCACGTCGAACGGCTTGAGGCGGCGCAGCACCGCGAGGCCGATGCGGCCGGCGGCGACGGTGCCGACGTGCATGCCCTCGACGTCGTAGGACCGGGCGACGCAGTCGGCGATGTTCCAGCCGCCGTCGAGCACGGTCCGGTACGAGGGCAGGTAGTTGCGCACCTGCGAGAGGATCATCATCACCACGTGCTCGGCGACGCTGATGCTGTTGCAGTAGGTCACCTCGGCCACGGTCACGCCGTGGGCGATCGCCGCGTCGAGGTCGGTGTGGTCGGACCCGATGCCCGCGGTGACCACGAGCTTGAGGTTCTTCGCCCGCTCGAACCGCTCCGCCGTGAGGTAGGCGGGCCAGAACGGCTGCGAGATCACGACGTCGGTGTCGGGCAGCTCCTGGTCGAACACCGAGCCGTCGCGGTCCTTGTCGGACGTGACGACCAGCTGGTGGCCCTGGCTCTCCAGGAACTTCCGCAGGCCGAGCTCACCGGAGACACTGCCGAGCAGGGCGCCGGGCGTGAAGTCGATCGCTTGGGGCGTCGGGAGGGTCTGGCCGCCGGGATAGCCGTCGAGGTGGGGCAGATCGTCGCGCGCGTAGGTCTTGGGGTACCCGTCGACCGGGTCGTCGTACAGCACGCAGAGCACCTTTGCCATGGTCTGTCTCCCGAGGTTTTTCGTTGGCAGCTAACGACTTTTACCTTCCTCCGCCGCAGAGAGGGGGTCAAAGCGTTAGTGCCTATGCCGAGATAGGTCCCGGCTATCGCGCGGGCGCGAGAAAACCGGCGAGGACGCGCTCCAGGACCCCCCGGACGTCGACCTGCGGAGTCACCGCGAGCAACGCCCGGGCGAGGATGGGTTCCGGGTCCCGGTCGGCCATCACGAGCCCGATCTGGGGCGGCCGGGCCGGGGTTTCCAGCGGCACCACGCGCATGCCCGGCGGCACGCCGAACATGTGCAGCCACGCGTGGGAGATCACGCTCGACCAGCGCCGCGAGGCGACGTGGGCGTAGAGCGCCGACACGGTGTCGGTCTCGATCGCCGGGACGACCGACGCCCCGGCGTCGGCGAATAACCCGTCGAGGATCCGCCGGTTGCGCATCTGCGGGCCGAGCAGGCACAACGGAACGGTGGCGACCTCGGCCCAGCGCACGCGCTCGCGCCCGGCGAGCTTGCCGTCGCGCGGTGTCAGGAGCAGGTAGCGCTCCTCGTAGAGCGGGAAGGTGCGGAACGGCGCCGAGCTCCTCGTCGTCCACATAGGTCAGGGCGATGTCCAGTTCGTACTCCGCGAGCCGGCGCGTGATCTCCCGGGACGGCAGGGATTCCAGCGACACGCGGGCGTGCGGGTGGCGTTCGCAGAACGGGGTCGTGAGCAGTGTCGCGGCGGTCAGCGACGTCGGGATCGTGCCGACGCGCAGGACGCCCGAGAGGTTGCTGCGCATCGTGGAGAGGTCCTGGCGCATCCCGTCGCACTCGGCGAGGATCCGGTGCGCCCACAGCAGCACCCGCTCACCCTCGGGTGTCAGGCCCTCGAACCGCCGGCCCCGGCGCACGATCGGCGCGCCCAGCTCGTGCTCCAGCTTCCGGATCGCGGCTGAGAGCGAAGGCTGCGAGACGTGACAGGCGTCGGCGGCGCGGGCGAAGTGACGTTCCCGCGCGAGCGCGACGAGGTACTCCAGTTGGCGTAGCAGCACATCTCATCATGGCGCACGCCCCGGACCGCCGAAAGGCTTTGCGGCTTCAGGTCAGGTGCCGCAGCACGGCCGCCACCGCCGGCGGGGGATCACCGGCCGGGCGGGTCACGGTGATGTGCCAGGTCGGGCCGCCGCGGGAGAAGGGCCGAGAGGTGAGATCGGCGAACCGCGCGGCCACGGACGCGGGCAGGATGCACGCGCCCAGGTCGTGGCGGACGAGCTCCGCCGCCGCGGCGACGTCGGTGACCTCGTGGGCGACGGTGCGGCGCACCTGCGCGGTGTGGAACGCGCGGTCGGTCGCTTCGCGGTTGGCCCAGCCCGGGGCGAAGTCGACGACCGCCGCGGCGGCCGCGTCGGCCGCGGTGACCGGCCGGTCGGCGCCGCGATCGCCCGCGGGACTCACCAGGACCATCTCCTCGCGCCGCAACGGCCGGCTGATCAACCCGTCACCGGCCACGCAGTCCTCCACGGCGACGAGAACGTCCACACTGGACTCGTGCACCGCCGAGCGCAGCTGCCTCGGCGGGACCAGCAGGACCTGCACCTGCACACCCGGGTGCTCGCGGCGCAGCGCCGCCAGCGCGCGGTGCGGGTCGGGCCACGCGCCGGGCATCACGCCGACGCGCACGCGGCCGGCGAGTTTCCAGCGCGCCCCGTCCACGGTCGCCCGCGCGTGTTCGGCGGCCTTCAGCGCGGCGCGCGCGGCGGGCAGGAACGCCCGTCCGGCCGGGGTCAGCGCGACACGGTGGGTGGTGCGCTCGAACAGCGACGTGCCGAGGTCGCGTTCGAGCGCGCGCACCACTGTGGACACCGTCGACTGCACGGTGTGCAGGCGGTGCGCCGCGGCGGTGAACCCGCCTTCCTCGGCGACCGCGACGACGATCTCCAGCTGCCGCAGGTCCATCCGCGGTCCTCCTCGGGTGCTCGTGGTCAGGGCAGGGGCAGCAGCTCGACGTCACCGCCCCGCCAGCCCGGCGGCACCACGGCGAGGGCATCGGCGAGCGCCGCGCCCCACAGCGAACCGGGCCGGTCGTGGCCCACCGGCGTGACGTCGCCGCCGGAGCGCACGACGGGCACGAGCCGGGTGTCGCTCGGGTGCGCCGGCAGGGGTTCGGCGGCCCACGCCGTGACGGGCCTCGGCTCGCGGTGCCCGCCGAGCTCGGTCAGCAACGGCAGGAGCAGGGTCAGCCCGGCCCCGAGCGCCGCGAACGGGTTGCCCGGCAACCCGACCACGCACCGGCCGTCGGGCAGCACCGCCAGCAACTGCGGGTGCCCGGGCCGGACCGCGACACCGTCCACGCGCACGTCGGCGAGCAGTGCGCGCAGCACGCCACGCAGGTGGTCGGCCGGGCCTTTCGAGGTGGCGCCGCAGACCACCACCACGTCGGCGTCGTCGTCGGTCAGCGCCGCGGTGAGGGCGTCGGGCCGGTCGGCGAGCCGGACGAGGCCGTGCTCGTCGGCACCCGCGGCGCGCAGCAGGCCGGGTAACAGCGGTCCGATCGCGTCACGCACCCGGCCCGGCCGCGGCAGCCCCGAGGTCTGGACCTCGTCGCCGGTCACGACCACCGACACCCGCGGCCGGCGGTGCACCAGCAGCGTGTCGTGCCCGACGGCCGCCGCCGCGCCGAGCACCGCGGCCGTCACGGTGGTCGACGTGGCGAGCAGCTCCTCGCCCTCGGGGCAGTCCTCGCCGCGGCGGCGCACGTGCTTGCCGGTCACCACGGTGCCGCTCACCCGCCGTCCACTGTGGACGGCGTGCTCCACCGGCAGCACCGCCCGCGTGCCGGCCGGGACCGGCGCGCCCGTGGCGATCTCGAGGGCCGTGCCGTGGGCCAGCACCCCGGCGTACGGGGCGCCGCCGGCCCGGACCGCGCCCACCACGGTCCACGGTCCGGGCCCGGCGACGGCGTACCCGTCCATCGCCGAGTTGTCGTACGCCGGCATCGGCACCAGGGCCCGGACCGGGCTCGCCAGCGCCCGGCCCAGCGCCTCGCCCAACGGCAGCTCGACCGCCTCGAGCGGCTTCACCGCGTCGCGGGCGATCCGGCGGGCCTCGGCCCATCCCCGGTGCATGGCGTACCTCCTAGTCCGGCCGGCCCGCGGCGCCGACCTCGGTCATCGCCCCGGTCCGCTCGTCGTACACGAACCCTCGCACGGACGCGGTGTGCGGCAGGAACGGACTGCTGCGCACGCGGCGCAGGCATTGGCGCACGTCCTGTTCGGCGTCGGTGAACGCCTCGGCCGACCAGGGCGGCCGGATGCCGGTGCCCTGCTCGACCTGGCGCGCGAACTCCGTGTCCGTGAAGGTTCGCATGCCGCAGTCCTCGTGGTGGACGAGGATGATCTCCCGGGTACCCAGCAGCCGCTGGCTCACCGCCAGCGACCGGATCGCGTCGTCGGTCACCGCGCCGCCGGCGTTGCGGATCACGTGCGCGTCGCCCTCTTCCAGGCCCAGCAACCGGTAGACGCTGATCCGCGCGTCCATGCACGCCACCACCGCCACGCGCCGGCGTGGCCGCTTCACCAACCGGGTGTGGTCGAGGCTGCCGTGGTAGCGCCCGGCGTTGGCGACGAGCGCGTCGATCTCGCCCACGGCTACGGCGTTCCCGCGAGGACCTCGCGCACGAGCCGCGCGGTCTCGCTCGGCGTCCGCCCGACGCGGATGCCCGCCGCCTCCAGCGCCGCCTTCTTCGCCACGGCCGTGCCCGCGGAGCCGGAGACGATCGCGCCGGCGTGGCCCATCGTCTTGCCCTCCGGCGCGGTGAACCCGGCGACGTAGCCGACCACGGGCTTGCTCACGTTCTCCCGGACGTAGGCGGCCGCGCGTTCCTCGGCGTCGCCGCCGATCTCGCCGATCAGCACGATCACGTCGGTGTCCGGGTCTTTCTCGAAGGCCTCGACCGCGTCGATGTGCGTGGTCCCGATCACCGGGTCGCCACCGATGCCGACGCAGGTGGAGAAGCCGATGTCCCGCAGCTCGTGCATGAGCTGGTAGGTGAGCGTGCCCGACTTCGACACCAGCCCGATGCGGCCCGGGCCGGTGATGTCGGCCGGGATGATGCCCGCGTTGGACAACCCGGGGGAGACGATGCCCGGGCAGTTCGGGCCGATGATCCGCGTCTTGCCGCCCTTGGCCACGGCGTGCGCCCAGAACACCGCGGAATCGTGCACCGGCACGCCCTCGGTGATGACCACGGCCAGGCCGATCTCGGCATCGACGGCCTCGATGACAGCGTCCTTCACGAACGGCGGCGGCACGAACAGCACCACCACGTCGGCGCCGGTCCCGGCCATCGCGTCGGCGACACTGCCGAACACGGGCAGCTCGTGCTCGCCGACCGCCACCTTCTGCCCGGCCTTGCGCGGGTTCACGCCGCCGACCACGTTCGTGCCCGCGGCCAGCATCCGCTTGGTGTGCTTCATGCCCTCGGCGCCGGTCATGCCCGACACGACGACACGGCTGTTCTCGTCCAGGAAGATCGCCACTTCTCAGGCCTCCGCGCTAGCAGGAACGGTCGCGAGCTTGGCCGCCTCGCGGGCGGCGTCGTCCATGGTCTCCACCACGGTCACGAGCGGGTGGCCGGCTTCGGCGAGGATGCGCCGGCCCTCGGCCACGTTGTTGCCGTCGAGGCGCACCACCAGCGGTTTCGTCGCGCGGTCGCCGAGGATCCCCAGCGCCTGCACGATGCCGTCGGCCACCGCGTCGCACGCGGTGATGCCGCCGAAGACGTTCACGAAGACGCTGCGCACGTCCGGGTCGCCGAGGATCACGCCGAGCCCGGCCGACATGATCCCGGCCGAGGCGCCGCCGCCGATGTCGAGGAAGTTCGCCGGCCCCCGCGCGCCCACCTCGGCTGCCGCGGCCGCGACGACGTCCAATGTGGACATCACCAGGCCGGCGCCGTTGCCGATCACGCCGATGTCGCCGTCGAGCTTCACGTAGTTCAGCCCCTGCTCGGCGGCTTCGCGCTCCAGGGGGTCGCCGGCGTTCGGGTCGGCGAAGGCCTCGTGGTCGGCGTGGCGGAACTCGGCGTTGGCGTCGAGGGTGACCTTGCCGTCGAGCGCGATCACCTGGCCGTTCTCGGTGCGCGCCAGCGGGTTCACCTCGACCAGCGTCGCGTCCTCGCCGACGAAGACCTCCCACAGGCGCACGAGCGCGTCGGCGATGTGGTCGGCCACCTCCGCCGGGAACTGCGCCGCGGCGACGATCTCGGCCGCCTTGGCGCGGTCCACGCCGGTGCGCGCGTCGACCGGCACCTTCGCCAGCGCCTCGGGCCGCGTCGCCGCGACCTCCTCGATCTCCATGCCGCCGGCCACCGACGCCATGGCGAGGAACGTCCGCTCCGCGCGGTCGAGCAGGTAGGACACGTAGTACTCCTCGGCGATCTCGCTCGCCTCGGTCACCAGCACCTTGTGCACGGTGTGGCCCTTGATGTCCATGCCCAGGATGTCGTCGGCGATCTGTTCGGCGTCGTCGGGCGTCGCGGCGAGCTTCACGCCGCCGGCCTTGCCGCGCCCGCCGGTCTTGACCTGTGCCTTCACCACCACGGTGCCGCCGATCACCGCGGCCGCCGCGCGCGCTTCCTCCGGGTTCGCGGCGACGCGGCCGCGGGGGACCGGTACGCCGTGCGAGGAGAACAGCTCGCGCGCCTCGTGTTCGAAGAGATCCATCTGAGTCCTTCCTGGCGGGCCCGGTGGGCCGCGAACGGGACTGGGGAGGAAAAGGGCCGTCCGGCGTGCCGTCATCCGCCGCGGCTCCGGCGAAAAAAACCTCCGGACAAACCTGCGGATGGCCCTGGACAGCGGGTCGCTCGGAGAGTAATCCTAATGCCTACCTCATACGGTATGCAATCTACAGTTTTCGGCGAAGGTGCCGCTGACCTGGAGGGATGCCCTTCGCCGCGGCTGTGGACCGACGGCAGTGCAGACCGGGGAGCGCACCGGAACGAGCGCCCGGATCAGAGAGGTCCGGCGTGAGACCAGAGGAGTTGAGCAATGGCGCCAACCACGACCGGCCAGAACGTCGACAAGGACCGGGCCGCCCCTGCGACGAACGGCGGCCAGCCGGCTCCGGACACGATCTCCGGCGGGCACCTGGTGGCCAAGGCGCTCAAGGCGGAGGGCGTCGACACGATCTTCACGCTGTGCGGCGGGCACATCATCGACATCTACGACGGCTGCGTCGACGAGGGCATCAACGTCATCGACGTACGCCACGAGCAGGTCGCCGCGCACGCCGCCGACGGCTACGCGCGGATCACCGGCCGCCCCGGCTGCGCGGTCGTCACCGCGGGCCCGGGCACCACGGACGCGGTGACGGGCGTGGCCAACGCCCTGCGCGCGGAGAGCCCGATGCTGCTGATCGGCGGCCAGGGCGCGCTGAGCCAGCACAAGATGGGCTCACTGCAGGACCTGCCGCACGTGGACATGATGACCCCGATCACCAAGTTCGCCGCGACCGTGCCCTCGACCGCGCGGGCGGCCGACCTGGTGTCGATGGCGTTCCGCGAAGCTTTGGCGGGCGCGCCCGGTCCGGCGTTCCTGGAGATCCCGCGCGACGTGCTCGACGCGCGCGTGCCGTTGTCGGCCGCGCGGATCCCCGAGGCGGGCCGCTACCGCGCGTCCACCCGCAGCGCCGGCGACCCCGCCGACGTCGAGCGCCTCGCCGACCTGCTGGTGCACGCGAAGAAGCCGGTGATCCTGCTGGGCAGTCAGGTCTGGACCACCCGCGCGGCCGAACCGGCGGCCGAGCTCGTGCGCACGCTGAACATCCCCGCGTACATGAACGGCGCGGGCCGCGGCACCCTGCCGCCCGGCGACCCGCACCACTTCCAGCTTTCGCGCCGCTACGCGTTCGACAACGCGGACGTGATCGTGATCGTCGGGACGCCGTTCGACTTCCGCATGGGCTACGGCAAGCGGCTCTCGCCCGACGCCACGGTGGTGCAGATCGACCTGGACTACCGCACCGTCGGCAAGAACCGCGACATCGACCTGGGGCTGGTCGGCGACGCCGGCCAGATCCTCGCCGGCGTGACCCAGGCGGCGTCGGGCCGCACCGACAACGGCGCGGTGGCCCGCAAGCCGTGGCTGGAAGAACTGCGCGCGGTGGAGGACAAGGCGAAGGAGAAGCGCCTGCCGCAGCAGCATTCCGACGCGAACCCGATCCACCCGTACCGGCTCGTGCACGAGATCAACGAGTTCCTCACCGAGGACTCGATCTACATCGGCGACGGCGGCGACATCGTCACCTTCTCCGGCCAGGTCGTGCAGCCGAAGTCGCCCGGCCACTGGATGGACCCGGGCCCGCTGGGCACGCTCGGCGTCGGCATCCCCTTCGTGATGGCCGCCAAGCACGCCCGCCCGGACAAGGAGGTCGTCGCGCTGTTCGGCGACGGCGCGTTCTCCTTGACCGGCTGGGACTTCGAGACGCTGGTGCGGTTCAACCTGCCCTTCGTCGGGATCGTCGGCAACAACTCGTCGATGAACCAGATCCGCTACGGCCAGGCCCAGAAGTACGGCCTCGCGCGCGAGCGCATCGGCAACACCCTCGGCGACGTCCGCTACGACGAGTTCGCCCGCATGCTGGGCGGCTACGGCGAAGAGGTCCGCGACCCCGCCGACATCGCGCCGGCACTGCAGCGCGCCCGCGAATCGGGCAAGCCGTCGCTGATCAACGTCTGGGTCGACCCGGACGCGTACGCCCCCGGAACCATGAACCAGACGATGTACAAGTAGTCGGGAGGCACGAGAAATGGGAAAGGCACTCGAAGGCGTCCGCGTCCTCGACATGACCCATGTCCAGTCGGGACCGTCGTCGACCCAGATCCTCGCCTGGCTGGGCGCGGACGTGATCAAGCTGGAGACACCGGGCCGCGGGGACATCACCCGCGGTCAGCTGCGGGACCTGCCCGGAGTGGACAGTCTCTACTTCACGATGCTGAACGGGAACAAGCGCAGCATCACGCTCAACATGAAAAGCGACGAGGGCAAGGAGATCTTCACGAAGCTGGTGTCCGGAGTGGACATCCTCGTGGAGAACTTCGGCCCCGGTGTCGTCGACCGCTTCGGCTTCTCCTGGGAGAAGCTGCAGGAGATCAACGACCGGCTGATCTACGCGTCCATCAAGGGTTTCGGCCCCGGCCGCTACGCCGACTTCAAGGCCTACGAGGTGATCGCGCAGGCCATGGGCGGCTCGATGAGCACCACCGGGTTCGAGGAGGGCCCGCCGACCGCGACCGGCGCGCAGATCGGCGACTCCGGCACCGGCATCCACCTCGTCGCCGCGATCCTCGCCGCGCTGTACCAGCGCACGAACTCCGGCCGCGGGCAGCGGGTGCAGGTGGCCATGCAGGACGCGGTGCTCAACCTCTGCCGCGTCAAGCTGCGCGACCAGCAGCGCCTGGCGCACGGCCCGCTCGGCGAGTACCCCAACGAGGTGTTCGGCGACGAGGTGCCGCGCTCGGGCAACGCGTCCGGCGGCGGGCAGCCCGGCTGGGCGGTGCGCTGCGCGCCCGGCGGCCCGAACGACTACATCTACGTGATCATCCAGCCCGTCGGCTGGCAGCCCATCACCGAGCTGATCGGGCAGCCCGAGCTCGCCGAGGACCCGGAGTGGGCCACGCCCGAGGCGCGGCTGTCCAAACTGGACAAGGTGTTCGCGCTCGTGGAGCAGTGGACCGAGCGCCACACCAAGTGGGAGGTCATGGAGAAGCTCAACGCCCGCAACATCCCCTGCGGGCCGATCCTGTCCACCCAGGAGCTCATCGAGGACGAGACGCTCGCCGAGCTCGGCAGCGTGGTCGAGGTCGACCACCCCGAGCGCGGCAAGTTCAAGACCGTGGGCTGCCCGCTCAAGCTGTCGGACTCCCCGGTCGACATCGGCCGCTCGCCGCTGCTGGGCGAGCACAACGACGAGGTGCTGGGCGAGCTCGGCTACGCAGGCCAGGACCTCGAGCGGCTGCGCACCGCAGGCGTGATCTAAGGAGAAGCTGGATGACCACGGGAACCGGCCGCGCTGCGGTCGAGAAGATCCTGGAGAAGGCGGCGGCCGAGGGGCGCTCGTCCCTCACCGCCCCCGAAGGCCGCGCCGTGTGCGAGGCCTACGACATTCCCACCCCGGCCGAGCGGCTGGCGACCTCGGCCGACGAGGCGGTGGCGCAGGCGCAGGAGATCGGCCTGCCGGTGGTGCTGAAGATCGTGTCGCCCGACATCCTGCACAAGACCGAGGCCGGCGGCGTGCTCGTCGGCCTGCGCACGGCCGAGCAGGTGGCCGACGGGTACGCCACGATCCTCGCCAACGCCGAGGCGTACGACGCCGACGCGGACATCGTCGGCGTGCAGGTGCAGCAGATGCTCACCACCGGCCAGGAGGTGATCATCGGGTCGGTCACCGACCAGACCTTCGGCAAGATCGTCGCCTTCGGGCTCGGCGGCGTGCTCGTCGAGGTGCTCAAGGACGTGACCTTCCGGCTGGCCCCCACGAGCGAGGCCGAGGCACTGTCCATGGTGGACGGTATCGCGGCGGCCGAGGTCCTCGACGGGGTGCGCGGCAGCGAGGCGGTGGACAAGAAGGCGCTCGCGGGCATCGTGAACAAGCTCTCGCAGCTCGTCACGGACTTCCCGCAGCTGGCCGAGGTCGACCTCAACCCGGTGCTCGCCACGGCCGCCGGCGCGACCGCGGTCGACGTGCGCATCCTGGTCGACCCGGACGCGGCCAAGGAGCCGGTGCGGTTCACGCAGGAGGAGATCCTCGCGTCGATGAACCGGATCATGAAGCCGGCCGCCGTCGCGGTGATCGGGGCTTCGGCCGAGGCGGGCAAGATCGGCAACTCGGTGATGAAGAACCTCGTCAACGGCGGCTACGCGGGCGAGATCTACCCGATCAACCCCAAGGCTTCGGAGATCCTCGACCGCAAGGCGTACGCGAGCATCAGCGAGGTACCCGGCGACGTCGACGTCGCGGTGTTCGCCATCCCGGCGAAGTTCGTGCCCGCCGCGCTCGAAGAGGCCGGCGCGAAGGGCGTGGCCGGCGCGATCCTGATCCCGTCCGGGTTCGGCGAGACCGGCAACATCGAGCTGCAGGACGAGGTTGTGGCGATCGCGCGCAAGCACGGCGTGCGCGTCCTGGGGCCGAACATCTACGGCTACTACTACACGCCGGAGAACCTGTCTGCGACCTTCTGCACCCCGTACGACGTCAAGGGCGGTGTCGCGCTCTCCTCGCAGAGCGGCGGCATCGGCATGGCGATCCTGGGCTTCAGCCGGTCGGCCGGCATGGGCGTGTCGTCCATCGTGGGCGTGGGCAACAAGGCGGACATCGACGAGGACGACCTGCTCACCTTCTTCGAGCACGACGACAACACCCAGCTCGTCGCGATGCACCTCGAAGACCTCAAGGACGGCCGCTCGTTCGCGGAGACCGCCAAGCGCGTCTCGGCGAAGAAGCCGGTCGTCGTCCTGAAGGCCGGGCGCACGTCGCAGGGCGCGAAGGCGGCCAGCTCGCACACCGGCGCGCTGGCCGGCAACGACAAGGTCTACGACGACATCCTGCGCCAGAGCGGCGTGATCCGGGCGCCGGGGCTCAACGACATGCTGGAGTACGCCCGCGGCATCCCGCTGCTGCCGGCTCCGCAGGGCGAGAACGTCGTGATCATCACCGGCGCCGGCGGCTCGGGCGTGCTGCTGTCGGACGCCTGTGTGGACAACGGCCTGTCGCTGATGGAGATCCCCGACGACCTCGACGCGGCGTTCCGGGAGTTCATCCCGCCGTTCGGCGCGGCCGGCAACCCGGTGGACATCACGGGTGGCGAGCCGCCGTCGACCTACCGGAACACGATCGCGCTCGGTCTTTCCGACGAGCGCATCCACTCCCTGATCCTCGGCTACTGGCACACGATCGTCACGCCGCCGATGGTGTTCGCCGAGCTCGTGGTGGACGTGGTCGAGGAGTTCCGCCGCAAGGGGATCCACAAGCCGGTGGTGGCGTCGTTGTCCGGGGACGTCGAGGTGGAGGCCGCGAGCGACCACCTCTACGCCAACGGGATCGTCGCCTACCCGTACACGACCGAGAAGCCGGTGGCGGTACTCGGTGCCAAGTACCGCTGGGCGCGGTCGGCCGGGCTGCTCGGCTGATCACTTCCGGCGAGGAGGAAGGAGGCGTATCTTGCCGGACACCTAGCCGTCGGCCACAGCGGGGGACACGAGCACGCAAGAAGCGCCGGGCGCGCGCGGTCGCGCCCGGCGGGGGACAAGGAGCCACCCCACTCAGAGGGAACCGAAGTCAACGTTGACGAAAGAGAACTCTCATGACCGCAGCCCTACCGACGTACCAGGAGATCGTCGACGACAACGGACGCAAGTACCGGATCGGTGAGAGTCCCAGAGACATCATGGGCCGCTCACGCGCATTCATGGTCTGGCTGCCGTGGGTCGCCATGATGGCGGTGAGCGTGTTCGAGTACGGCTGGGGAGCCGTCGAAGGCACGCTCGAAGAGAAGTACGGCTGGTCGTTGTCGGACGCGTTCTGGCTGGCCAGCATCTGGGCCGTGTTCCAGGCCGGGGTCGCGTTCCCGGCCGGCCGGCTGCGCGAGAAGAACATCGTCTCGGCGAAGACCGCCATGCTCGTCGGCGCGGTCTTCTCCGGGATCGGCTACTTCACCATCGCGCACAGCGGCAACCTGGTGCTCGCCTTCATCGGGTACTCCGTGCTCGGCGGCACGGGCGCCGGATTGGTCTACGCCACCTGCATCAACATGGTCGGCAAGTGGTACCCCGAGAAGCGCGGTGCGCGTACCGGCTTCGTGAACGGCGGGTTCGCCTACGGTTCGGTGCCGTTCATCTACCTGTTCAGTGCCTTCCTCGGGCACGAGAACCTGACCATCACGCTCGACGCCATCGGCCTCTACATGCTGCTGGTCGTCGGGATCTGCGGGTTCCTGTTCAAGGACCCGCCGAAGAACTGGTGGCCGTCCGAGGTCGACCCGATCGCGTGGCTGAAGGGCAAGGCGGCGGGCAGCGCCAAGAGCCTGGAGAAGAACCCGCCGGCCGTCCGGCAGTTCACGCCGATGGAGGCGATCAGGACCGGCATGCTCCCGCTGATGTGGGTCACGCTGATCGTGATCGGCGGCGTGTCGTTGTTCGGCATCAACTTCCAGGTGCCCTTCGCCGAGGAAAGTCACTTCGGCGCGTTCGTGGCGGCCTCGTCGGCCGGCATCCTGGCGATCGTCAACGGCGTCGGCCGCGGCCTGGTCGGCTGGGCGTCGGACCGCATCGGGCGCAAGCAGACGCTGTTCTGGGTGCTCGTGATCGCGGCGGTCGCGCAGTTCGGCGTGATGTGGTCGGGCAACACGCACAGCCTGTTCTGGTTCATGGTGTTCGCGGTCCTGACCGGGTTCGGCAGCGGCGCGTTCTACCCGCTGTTCGCCGCGCTCGTGCCGGACTACTTCGGTGAGAACCACAACGCCACGAACTACGGCCTCGTCTACAGCGCCAAGCTCATCGGCGGTGTCGGCGGCGGTGGTCTCGCCGCGGGCGTGATCGCGGCGTGGGGCTACACCGGTGCCTACGTCCTGGCCGGCTGCATCGCGTTGCTGTCCGCCGTCATGGTGCTGTTCCTGCGCCAGCCGGGCCGCCGCAGTGGCCCGACCGCCTCGGAGCAGACCGGCGTGGTCGCGCAGGCCTCACCGGCCACCGGGAGCGCCGGCAGCTGACGCCTGCCGGGGTTTTCGGTACAGGGCCCGGGAGTGAGGGGGCGGCTGACGCCCGCCCCGTCACTCCCGGGCTGCTTCGGGCCGCTCGTGGAACGCCTGACGCGTGCGTTCCGTGTGGTGGGCCATGATCTTTTCCGCCTTCTCGACTTCGTGGGCCGCGACGGCTTCGATCAGCTCGGCGTGCTCCGCCCACGCGTCGTGGCCGCGGGGCCGGGCGATCGGCGTGTAGTACCAGCGCACGCGGCGGTCGACGAGCCCGATCAGCTCGGCCAGCACGGCGTTGCCGGTCAGCTCGGTGAGGAACGCGTGCAGGTCGGCGTTGGCCGAGACCAGGCCTTCGCTGTCGTCGGCGGCCAGGGCTTCGAGGCCGGCGTTCTGCAGCTCCCACAGCCGGGCGACGTCCGCTTCGGTCGCGCACGCGGCCGCCAGCCGCGCAGAGTGGGTCTCGAGGACGGCGCGGACACCGAGCAGCTGGTCGGCCTCCTCGTCGGTGGGCATGTGCACGAACGCGCCCTGCGCGGGCCGCAGGTCGACCCAGCCCTCGGTCTGCAGGCGCTGCAGCGCTTCGCGCACCGGCTGGCGGCTCACGCCGAGGTACTCGGCCAGGTCGGCCTCGACGAGGTGCTGCCCGGGTTCGAGCGTGCGGTTGATGATGAGCTCGGCCAGCGCGTCGTACACGACCTGGCGCAGCGGCGCCGGCCGCTCCACGCGCTGGGCGGACTTGGCCGCGAGCGACCCCTTGGCCGTCCGCCGACCGGTGGGCCCGCGCTCGGGCAGGGGAGAGGCGGTCTGGGTCACGGGGCACCTCTGGTCCGGGTAGACGCGGTCCGGCCGAATGCGGGAAACCGCGGGAGTTCGTGGAGCTGAGGCAAGAATACAGGTTTTGGTATGCAAAATCCCAACTCTTCACTCTGTGGCCTGGATCTCACCCGAAGTGGATCAATCGGACAGGCCTGAAATGACAATCAGTATCGGGTGCGCCTGCTCCGCCCGGGTGTCATCGGCGAATCCCATCACCGGATCCTGGCATCGCACGGCTTCTCGGGATACTGTATGCAATCGCTGTGTTCGACCGAGCGGGAGGCACACCATGCGGGTTGCTGTTCTGGGCGCGGGCGCGATCGGCGCCTACGTCGGTGCGGCCATGCACCGAGGCGGCACCGAGGTCCATCTGGTCGCGCGCAAGGCGCACCTCGAGGCGATGCGCGAACACGGAGTGCGGGTGCTCAGTCCCCGCGGCGACTTCACCGCGCATCCCCACGTCACCGACGACCCGGCCGAGATCGGCCCGGTCGACTTCGTCTTCCTCGGGCTCAAAGCCCACTCCTACCCGAGCAGCGGCCCGCTGCTCGAGCCACTGCTGGGCCCGGACACCGCGCTCGTCGCGGCGCAGAACGGGATCCCGTGGTGGTACTTCCACGGCCTCACCGGACATCCGCTGGAAGGCCACCGGGTCGAGACCGTCGACCCGGACGGCGAGACCAGCCGGGTGATGGCCGTCGAGCGCGCCATCGGGTGCGTCGTCTACTGCTCCACCGTGATCGAGGAGCCGGGCGTGATCCGCCACCTCGAAGGCACACGGTTCTCCCTGGGCGAGCCGGCGGGCGGGGTCTCACCCCGCTGCGTCGCGCTGTCGGAGGCGATGATCGAGGGCGGTCTCAAGGCGCCGGTCGAGCCGAACCTGCGCGACGACATCTGGGTCAAGCTCATGGGCAACGTCGCCTTCAACCCGTTGAGCGCCCTGACGCGGGCGACGATGGCGCAGATGTGCGAACACCACGACACGCGCGAGCTCGTCGCCACGATGATGACCGAGACCCTCGCGATCGCCCGGGCCGCGGGGGCGGATCCCCAGGTCTCCGTGGAGAAGCGGATCGACGGCGCCTGGCGCGTCGGGCACCACAAGACCTCGATGCTGCAGGACCTCGAGGCCGGCAAGCCGCTGGAGATCGACGCGATCATCGGCGCCGTCGTGGAGCTGGCCGAGCTCACCGGGGTGCCCGCGCCCGCGCTGCGCCACGTGCACGCGGCCATCGGCCTGCTGAACCGCACGGCCACCGCCGTGCCGGTCGGCTGACACCCATCCCACCACCTCCTGGAGGCAGAAAGATGAAGCGCAGGAAGGACACCACGCCGTACGCCCGGCTCACGGAGCCGCTGGTGCGGGACTCCGGTGTGCTGCGGCCGGCGACGTGGGAAGAGGCGCTCGACCGCGCCGCCGCGGGGTTCCGGCGCACGCTGGAGACGAAGGGCCCCGAGGCGTTCGGCATGTTCTCCTGCGCGCGGGCCACGAACGAGATGAACTTCGTGGCCCAGAAGTTCACCCGCGCGGTGATGGGCACGAACAACGTCGACTCGTGCAACCGGACCTGTCACGCGCCGAGCGTGGCAGGCCTGGCTCGGGTGTTCGACAGCGGCGGCGGCACCTCGTCGTACGCGGAGATCGAAGACGCCGACGTGATCGTGATCTGGGGCGGCAACCCGCGCGAGGCACACCCGATCTTCTTCCAGCACGTGCTCAAGGCCGTCCACAAGGGAGCGAAGCTCTTCGTGGTGGACCCGCGCCAGACGAGCACCGCGAAGTGGGCGCACCGGCAGCTGCAGCTGGAGGTGGGCACCGACATCCCGCTCGCCAACGCGATCGCGCGGGAGATCATCCACTCCGGACTGGCCAACACCACGTTCATCGAGCGGGCCACGGAGGGCTACGAGGAGTTCGCCGCCTCCGTGGAGCCGTGGACGCTCGAGGTCGCCGAGCAGGTCACCAAGGTGCCGGCCGAGCTCATCAAGGAGCTGGCCCACACCTACGCGCGTGCCGACCGCGGGCAGATGTCGTGGACGCTGGGCATCACCGAGCACCACAACGGCACCGACAACGTGCTGTCGCTGATCAACCTGTCGCTGCTGGCCGGGCAGGTCGGGCGCTACGGCGCCGGGTTGAACCCGTTGCGCGGGCAGAACAACGTGCAGGGCGGCGGCGACATGGGCGCGATCCCGGACCGGATGCCGGGGTTCCAGGACATCCTCGACCCGGCCGTGCGCGCGAAGTTCGACGCGGCGTGGGGCTCGCACATCCCGCCGCACAAGGGCAAGAACCTCACGCAGATGCTCGAGGCGATGGAGGACGGCCTGATCACCTGCGTGTACGTGATCGGGGAGAACCCGGTGCAGTCCGAGGCCGACTGCGAGCACACGATCAAGCGCCTGTCGAACATCGAGCACCTGGTGGTGCAGGACATCTTCCTCACCAAGACCGCGCAGCTCGCCGACGTGGTCCTGCCGGCGTCGGCCGCGTGGTGCGAGAGCGACGGCACCTTCACCAACAGCGAGCGGCGCGTGCAGCGGGTGCGCAAGGCCGTGAACCCGCCGGCCGGCGCGCGGGACGACATCGAGCTGCTGAGCGAGCTCGCCCGCCGGTTGGGCCACGACTGGCACTACAGCGGCGACGACGGCCGCGAGGTGTGGGACGAGCTGCGCTCGCTCTCGCCGATGCACGCCGGCATGAGCTACAAGCGGCTCGAGGAGCTCGGCGGCATCCAGTGGCCGTGCTACAGCGAGGACACGCTGGAACCGTCGTACCTGCACGGCCGGCTGTGGGCCGAAGACCCGGCCGAGCGTGGCCGCCCGGCGCCGTTCACCGTGCTGCGCCACAGCCCGCCGGTCGACGTGCTCGACGACGAGTTCCCGCTGCGGCTCACCACGGGCCGGCGGCTGGACTCGTACAACACCGGCGTGCAGTCGGGCGGGTTTCCGTCGCCGCTCCGGCGGGGCGAGACGCTCGACCTGTGCTCGGCCGATGCCGCGCAGCTCGGGGTGGCGGAGGACGAACTGGTGCAGATCTCGTCGCGGCGCGGTGCGATCGTCGCGCCGGTGCGGATCGACGAGGGGCTGCGCCCGGGCCTGGCGTTCATGACGTTCCACTTCCCGGACGAGATCGACGTCAACGTGATCACGATCGAGGCGACGGACCCGGTGGCCGGTACCGCGGAATACAAGGCCGCGGCCATCCGCGTGGACAAGCTGCCCGCCGACGCGGTCGCGGGCTGAGGGGGCGGGGATGGATCTCCAGTTCCTCGACGCCAAGGCTTCCTTCGAAGAACGCGCGGCGATCGACGCGCTTCCCGAGGGCGCGGCCCGGGACCAGCTGCTGCCCGCCTTGCACGCGGTGAACGACCGCGTCGGCTGGATCAGCCAGGGCGCACTGAACTACATCTGCGAGAAGCTGCACGTGCCGCCGGCCGAGGCGTACGGCGTCGCGAGCTTCTACTCGCTGTTCTCGCTCACCGAACGGCCGGAACGCGTGGTGCACGTGTGCACCGACCTCGCGTGCCGCGTCAACGGGGCCGACACGGTGTGCGACACGCTCACCGAGCACGTCGGGCCCGCGGGCAAGGCGCGCGGGGGAGTGACGTGGCTGCGCAGCCCGTGCCTGGGCGTGTGCGAGAAGGCGCCCGCGGCGCTGGCGTTCGAGGCCGGCGACCCGCCGGGCAGCGAGCTGCTCGCGCCCGCCACCGGCGCGTCGGTGGTGCTGGCCGCGCGCCGGTCGCCGTCCACTGAGGACGGCCCGGCGCCGGTGCTGCACCAAACGGATCGGGAGTCGCTGCGGCTGTTGCGCCGGGTCGGGGCGGTCGACCCGGAGAGCCTCGACGACTACCGCGCCACCGGTGGCTACGCGGCCCTGCGCAACGCGTTGCGGCTCGGGCCGAACGGCGTGATCCGCGAGGTCACCGACTCGGGGCTGATGGGTCGCGGCGGCGCCGCGTTCCCGACCGGGCGCAAGTGGGAGGGCGCGGCCCGCCAGCCCGCGCTGCCGCACTACCTGGTGTGCAACGCGGACGAGAGCGAGCCCGGCACGTTCAAGGACCGGGTGCTGCTGGAGGGCGACCCGTTCGCGCTGGTCGAGGCGATGACCATCGCCGGGTTCGCGACCGGTGCCACGCGGGGTTTCCTCTACCTGCGCGGCGAGTACCCGCGGGCACGCCGGCTCGTGCAGAACGCCATCGACGTCGCCCGGGAGCGCGGGTTCCTCGGTGCGGACATCATGGGGCACGAGGGGTTCTCGTTCGACATCGAGATCCGCCGCGGCGCCGGTGCGTACATCTGCGGCGAGGAGACGGCGATCTTCAACTCGATCGAGGGCTTCCGCGGGGAGCCCCGGTCGAAGCCGCCGTTCCCGACGGAGCAGGGCCTGTTCGGCAAGCCGACGGTGGTCAACAACGTCGAGACGCTGGTCAACGTGCCCCTGATCCTCACCGCCGGCTACGCGGCCTACCGGGAGATCGGCACGGAGAAATCGGCCGGGCCCAAGCTGTTCTGCCTCTCGGGCAACGTGCGCAAGCCCGGCGTGTATGAGGTCCCGTTCGGCACCACGCTGCGCGAGCTGCTGGAGCTGGCCGGGGGCGTGCCGGAAGGCCGTGAGCTGCGGGCGGTGCTGCTGGGCGGCGCGGCCGGCGGGTTCGTGCGGCCCGACGAGCTGGACCTGCCGCTGACGATGGAGGACGCGCGCGCCGCCGGCACCACGCTCGGCTCCGGCGTGGTGCTGGCGCTGGACGATCAGGCCGACCTCGGCGGGTTCCTGCTGCGCATCGCGTCGTTCTTCCGCGACGAGTCGTGCGGGCAGTGCGTGCCCTGCCGCATCGGCACGGTCCGGCAGGAGGAGGCCGTCAGCCGCATCGTCGGCGGCCGCAAGCTGAGCACCGGTGCCGACGATCTGGCGCTGCTGCGCGAGGTCGGGCAGGTGATGCGGGACTCGTCGATCTGCGGGCTGGGGCAGACGGCGTGGAACGCGATCGAGTCGGCCGTCGAGCGGCTGGGCGCGTTGGACGGAGGACAGCGATGACTACCGACGACACACTCCCTCCCGTGGAGGAGTCATGACCATTGTCGAGATAGGCCTGCCGAAGCGGCTGGTCGAGTTCACTGTGGACGGTGAGACCGTCCGGGTGCCCGAGGGCGCGACGATTCTGGACGCGTGCTCGGCTGCGGGGAAAGAGATCCCCACGCTCTGCTACGGCGACACGCTGAAACCCGCCAACGCGTGCCGGGTGTGCATGGTCGAGGTCGAGGGTTCGCGCACGCTGGTGCCGTCGTGCTCCCGCAAGGCCGAGCCGGGCATGGTCGTGCACACGGATTCCGAACGCACCCGCACGAGCCGCAAGGTGGTACTGGAGCTGCTCGGCTCGGCCACGGACCTGTCGACCACGCCCGGCGTCGCCGAGTGGATGGCGGAGACGGGCGCCGACCCCGAGCGGTTCGGCCCGCCGGCCCCGCCCTCCGACGAGCGCGACGACGCCTTGCCGGGCGAGCACGAGCCCGTCGACGGCCTCACCGCGGCCACCGTCCGTCAGCCGGTCAAGGTCGACAACGCTCTCTACGTGCGGGACTACGGCAAGTGCATCCTGTGCTACAAGTGCGTCGACGCCTGTGGCGACCAGTGGCAGAACTCGTTCGCCATCTCCGTGGCCGGCCGCGGTTTCGGGGCGCGGATCTCCACGGAGTTCGCGACTCCGTTGCCCGACAGCGCGTGTGTCTACTGTGGAAACTGCGTCGAGGTCTGTCCCACGGGCGCGCTGAGCTTCAAGGCCGAGCACGACAAACGCGAGGACGGCACCTGGGACGAGTCCGCGCAGACGCAGACCACCACGGTCTGCACGTTCTGCGGGGTGGGCTGCAACCTCACGCTCCACGTGCAGGACAACGAGATCGTGAAGGTCACGAGCCCGCACGACAGCTCTGTGACCCACGGCAACCTCTGCATCAAGGGCCGCTTCGGCTGGCAGCACGTGCAGAACACCTGACGGCGGCCCCGACCCGCCTGCCCCGGACCCGCCGTCCCCCGTCCCGGCTGCCTCAGCCGACGTGCGCGGGCGGCGGGTCCCGCGCGCTCTTTCCCTGCCGAAAACCTGAGCGAAGGGGGCAATGGTGCCTTCCGTCGAAGAAATCTCCCGAGTCGTGACTTCCGCTGTCGCACCGGCCGCGGCCGAGGCCGATCGGCTCGCGCGGTTCCCGCGAGGGGCGATGGCCGCGTTGAGCCGCAAGGGCGTGCTGGCGCTGACGGCGTCGCGGCGGCAGGGCGGGGGCGGCCACGGGCTGGCCGAAGCCGCGCGGGTGGTCGAGGTGGTGGCGCGGTCGTGCGCGAGCACGGCCACGGTGCTGCGTTCGCACTTCGCGGCCGTCGCGGTGCTGGAGGCGCACGCGGACCAGTCCGTGCGCGCGGAGCTCGCCGCGGGCCGCCACCTCAGCACGCTGGCGCTCGTCGACGCGGGGCCCGGCAGCCGCCTGCTCGCGCCGGACGGCGGGGCCGGTGCGCACGGCGGGGTCGTGGACCTGACCGGCCGCAAGGCCGGGGTGATCGCGGCGGGGGAGGCCGACAGCTACGTGTGGTCGAGCCGGCCGGCGAGCGGCCGGGGTGGCGCTTCGGTGTGGTTCGTGCCCGGCCACGCGCCCGGGCTGTTCGTGCCCGCCGCCGGTGGCGGCCTGGGGCTGCGGGCGAGCGCGACCACCACCGTGTGCGCGGATCCGGTGCAGCTGCCGGAGAACACGGTCCTCGGCCGGGACGGCGACGGAGCCGAGGTGGTGCTCGATCTGGCGCTGCCGTGGTTCCTCGGCCTCGGCGCGGCGGTCGCACTGGGCCTCGCGGAGGCGGCGATCGAGCGGGTCTCGCGGGACGGGTCCGGCGCGGATCTCGCGCGCCTGCGCCTGCGTTCCTCCGCTGTGCGGGTGCTGGCCGCCGACGCGTTCGCCACCTACAGCTGGGATCCCGTGCACGCGTTGCCGAAGTTCTTCCACCTCTGGCTCACCGCCGCGGAAACCGTCACGGCGACCACCGAGGTGGCGCTGCGGCTGTGCTCGGGCTACCCGGGTGACCCGGTGCTCGAACGCTGCTTCCGCGACGCGCGGGCGCACTGCGCGCTGGAGCCGACTGTCGACACCGTGGTGGACCTCGCCG
This sequence comes from Amycolatopsis sp. NPDC047767, assembly GCF_040704195.1. Lineage (NCBI taxonomy): Bacteria > Bacillati > Actinomycetota > Actinomycetes > Pseudonocardiales > Pseudonocardiaceae > Amycolatopsis > Amycolatopsis sp. NPDC047767. The sequence goes on from NZ_JBEYSJ010000011.1 coordinate 104,368, forward strand.
CCCGTGTGAACGGCGACGGCGCGAGCCGGGAACTGCACGCGGCCCGTTGACCCGGCACAGCTCTGACGGCTATTCTCGAACTACGGAAGAAAGCTTCCACGATACGAAATCAAGAGGTCAGAGCAATCCGATGAGCCGAGGTATCCGATGACCGGTCCCGCCGGGGTGCGGCACTCGCTGCCCTACACCGCCAACCTGTCGATCCTGTTCACCGAGCTCCCGCTGCTCGAGCGCGCCGAGGCCGCTCGGGCAGCGGGCTTCACCGCGGTCGAGTACTGGTGGCCGTTCGACGGCGCCGACCCGCGCCCGGTCGAGGTCGAGAGGTTCGTGCGTTCCATCGAGCAGGCCGGGGTGCGGCTGACCGGGCTCAACCTGTTCGCCGGCGACATGGCCGCGGGCGAGCGCGGGCTCGTGTCGTGGGTCGGGCGCGAGGCGGAGTTCGCCGTGAGCCTCACCATCGCGATCGGCATCGCGGAGCGGCTCGGCTGCCGCAGCTTCAACGCGCTGTACGGCAACCGGCTCGACGGCGTCGCACCGTCCGAACAGGACGCCCTGGCACTGGAGCACCTGGCGACGGCCGCCGAAGCGGCGGGCAAGATCGGGGCTCGGCTGGTGCTGGAGCCGCTCTCGGGCACTCCGGCCTACCCGCTCAAGACGGCCGCGGACGCCGTGGCGGTGATGGACCGGCTGGGGCTCGACAACGTCCGGCTGCTCGCGGACCTCTACCACCTGGCGGTGAACGGCGACGACCTCGACTCCGTGATCGCCGGGTACACCCCGCGCACCGGGCACGTCCAGATCGCCGACGCGCCGGGCCGGCACCAGCCGGGCACGGGGGAGCTGGACCTCGAAGGACACCTGGAAAAGCTGGAGGCGGCGGGCTACCGCGGGCACGTGGGGATCGAGTACAAACCGGACGGTCCCACACTCGCGTCGCTGGCCTGGCTGCCGGAAGAGCGAAGGGGAGACAAATGAGCAAGGTGGGCTTCATCGGTCTCGGCGTGATGGGCACGCCGATGGCCGCGCACCTGGCCGGTGCGGGACACGACGTGAGCGGCTTCGACCTGAGCGCGGACGCGCTGGCGAAGCTGACTGCGGCGGGCGGGCGCGCGGCGTCCGATGTGGCCGACGCGGTGGCCGAGGCGGACGTGGTCGTCACGATGCTGCCCGACCACCCGCAGGTCGAGCAGGTGGTGCTGGCGGCGGGCGGGGTGCTCGACGTCGTGAAGCCGGGCACGCTGCTGGCCGACATGAGCACCATCCGGCCGGAGACGTCGATCGCCGTCGCCAAGGCCGGTGGTGCCAGGGGGATCCGGGTGCTCGACGCGCCGGTCTCCGGGGGCCAGGCGGGCGCGGAGCAGGCCGCACTGTCCATCATGGTCGGTGGCGAGGCCGAGGACTTCGAGGCGGCCAAGCCGATCTTCGAGGTGCTGGGCAAGACGATCGTCCACGTGGGACCGCACGGCGCGGGCCAGGTCGTGAAGGCGGCCAACCAGCTCGTGGTCGGCGGTATCTACGGGCTGGTCGCCGAGGCGATCGTGCTGCTGGAGGCGTCCGGAGTGGACGCGGGCACCGGGCTCGACGTGCTGGCGGGCGGGCTCGCCGGCAGCCGGATCCTGGAGCTCAAGCGCAAGTCGATGGTCGCGCGGCAGTTCCAGCCGGGCTTCCGGATCGACCTGCACCACAAGGACATGGGCATCGCGCTCGCGGCCGCGCGCCAGGCCGACGTCGCCCTGCCGCTGACCGGGCTGGTCGCCCAGCTGGTGGCCGCCGGGCGCGCCATGGGCCACGGGTCGCTGGACCACTCGGCGCTGCTGAAGGTCGTCGAGGAACTCTCGGGCCGCGAGTCGGCGGAGGTCTGACGAGAATCCCGGTCGTGGTGGGCGACCGGTTCTCGTAGGCCCCGTGATCGAGCTGATCCACTCGTCGGTTGTGGGCACTCGGAAGCCGAGCGCACCGCGGCCGGTTGTCGAGGGCCCGTGATCGAGCGCGAGGTGAGTTTCTGCCGTGGGCGGGCCCGGGTGTGCGGGGCCCGCCCACGGCAGTGCGTTGCCTGCTACCTGCTCTCGACGAGCGTGGCCAGCGACGCGAGCGCCTCGGCGTGGCCGGTGCCCGGGGCGGCGTGAAAGACCACGAGCGACAGGGCGTCCGGGCCGGGGAGGTTGAGTTTGTCGCTGTGGAGGTCGAGGGGGCCGGCCGCCGGGTGGCGGAAGCGGGCGAGGTGGCCGGTGCGGGGCTTGATGTCGTGGCGGGACCACAGTTCGCGGAAACGCTCGCTCTTCGCGGAGAGTTCCGTGACGAGTTCGGTGGCGGCGGGGTCGCCGACGTCGCGGCCGAGCGAGGCGCGCAGGCCGCCCACGCCGTCGGCGGTCGTCTCGTGCCAGTCGACGCGGAAGTCGCGCTCGGCGGGGTCGAGGAAGACCTCGCGCAGGAGGTTGTGGCCGACCGCGTAGTGCGGGGAAAGCGCGGTGGCGATGGCGTTGGCGGCGAGGACGTTGGTGAGGCGGTCCTGCACGTACGCGGGGGTGGTCGGCCACGTGTCGATCAGCTCGGCGATGCTCGGCGGCACCACCGGCGCCGGGCCCGCGGTGGTGGCGGGCGCGGGGGCCGTGAGGCTGTGGAGGTGGTCCGTGGCGTCGTCGTCGAGGCCCAGCACGCGGGCGAGCGCGTCGAGGACCTGCGCGGACGGGTTCTGGTCGCGGCCCTGCTCGAGGCGCATGTAGTAGTCGCTGCTGATTCCGGCCAGCAGAGCCAGCTCCTCGCGGCGCAGGCCGCGTACGCGCCGGCGCCCACCGGCGGGCAGGCCGACGTCTTCGGGCGAGACGAGCTCGCGCCGCGCCCGGAGGTAGTCGCCGAGGAGGTTGTCCACGCGCCCCAGTCTACGAGAGCGCGGCCAGGAGTCCGAAGTAGACGGCGCCGCCCACCACCGCGCCGACGAAGGCGCCGCTGGTCACCTCGGGCACCGTGTGGTCACCGAGCTCCACGCGCGACCACGCGACGCACAGCACGAACGGCGCCAGCAGGAGCAGCCACGGCCCGTACACCCACACCAGCATCACCGTCGCGCCCGCGGCGACCTCGGCGTGGATGGAGATCTTGAACTTCAGCGCGAACGTGATCGCCACCGCCACCGCGAGGCACGCCAGCTCGGTCGCCGTCAGCGCGATCAGCTCCCGCGGCGCCCCGCCCGCGATCAGCACCACGAACCCCGCCGCCAGCGAGCCCAGGCACACCGCGAACGGCACCACCCGCCCCGCCCGGTTCGTCACGTGGTGCGAGTCCCACTTCCCGCGCCGCGCCCCGCGCACGATGACAGCCATCGGAATCAGCGAAGCCGTCACCCCCACGACCAGCCCCCACAGCACGGTCGCCCCGACCCGGTGCCCGGTCACCTCCCACGCCACCGCGAGCGGCAACCCCAGCACCCACACCCACGGCGCCAGCACCTCCGTCGCGACGCGCGCCGCGCCCCGCTGCACCGTGCCGGTCGCCGACATCGATCTCCTCGCGTCGTGGGGGATCCGCCGCTTCACGCGCCGGCTCGCAAATCCTACGGCGGCCCGCGTTCGCCGTTGTCTCGTTCTTCGGTTCAGGGTCTGTCCAATAGATCAGCCGGTGCTGTACTGTTCGGCCCATGCTGAGCTGTGAAACCCGCGAATCAGCCCTCGCCCGGATCGGCCGCGCCCTCGCCGACCCGACGCGCTGCCGCATCCTCGTCGCCCTGCTCGATGGTGTGGCCTACCCGGCACGCCTGGCCGAGACGCTCGGGTTGAGCCGGTCCAACGTCTCCAACCACCTGTCCTGCCTGCGTGGCTGCGGTCTCGTCATCGCCACCTACGAGGGCCGCCAGGTCCGCTACACCCTCGCCGACCCCCACCTGGCCCACGCCCTCTCCGAACTGACGCAGGTCGTCCTCGCCGTCGCTCCCACCCCCGACTGCGCGAATGAGGACGTACCCGCGGTGGAGGCCACCCGATGACTCCCGAAGCGCAGCTCACGGCGGCGGCTGTCGAAGCGCGCGGCGGTGGCGCCGGCTGCTGTGCGCCGGCCGCTCGTCTGACCGCGCCGACTGCTGTAGACGGGACCGGCGCCGGATGCTCTTCCGCCGCGCCGCATGCCTCTTCCGCTCGGCGGCGCCGCGGTTGCGATCGTTCGCGCGGGCGAGGACCGGCTCGGCAGGGAGATGCCTTGATGAGTCATGAATCGCGGGCCGAACCGTCGGCCGCCGACGACGACCGCGGCGTTCCCCGGCTACTGCGCGCCCGAACGGACGGCCTCGAACGATCGGCGCCGCGCGGCCGCACTTCTGGATGCGATGCCCGCGAACCCGCCGTCTCGGGCGGATCTGAGGCGCGTGCCGGCGGCTGTTGTCGAGAGGCGTGGTGGTGCTGGTTGTTGCGTGCCCGCGCCGGTGGTTGTGGATGGTCGGCGCGGCGTGGGCGCGGTGGGTTGCGTGGGTGAAGGTGTGGCTGCTGTGGAGGTGGCGTAGTGAGTCACGAGGCGTGGGTCGAACCCGCTGCGGTCGACGAGTGTTGCGGTGGCGCCGGCTGCTGTGCGGCCGAGGAGCCGGCGGGCGACCGGCGGGTGCCTGTCGTCGCGGAGCGGCGGCGCGTGTTGGCGCGGCGGGTGCGGTGGCTGGTGGCGGGGACGATCGCGTACAACGTCGTCGAGGCGGTGGTCGCGCTGGTGGCGGGGGAGGCGGCGGGGTCGGGCGCGCTGGTGGGGTTCGGGTTGGATTCCGTGGTGGAGGTGGCGTCGGCGGCCGCGGTGGCGTGGCAGTTCGCCGGGGCGGATCCGGAGCGGCGGGAGCGGGCGGCGCTGAAGGTGATCGCGGTGTCGTTCTTCGCGCTGGCGGCCTACGTCGTGACCGATGCCGGGTTGGCGCTGGCGCGGGGGAGCGAGGCGGGGCACTCGACCGTCGGCATCGTGCTGGCGGCGGTGTCGCTGGCGGTGATGCCGGTGCTGTCGGCCGCGCAGCGCAGGGCCGGCCGCGAGCTCGGCTCCGCGAGCGCCGTGGCCGACTCCAAGCAAACGCTGCTGTGCACTTACCTCTCGGCTGTGTTGCTGGCCGGGCTGCTGCTCAACACGCTGTTCGGCTGGTACTGGGCCGACCCGGTCGTCGCGCTGGTCATCGCGGCGGTCGCGGTGCGGGAAGGCCGCGAGGCCTGGCGCGGAGAGCACTGCTGCTGAGTGCGCCTCAGCCCGCGGTCGCGGGCGAGCCACCACTGCAACCCCCGCAACACGACCGCGAACGCGATGAACACGCCCACCAGCAGCACCGAACCGTCGAAATCACTCACCGCACGCTCTCTTCCCACGCGTCACCCTGACGAACCCCAGCGTGCGACGGCGGCGCCCGGCTCGCGCCCGGCGCTCACGCTTCCTTGACGCCAGCGGCGACGACGTTGACGTCACGCGCCGGATGCGCGTGGATCAACGCCCGCGCGAGCCGCGGCAAGGCCGTCGCCATGCGCTGCTCGGCGGCGTGCGCGATGCCGTGCGCCTCGGCCAGCGTGCGACCGGGGTCCACCGACACCTCCGCCTCGGCCGCGAGGGTGTGCCCGATCCAGCGCAACCGGATCACGTCGACGCCCAGCACGCCGGGCGTCTCGGCGAGCGCGTGTTCGGCGTCGTCCACCAGGTGCGGGTCGACGGCGTCGAGCAGCCGGCCGAACACCTCGCGCGCGGCGTCGCGCAGCACCAGCACGATCGCCACCGTGATGAGCAGCCCCACCACCGGATCCGCCCACGTCCAGCCGACGAGCGCCCCGCCCGCCGCGAGCACCACGGCGAGGCTCGCGAACCCGTCGGTCCGCGCGTGCAGCCCGTCCGCGACGAGCGCCGCCGACCCGATCCGCCGCCCGACGCGGATGCGGAAGCGCGCGACGAGCTCGTTGCCCACGAAACCGATCACGCCGGCGAGCGCCACCCATCCGGCGCCCGTCATCGGCCGCGGGTTCAGCAGGCGGTCGATCGCCTCGTAGCCCGCGAGCACCGCGGACCCGGCCATCACCACGAGAATCACCAGACCCGCGAGGTCCTCGGCGCGCCCGAGCCCGTGCGTGAAGCGGCGCGTCGCCTGCCTCCGCGCGAGCAGGAACGCGACCGCCAGCGGCACGGCGGTCAGCGCGTCGGCGAAGTTGTGCAGCGTGTCGCCGAGCAGCGCGACCGACCCGGTGAACCCCACGACCACCAGCTGCGCGACCGCCGTCGCCAGCAGCCCGGCGAACGACAGCCACAACGCGCGCATCCCGGAGCGGCTCGCCTCGAGCGTGTCGTCGACGAGCTCCGCCGACTCATGGCTGTGCGGTTTCAGGGCGTGCTTGAGCCGGCTCCAGTGCCCGTGGCCGTGCCCATGCCCGTGTCCTGCGCTTTCCATGTCCGGAACGGTAACAGAACGAATGAAGATATGTTCATGTCTCCTGTCGTGTTCTAGTCTCCTCTCCATGGGACACGGGGTCGAAGGGCGTCGCCGCCCCGCGGGACCGCTCGACGCGACCACCGCGGCCGCGGTCGCCACCACACTGCAGGCCCTCGCGACCCCGAGCCGCCTGCTCATCCTCAGCGCACTGCGCGAACAGCCCCTCGCCGTCGGCGACCTGGTGGCCGCGGTCGGGATGGAGCAGTCGGCCGTGTCGCACCAGCTGCGGCTGCTGCGCAACCTCGGGCTGGTCGTCGGCACCCGCAACGGCCGCAGCATCGTCTACAGCCTGCACGACAACCACGTCGCCCAGCTGCTCGACGAGGCCGTCTACCACAGCGAACACCTGCGGCTCGGGGTCGCGGACCGCGCGGGTGAGGCCGGGTAAACCGCGGCGGCGCCGGGGTGTGTCTCGGGCGGTGGGTGCTCCTCTCGTTCGCCTAGACTTCAAGTGTGAGTGAGACTTGCGATACCGTCGACGAGGTCATCGCTCAGTGGCGGCAGGAGCGGCCGGACCTCGACCTGTCCGCCATGGACGTGTTCGGCCGGCTCTCCCAGCTGACCCGGGTGGTCGAGTCCGTCGTGGAACGGGTGTTCACCGAACACGGCCTGCGCCCCGGCGAGTTCGACGTGCTCGCCGCGCTGCGCCGCACGGGCTCGCCCTACACGCTCACCCCCTCCGAACTCTCGGCCGCGCTGATGACCTCCCGCGCCGGCATGACCAACCGCCTCGACCGCCTGGAGGCCGCGGGCTACGTCGAGCGCAGCCTCGACCCGGCCGACCGCCGCAGCTTCCGCATCACCCTCACCCCGGCCGGCCGCGACGTCATCGACGCGACCCTCACCGACCACGCGGCCGGTCTCGCGAAACTCCTTTCTTCGGCCACGACCCCCGACGACGCGGCGACGTTGAGCCGCATCCTCAAGGCGATGCTTGCGGAACTCCGTTGAGGACCGGCGGACGACCCGAACCGTCCTGTATGGACGGACCTGGCGGCGGCTGATCGCGGACAACCACCGCGGCGGTCGTCGGATGACCGCATCGACCGGCAGCCGCATGGCTGCGGCCAGGCAAGCTCGGCCGCGGTCCAGCCACGGTGATGGCCCGCAGCGCCATCCCACACGGGACGACACGTGACGACGGTGCAGGCCGCACGGATCGCCGACGATCGAACGCCGGCAGCCGGCCACCGAACCTCCGCGACGGCCGGGCGGTGTTCAAGCCCGCCCGCCGGTCGGGTGTGGTGCCGAGGGCAGCCGGCCTCTGTGGCGGCCACTGCCGGACTGTCGGCGGTGCGCTCCGGGCAGTCCCGATGATCGGGGTCGGGTCTGCGACTGGGTGCCTCAGCACTAAAGCGGTGTCGTCGCAACCGATCCGCGGCATCCGCAAGTCGCAGTGCTCATCCTCCAAGCCGGAATCGCGCGATTGCTGATCCTCCCTTTGGCGCGCGACGACGAAACGTCCATCCCGGCCTGCCCGACGCCACCGCGCCCGGCAACGCACCGCGGCCGAGCCGAACGCCCCAGCGTGTGCCGGCGGGTGACGTCAGAACGGCGGATCCCCCGCGCCCGCGGTGACCGGCATCGGGGCAACCGGGGACCACGGGCTGTCGGAACTGCCCGAGCTTTCCGGGGAATCGCCGGACGGCGGCCCGGAACGGTTGGCGCGATTGACTTTGGCCGTGGCGTAGCGAAGGGAGGGGCCGATCTCGTCGACCTGGAGTTCCACGACGGTGCGGCGTTCGCCTTCCTTGGTGTCGTAGGAGCGTTGGGTGAGGCGGCCCTGGACGATGACGCGCGCGCCGCGGGTGAGGGATTCCGCGGCGTTTTCGGCGGGCTGGCGCCAGAGCGAGCAGCGTAAGAAGAGGGCTTCGCCGTCTTTCCATTCGCCCGTGGCGCGGTCGAAGGTGCGCGGGGTGGACGCGACGGTGAAGTTGGCGACCGCGGCGCCGGACGGGGTGAAGCGCAGCTCCGGGTCGGACGTGAGGTTGCCGACGATGGTGACGACCGTGTCTCCGGCCATGGTGTTCTCCTCGGGTTCCGGCGGCGCCCCGGGGTGGGGGCCGCTTCCGGGATTCAGGAGACCATCCGGGTACGACAGTTTCTCCGGCAGCGGCCGTCACCCCATCAGGTGGTGTGCCGGAACCCTTCCTTCGGCCGTGGCCGGACGGGCGCGGCCACGGCACGATAGGCGGCCGAGGCGGTGGAGAGGGAGCGGATGAGGATCTGGCGGAAGGCCCGCGCGGCAGTGCTGGCGTTGGCGTTGGTGGGGAGCACCGCGGCAACCCCCGCGAGTGGCACCGCGACCGACTGCTGCGGTGGCCCCTCGTCGTGGACCACCGGGGACAAGTCCGCGCTCGGCACCTCGGCGACGACGCAGAGCCCGGTCTGGTTCACCGTCGCGGACGGCGTGACGTCGGAGGTGTTCTACCCGCGCGTGGACGTCCCCGAGACGCAGGACATGCAGTACGTCGTCACCGACGGCTCCTCGTTCGTCGACCTCGAGCGCGACGCGACCGACCACGCCGTCTCGATGCCCGACGAGAAGTCGCTCGAATACACCGTCACCAACACCGCGAAGAGCGGCCGCTACCGCATCACGACCACGTACGTCACCGACCCGGCCCGCGCGACGCTCGTGACCCGGACCCGGTTCCAGGCGCTCGATAGTGGCACGTATCGGCTTTACCTGCTCGCCAACCCGTCCATGGCCGGCGGCGCGGGTGGCGACACCGCGTCGTGGGACGGCAATGGGCTCGTGGCGAGCGGTACGGAGAACCTCTTCGGCACGACGACCACCGTCGTGTCCTCACTGCGCGCGTCGACCGGATTTTCGGCGCACGACAACGGATACTCCGGCGCCGCCAGCGACTGTCTCGTCGACCTGCGCGCCGACCATCGGCTGGACAACGGGTTCGATGCGGTTTCGGGCGCGGGCAACGTGGTCCAGTGTGGACAGATCCCGGTCGCCGCGGACACCACCTTCACCGTCGCCCTCGGCTACGGATCGACCGCGCAGGCGGCGACGAGCGCGGCAACCGGCTCGCTCACCGCGGGGTTCAGCGCGCTGGAAGCCGGTTACCGTACGGGCTGGAACTCCTACGTCGGCAGCCTCAAGCCCGCCCCGGCGAGCGTCGCGGGGGACCAGCAGCGGCGGCGCGCGTATTACGTCGCCGCGATGGCGTTGCACGCGGCCGAGGACAAGACGTTCCGCGGGGCCGGCTGGCCGGGCTGGCGACGCCGTGGGGCGACGTCGTCAACGGCGACAGCCTCGGCGACGGTTACCACCGGGTGTGGGGTCGCGACCTCTACCAACAGGCCACCGGTCTCCTGGCCGCCGGCGACACGGCGCAGCCGAAACGCATGGCGCAGTTCCTGTGGAACTCGCAGTGGATCGGCTCGCCGACCGCCGGCGACGGCACGACGTACCCGGCCGGCGCGTTCCCCCGCTACAGCCCCGTGAGCGGCGTCGCCGGCGCCAGTGCGCAGCAGCTCGGGTGCTGCGAGCAGCTCGACCAGGACGCCGACGCGATCGTGCTCGCGTGGCTGACCGGTCTCACCGACGCCGCCACGTACGCGAAGGTCAAGGTCACCGCCGAGCACCTGCGCACGAGCGGTCCCGCCACGACCGAACGCTGGTAAGAACAGTACGGGCGGTCGCCCTCGTCGATCGCCGCCGAGATCGCGGGGCTGGTGACGGCGGGCGCGATCGCCCGGGCCAACGGTGACACCGCGAGCGCCACCACGTGGGAGTCCACAGCGGACTCGTGGCGGGCTTCGCTCGACTCGTGGACCGTGACGACGTCCGGTTTCTGGGGCGGCCACACGTACTACGAGCGCCTCGACAAGGGCACCGACCCCAACGACGGCGGGCAGATCTGCTTCGACGAAGGCTGCTTCTACGAGCACGACGTGGTCGACTTCGGCTTCCTCGACCTCGTTCGGCTCGGCGTGCGCGCGCCGGCCGACCCGACGATCGCCGCCTCGATCGCCCCGACGGCCGCCGCGTCGGACGGCAACGCACCGATGCAGGTCACCCGGCCCAACGGCGACGTCTACTTCCACCGCTACCCGCACGACAACTACGGCGAAAGCACCTCCGCGTGCACCGGCTGGCCCGCCGGCGGCCCGCAACGCTTCGGGCGGCTGTGGCCCGTGCTGTCCGGCGAGCGCGGCGAGTACGAGCTCGCCAACGGCCGCTCGGCCGCGGTCTACCTCAAGTCCATGGCCGACGCCGCCAACGACGGCTACTTCATCCCCGAACAGGTGTGGGACCGCGCGAGCGGCTGCTTCGCCCTCGGCCGCCCGACGGGCAGCGCCGCACCCCTGATGTGGGCGGAGGGCCAGTACCTGCGGCTGGCCCAGAGCATGGACGCGGGGCACAACCTCGACACGCCTTCGGTGGTGAAGGAGCGGTACGGCAGCTGAGGTCCGCAAGCCGCGGCCGGCGCGAAGCATTGCTAACGAGTTCGGCCCGCAAGCGCTTCGGGTCGGAATGGACCGGCACGGCGGATGCGGCGCCGGATCGCGTGACTTCGGCGGCGAAGCACCGCGGACGCCATTGACGCTTGGCCCGCGACGCTGCCGAGGTCGGCCGCGTCGCGGGCGCAGCGATGGGCGCCGCGGCAACCTCACCTTGCCCTCGACGTGCGAGCCTGCCTCGGCAGCTGAAACGCGGCCCGCGCGAGTGGCGGCTGTCGTTCGGCAAACGCGACTGGCGTGGCCCGTCGCGGGCGGGCTCGGCCTCCTGGCGCTTCGGGGCGAAATGCAGCCGACCCTCGAAGACGTCTTCTTCGAGGGTCGGCCAGAACGGCACAGCACACGACGCGGCGCCGGCTCGGAAGGGGCCGGCTCGGCACCTTCCCCGAATGTGCAACTGGAGCGGGCGGCACGCGCCTCCGGTGGTGAAAAACCGGCACCGCGGCCGATACCGAGCACCGGAATTCCTACAGATCCGTCGAGAACGCCACGCGCTTCTGCTCCCGCACCTCCGCCAGCCGGGCCTCCAGCGCGGCCGTGATCGCGGTCCACGCGTCGCTGCCGAGGACCAGGCGGCGGCGTGCCGGGGTGTGGTCGACGGTGGCGATCATGGCCGCCGCCATGCGGGCGGGGTCGCCGGGGGCGAGGGTGGTGCGTTCTTCCAGGATCTGGCGGATGTGGGCGGCCGGGGAGGCTGCGTAGGCGTCGATTTTGGGGGCCAGGCGGGAGTTGCCGTAGCGGAACTCGGTGCGGGCGCCGCCGGGTTCGACGAGGGTGACGCCGATGCCGAAGGGCGCGACTTCGTCGGCGAGGGCGTCGGCGAAGCCTTCGATGCCCCACTTCGTCGCGTGGTAGAGCGAGCCGCCCGGCCAGGCGACCTGGCCGCCGACCGAGGAGAGCTGGAGGATGCGGCCGCCGCCGTCGGCGCGGAGGTGGGGCAGCGCGGCGCGGATGAGCTGGATGGAGCCCAGCAGGTTGGTGTCGAGCTGGTGGCGCACCTGCTCGTCGGTGAGCTCCTCGGCAGCGCCCATCAGGCCGTAGCCGGCGTTGCTGACCACGACGTCCAGGCGCCCGAAGTGGGCGTGCGCGGCGTCGACGACCGGGCGGATGGCCGCGGTGTCGGTCATCTCCAGCAGGGAGACGTGGAACGCAGAGCCGTACGACTCGACGAGGTCGGCCACCGAGCCGGGACGGCGGACGGTGCCCGCGACGCGGTCGCCGGCGGAAAGCAGCTGTTCTGCGAGGTGCCGGCCGAAGCCGGTGCTCACGCCCGTGATGAACCAGGTTCGTGTCATGCCGCCAGCCTGGGCCGTCTCGGCCCGGCCGACCAGACCGTGCCGACAGGGGTGCCGCCAGGGCCACCTTCGGCGAATTATCGTGGAGGGCATGGCGGGCAACGTGATCGGCGAGTACCTGCGCGCGCGGCGCGAGCAGGTGCGGCCGGAGGACGTCGGGATCACCGTGAACAGCCACCGGCGCGTGCCGGGCCTGCGGCGCGACGAGCTGGCGATGCTCGCCGGTATCAGCACGGAGTACTACACGCGGCTGGAGCAGGGCCGCGACCGCCACCCGTCGGCGCAGGTGCTCGACGCCGTGGCCCGCGGGTTGCGCCTCGACCGCGAGGCCACCGCGTACCTCCACGACCTCGCCGACCCTGCGCCACGCCGTCGCCGTGCGCCGCAGAGCCACGAAAACGTGCGGCCCAGCGTCGCACGGCTGATCGCGTCGTGGGAGCTGACGCCGGCGTACGTGCAGGGCCGGCATCTCGACGTCCTCGCCGCCAACCCCATCGCGGCCGCGCTGTCGCCCGTGTACACGCCGGGCACCAACCTGTTGCGCGCCGTCCTCCTCGACCCGGCCGCGCAGGAGTTCTTCACCGGCTGGGAGGCGCGGGTCGGCGGGCTCGTCGCGAGCCTGCGGGCCGCCAGTGAGCCGGACGATCCGCGGCTGGCCGGGCTGGTCGAGGAGTTGTCGGCGGAGAGCGAGCTGTTCCGCCGGCTCTGGCCGCGCCACGACGTCCGCCCGCAGCCCGGCGGCGGCACCCACCACCTGTGCCACCCGCGGGTGGGCGAGCTGGAGCTGCAGTACGACAAGTTCGCCGTCACCGGCGCCGAAGACCAGCTGATGGTGATCTACCACGCCGAGCCCGGCACCCGGTCGGCCGAGGCCCTGCGGAAGCTGGCGGAAGACGTCAGCGGACCAGGTGGAACGCCCGCGCCGCCGGGGCGAACGTCACCGACTGCCCGCGTGTCACGGTGACCGCGTCGTTCTCCAGGCCGTCGCCGAACGCGGTGAGGTGATCGGACTCGACGTCGACCGTCAGCGCCGACGTCGTGAGCTCGCCCTCGGTGAGCGACGTCCCGGTGGTGGGGGAGGGCCAGGCCTCCCGGACGAACCACACGAGCCGGCGTTCGTCGGCGGCCGGCAGGCGCAAGGCGCTGTGCCGCTCCTGCCAGACCGACCGGCACCAGCCCGTGGCGCCGGTGCCCGTGCCGACCAGCAGGCCCGACGACGCCTGCCGCTCGGGACCCAGGCGGTAGCGCGCGGTCTGGTGGCTCGGGTGGCCGAGGTAGATCTCGTTGAGCGCCAGCAGTTTCTGGCCGTCGTCGGCGGTCAGCTCGACCATCGTGCGGGGCTCGACCGAGTCCCGCGAGCGCAGCAGGTCCGCCGTGGCCTCGGCCGGGTGGCGCACCAGGATGCCCGGCTCACCCGGCGTGATGCCGACGACGCGCTGGCCCGCGAGGTACTTCGCGACGTTCGCGACCAGCCCGTCCTGCCCGACGACGAGCACCACGTCCTCGGGCGTGAACAGGAACCGCGACAGGTCCGCTCGCTCGACGCTGCCGCGGCGCCAGTCCAGCGGGATGGCGGCCGACACCGCGGTCAGCGCCCGCCGCAGCGCCGCGTCCTGCGCCACCACGTCGTCGAGCGAACGGCCGCGCGTGGCCAGGAAGAACTCGGCCTGGCCGAGGGTGCCGTGGCGGGCGAGCAGCTCGTCGAGCTCGGTGCGCCGGTGCACCACCACGGCCCGCGGGGCGAGGCTCACGACCCGATCCCCAGCCGGGCCAGCAGCGGCGCGATCAGGTCGGGCGTGAGCACGAGGCTGTCGATCTTCGGCAGGTTCGCCGCCAGCTCCTTCACGGCCAACGCGCGCAGCACCGGCTCCGGCAGGTCGCGGTACGCGGCCAGCCGCGCGGCCTCACCGGCCGCCTCCGCTTCGCCGAGCGTCCGCGTGGCCTCGGCCTTCACCTGCGCCAGCCGCGTCTCCCGGCTCGCGCGGGCCTCGGTCTCGATGTGGTCGGCCGCCGCGGCTTCCTCGGCCTGACGCCGGGCGTTGGCGCCGCGCTGGGCCAGCAGCTGCTCCTCGCGCCGGGCGAGCTCGATCTTGTTCTGCAGCTCGTTCTCGCCGATCGCGCGCTCGCGTTCCACGGCCAGCGCCCGCCGCTCGTAGGTCGCGCGGTCGGCTTCCTGCTGCACCTTCTCTCGCGCGGTCGTCTGCAGGGCCTTCTCGACTTCGGGCTCGGCGCGGATCGCGACGACCCGCACGTCGAGCACGGCCGAACCCGTCTGCGCGAGCCGCGTGTCCTCCTCGGCCAGCCCGGCGCGGATGCGGTCGCGCACGGCACCGACGCCGTCGACGAGAGCCTCCGCCAGCGGCGTGCGGGTGAGCACGTCGAGGGCGTACTGCTGCACGTTCTCGGTGAGCAGGCCGCTGATCTGCGCGAGCGGGTCGCCGCGCCACCGGCCCGTGTCCGGGTCGACGGAGAAGTCGATGCGCTGCGCGGCGAGCGCCGGGTCGACCACGCGGAAGGTGAGGGCGAGCTGCACCGTCACGTCCTGGAAGTCGGCCGTGCGGGCGTGGAACAGCAGCGGCAGCTCGCGGTCGTCGACCGGGATCTCCGAGAGGGCCGCGGCCAGCGGCCGGTACCAGAACGACAGCCCGGTGCCGTCGTGCACGAGCTTGCCGCCGCGCAGGTGCCGGATGTGCGCGGTCGGCACCCCTCGCAGGTGCCGGAACCCGAACCGGCGCTTGATGTCTACCATGGGGGCCTCCTTATCGTCGCCGTGACGATATGGGTTCGCCGGTCTTTTCGTCAAGCTGACGATTAAGGTGTAGTGTGCGGCACATGGAGGAGTTCCCGCCCAGCGCGGTCACCGTGGACCTCGTCGTGCTCACGATCACCGGGGAGCAGCTGTGCGTGCTGCTGGTGCGGCGGGGGATCGAGCCCTTCCGCGACGCCTGGGCGCTGCCCGGCGGCTTCGTCCTCGCCGACGAGGACCTCGACACGGCCGCGCGACGCGAGCTGGCGGAGGAGACAGGCTTGGCGCCGGGCACCGTCCACATCGAACAGCTCGCGGGCTACGGCGACCCGGGCCGCGACCCGCGGCTGCGCGTGGTGACCATCGCCTACCTGGCGCTCGCGCCCGACCTGCCGGTGCCGCAGGCGGGGACCGACGCGGCCGAAGCGCGCTGGACGCCCGTCGCGACCCTGGACCCGGGGACACTCGCCTTCGACCACGCGAAGATCTTCACCGACGGCCTCGAACGCGCTCGCGCGAAACTCGAGTACACCCCGCTCGCCGCGGCCTTCTGCCCACCGGAGTTCACGGTGGCGGAGTTGCGCCGAGTGTACGAGCTGGTGTGGGACACGCACCTGGACCCGCGCAACTTCCACCGCAAGGTCACGGGCGCCGAGGGCCTCCTGGAGCCCGTCGGCACCACGACGACCCGCGACGGCGGCCGGCCCGCCCGGCTGTACCGGAGGGGGCCGGCCGAGCTGTTGTCACCGCCGATGCTGCGGACGCGGGGGTGAGGTTCAGGAGAGGCGGACGGTGGCGATTTCCCAGGGGCGCAAGGAAAGCCGCAGCTCGCCCTCGGTGACGGGGACCGAATCGCCGGGGCGGCCGAGCAGGTCCACGCGCCGCGCGGACGCGAAAGGCCCGCGCACGACGGCCGTGGCCGCCTCAGGAGATTGCGCGACCAGCCGCACCTCCAGCGCGTCTTCGCGGCGGCGCACGCTGGTGAGCACCGCGCCGTCGATGGACAGGCCGGAGTGCGAGGCCGGCGGTGCGTCGAGCGGGCCGGTGCCGAGGGTCGCGTGCAGGGGGTGGCGGTAGCGCTCGGCCGCCGAGAGCAGTGCGCCGGCGCGCCAGTCGCCCGCGTGGGGCAGGACGGCGAGCTGCACGGTGGTGATGCCGATCTGCTGCGCCAGCGGGGTCGGGATCTGGGGGCCGGCCGGTTCTTCGCGATACGGGTGGACGTTGCGGCTGAGCCGGCCGCTCGTGCGCAGCACGGTGAGGGCGAGCGCGTCGTCGAGCAGTTCGTACTCGCAGGCCTGCGTCAGCAGCAGCCCGGCGCCGCCGGCGTCGGCGAAACCGTGGGCGGGGAACGTCGGGATGGGGTACTCGCCGAAGCCACCCTCGGCGGTGCGGCCGCGTTCGACGACGGCGAACTGGCCCTCGGCGTGCGAGGCCTGCGCGGCGCGGGCGAGGGGGACGTGGAACCGCACGCGGTGGTCTCGCGAGGCGTTGTCGATCGTGAGGTCGAGGCGGACGAACGGTTCCCCCGTGCGGAGCTCGACGGCCATGGTCACCGTGCCGCGGGAAGCCGACGCAACGCGGCGATCGCCGTCCCAGTCCATCGCCGCCGGCCACGAGTAGGTCCGCTCGACGGTGACCGTCGAGCGCAGCGGACCCTCGACCCCGGGCGTCACCCGCACCGCGTCCGGCTCGGTGACCAGGGTGTCCGTGCCCGGCGGAGCGTAGTTGTAGGAGTCGCCGCGATCGCCGCCGTCGACGATGCGGCCGACTCCGTCGAGGACGGTGCCGTCAGCTGAAGCGATCCGGAGGGTGCCGTCGTCGAGCACCGAGACCGTCACCAGCCCGTTGCTCAGCGACGGGCCGGCCACGACGGGCACGGCGACCTCAACCGAGCCGGGCACCACGCGCGCGGTCGTCCACCCGAGGGCCGGGACGTCGACCAGCGCGGTGACCGTCCGCCGCTCGGCCTGGCGGATGCGGATCGTCCACGCACCCGTCGCGCCGGTCACCGCCGCCCGCACGGCTTCGACGTCGAACGGGTCCGCCCCGCCGTGCCGAGCGACGGAGAACTCCAGCAGCCGTGCCGAAGAGTCGCACCGCCAGCCCGTGATCTCACTGCCGAACAGCTCACGCCCGTGGATGCGCGGCAGGAAGAGCGGCAGGTCGGGGCCCGCAGCCGCTTCCTCGTGCAGCAACTGGCCGCTGCGCGCCTCCACCTGGGCGGGCAGGCGCGTGCCGTCGGGCAGCTCCAGTGAAACCTCGTCCCACGGCGCTTCGACGTCGAGCGTCACCAGGTCGCGGCGAGCCGCGGGCGTCGGGTTGAGCACCAGCAGCGAATCCCGCGCCACGGACCGCGCGAGCCGGCCGGTGACGCGGTCGCGCACCGCCTGCCCGAGGTGCTCCGCCTCGCTGATGCGCGCGAAGACCTGCGTCGCCGTCTCGTCGACGCCGCAGCCGGTCACGGAGTCGTGCCCCGACGCGTCGACCAGCCGCCACCACGCCAGGTCCAGGAACCGCTGCGGCCACTCGGCCGAGAACAGCGCGGCGAACGGCTCGGCGTAACGCTCCACGACGCGCTCGGCCCGGGCCATCGCCTGCTTGAGCTGCGGGCGCACCGAAAGGACACCCGGCAGGATGTTGGCCGCCGCGTGGCTACGCAGCTCACCGAGCACCACGGGCAGCGACGGGTCCGCGGCGTCGCGCTCCCCGATGTACTCGGCCAGGGTGGCGATCCGCACGTCGACCGACGCCGGGTCGAGGCCCGCGACGAGCTTCACGAGCGAGCCGACGGGCGCGGAGTGGTCGGTGCCGTACATCGCGAGCACCGGGTCGGCGCCGAACTCCGGCCGCAGCCGTCGACCGAGCTCGGCCATGCGGGAGGCGAAGAAGCCGGGGTCGGAGCATACGTAGGCCGCGTTGCCGTAGCCGTGGGCCAGATACTCCACGCGCACCGAGCTGCCGTCCGGCGCCGTCCAGCGGAACGCGTGACCGTCCACTCCGGACGGCACCCCACGCCACAGGCACGCGTGCTCGAACCCGGCGCCGGCCAGGATCTGCGGCATCTGCGCGCAGTGGCCGAACTCGTCGGGCAGGTAGCCCACGCGCATCGCGCCGCCGAGCTCGTTGGCCCGCGCCCAGCCGAGCTCCAGGTTGCGCACGATGTTCTCGCCCGAGACCAGGAACTCGTCGAGCAGGATCTGCCACGGCCCCACCGCGAGCTGCCCGGCCGCGACCAGCGCGGCCACCCGGTCGCGGTTCTCGCCCCGCACCTGAAGGTAGTCGTCGACGGCGGCCATCTGCCCGTCGAGCGTGAACCGGAACCGCGGGTCGGCCTCGGCGCGGTCGAGCACCTCGTCGAGCAGGTCGACCAGGCGCAGGCGGAACCGCTGGAACGGCTCGTACCACTCACGGTCCCAATGCGTGTGCGGGACGAGGCGGACCTCGGGCGCACCGGTCATCGGGCGGCTCCTTCGGGCGTGATCGGGGAGAACGTGAGGGTGAGGCTCGCCTTCTGGGCGTGCAGGCGGTAACGCGGCAGCACGCCGGGCCCGCAGGAGGCGGTGCCGAGCCCGTGCTGGGCCAGGTCGAGATTGAGGTGCACGAGCTCACCCGGCACCAGGTCGACGGTGTGGCGAGCGGCGTCGAGATCTTCCGAAGTCCAGCGCCGCGCGGTGAAGTCGAACACCGGCTCGCCCTCGATCCGGATCCCGGCGCCGCCCGCCGACGTGAGCCGCAGCCAGCGCGCGTCGGCGCGGTTGCCGTTCTCCTGCGGGTACACGTACGGCGTCTGCAGAGCGTCCACAGTGGAGGAGAACCGGCCGAGCCGCGCCGCCTGGCGGCTGTCGGCGTAGGCCTCACCCGGGCCGGCGCCGAACCACTCGACGCCGCCGAACGCGCCGGGCACCGCCATCCGCAGGCCGAGGCGGGGGAGTGTGCAGGGCCACTCGCCGTCGGGCTCCACCTCGACGCGCAGGCGCAGCCGGTCGTCGTCGGCGCTCCAGTGGTACTCGGCGAGCATCCCGAACGCGAGCCCGGGCGGCGCGACGCGCGTCCGCACCACCAGCGCCGACGCTCGTCCGTCCACTTCGGCCACCCGGTGCTGCAGCCGGTGCAGGCCCGCGGCTCGCCACCGCGTCGCCTCCGGGTCGTCGGAACCCCGGTCGTTGTCGGTCGGCGCGCGCCACAGGTCCAGCCGCGGCCCCTCGACGCGGTGGCCCCCGAGCGCGACCAGCCGGCCGGTCGCGGCGTCGAACGCGCCGGGCCCGAGGCGCAGCAGCCCGCGTTCGCGCAGCAGCGGTGCACCCACCACAGCGGGCCCGGGGTCGGCCGCGGGCGTGACCGGCAGCTGTCCCCACGCCACGACGTGGCGCGCGGACGCCCACGCGGTGTCGGCCGCCAGCTCCGCCCGAACGGTGAGCACGCCTTCCCCCGAGACCTCGGGCAGCCGGGGGAGCGGCACGTCGAGGCTTTGTCCGGAAGGGACCTCGGGCACGGCCAGCTCACCGGCCGCCACCTCGACGCCGTCGTCCTCGAAGCTCCAGCGGAACACCAGGTGCGCCGACCCGGCCACGTCGTAGTGGTTCGAGATCCGCACGCCCCCCGCGCTCGCGCCGATCCGCACGGGCTCGAAGACCTTCGCGAACTCGGCCAGCGCCGGCGAGGGCGTGCGGTCGGGGTGCACGAGGCCGTCGATCACGAAGTTGCCGTCGTGGATCTGCTCGCCGAAGTCGCCGCCGTAGGCGAAGTACTCGTGACCGGCGGCGTCGCGCCGGGCGAGCCCGTGGTCGAGCCACTCCCACACGAACCCGCCCTGCACGTGCGGGTACCGCTCGAACAGCTCGCGGTACTCCAGCAGCCCGCCCGGCCCGTTGCCCATCGCGTGCGCGAACTCGCACAGCAGGAACGGCAGCGACCGGCGGCGTTCGTTCGGGTCGTCACGGCGGCCGATCCGGTCGACCTCGGTGTGGTCGGCGTACATGCGGCTGTGCACGTCCACGTACTCGCACTCGAAGTCGCCTTCGTAGTGCACCGGACGCGATGGGTCGCGCTCCTGCGTCCACGCGGCCGTCGCGGCGAGGTTCCGGCCGGTGTGGGCTTCGTTGCCCAGCGACCACAGCACGATCGACGGGTGGTTCTTGTCGCGCTCGACGGTGCGGCGCATGCGGTCGAGGTACGCCTCGCCCCACTGCGGGTCGTCACTCGGGTTGCCCGCCCAGCCCAGGTCGCCGAAGCCGTGGGTCTCGAGGTCGCACTCGTCGATCACCCACAGGCCGTGGGTGTCGCACAGCTCGAGGAAGTACGGGTCGGGCGGGTAGTGGCTGGTGCGCACCGCGTTCACGTTGTGGCGCTTCATGAGCAGCACGTCGGCCAGCGCGAACTCGCGCGGCAGCGCGCGGCCGAACCGGGGGTGGTGCTCGTGCCGGTTGACGCCGCGGAACAGCACCCGCCGGCCGTTCACCTTGAGCAGGCCGTCCTCGACCACCACGGTCCGGAACCCGATCCGCACCGGCACGCGTTCGGCCGCGGTGTGCACCTCACCGTGGTAGAGCCGGGGCGATTCGGCGCTCCACGGCTCGACGGGGAGCTCCACCGCCGAGCCGGACGGCAGGTTCTCGACACCCAGCTCGGGCACGCTCAGCAGCACGCCGTCCGCCGCTGCGACCGAGAGCGTGCCGAGCCCGCTGACGTGGTCGTAACCGGCGTGGAGCCGGTAGTCCTCGACCCCGCCCACCGGGCGCGAGAGCAGCGCGACCCCGCGGAAGATGCCCGAGAGCCACCACATGTCCTGGTCCTCGAGGTAGCTGCCCGAGGACCACTGGTGCACCCGCACGGCCAGCACGTTTCCACGGGGACGCAGCAGGTGGCCGGCCGCGAACTCCGACGGCAGCCGGCTGCCGCGCGTGACGCCGAGCTCCTCGCCGTTGAGCCACACCTTCGCGCACGAGTCGACGCCGTCGAACCGCAGCAGCGCCGGCTCGTCCGGCCAGCCGGGCGGCAGGTCGAACGTGAGCCGGTGATCACCCGTCGGGTTGTCCGACGGCACCAGCGGCGGCTGCACCGGGAACGGGTAGTGCACGTTGGTGTAAGCCGGTTTCCCGTGGCCTTGCAGCTGCCAGTGGCCCGGCACCGTGATCGTGTCCCAGCCGCTGTCGTCGAAGTCGTCGCGCGCGATCCCCTCGGGCGCGGCCGCCGCGGAGGGCGACAGGTGGAACCGCCACGTCCCGGCCAGGCTCACCGACCGCGCGTCGGAGGAGAACGCGGCGCGGGGCGGCAGTGAGCCGTGGCCGGGGGCGGGGTCTTCGACGTACGACGACGACATGGGTTCCTTTCAGCCCTTGAGGGCGCCGGCCGCGATGTTGCGGATGAAGTGCCGGGCACCGAAGAGGAAGACGATGACCAGCGGCACGATCGCCACGAGCGTCCCGGCCATCACGACGCTGTAGTCCTTCACGTACACGCCCTGCAGCTGCGAAAGCGCCACCTGCAGCGTCACGTGGTTGGAGTCGATCAGCACGACCAGCGGCCACAGGTAGTCGTTCCAGGCGTTGACGAAGGTGAAGATGCCGAGGAACGCGAGCGCCGGGCGCAGCACCGGCAGCCCGACCGACAGGTACGTGCGGAAGAACCCCGCGCCGTCCATCCGGGCCGCTTCCAGCAGCTCGTCCGGGATGGCGCCGCGGGCGTACTGGCGCATCCAGAAGATGCCGAACGCGTTGGCGGCGGCCGGGATGATCAGCGCCTTGAGGTCGCCGACCCAGCCGAAGTCCGCCATCAGCGTGAACTGCGGGATCGCCGAGAGCTGGGTGGGCACCACGAACGTCGCGAGCAGGATGCCGAACAGCACGTTGCTGCCCGGGAAGTCGTACTTGGCGAAGGTGAACGCCGCCAGTGAGTCGAAGAACAGCACCAGCAAGGTGGTGACCACGGCGACGATCAGCGTGTTGAGCAGCGAGCCGAAGAAGTCGATCTTCGCGAACACCTCGCCGATGTTGGCGAACAGGTGCCCGCCGAACGTCAGCCGCGGTGGCGTCGCGTAGATGTCGGCCGTGGTGTTGGAGGCCATCACGGCGAGCCAGTAGTAGGGGAAGAGGGTGATCAGGGCGCCGGCGATCAGCGCCACCAGCGTCAGCACCCGTGCGCGCCTGGTCGTCATCGGCCGGCTCCCTTGGTCTGGACCTGGCCGCGCTCGGGCCGCATCACGAGCCGCCAGTTGAGGATCGAGAACAGGACGACGACCACGAAGATGCCCCACGCGATCGCGGCGCCGTAACCGAAGTCGTTGTCCGCGAAGGCCGTGTTGTAGAAGTAGAGGACCATCGTCATGCCCGCGCCGCCGGGGCCGCCGCGGTTGCCGAGCAGCACCTGCGACTCGGTGAAGATCTGCAGGCCGTTGATCGCCGACATCACCACCGAGAACAGCAGCACCGGCCGCAGCAACGGCAGCGTGATGCGGAAGAACGTCTGCACCGGGCCGGCGCCGTCGATGCGGGCCGCCTCGAACACGTCCGGCGGCAACGCCTGCAGGCCGGCCAGGAAGATGATCGCGTTGTAGCCGGTCCAGCGCCAGATGATCATGATCGAGATCGCGCCGCGGATGGCCCACGGGTCGCTCAGCCAGTCGACGGTGCCGATGCCGAACAGGCCCAGGAACCAGTTCAGGATCCCGAACTCGTCGGAGAAGATCGAGCCGAACACCAGCGACATGGCCACGATCGAGGTCACGTTCGGCAGGAAGTACGCGACCCGCGGCAGACCCTTGTACCGCACCGACGAGTTGAGCCCGACCGCGATGAGCAATGCGAGCGCCGTCATCGGGACCGTCGACATCACCCAGATGATCAGGGTGTTGCCGATCGAGTCCCAGAACGTGGTGTCCGACAGCAGGAACGCGAAGTTCTCCAGCCCGACGAACTTCATCGGGCCGACGCCATCCCAGCGTTGCAGCGCGAGGTAGAGCGAGTACAGCACCGGGTAGACGCCGAAGATCGCGAACAGCACGAAGAACGGCGCGACGGCCAGGTACTGCGGCAGGTAACGCCACCGCTTGCGGCGGCCGTGGGCGGCGTGGCGGATCGGGGCGCGGCGGGCGCCGGTCGTCTCGGCGGGCAGGATCGCGGTCACGAGAGCACCCCCTGGCGGCGCAGCAGGCGTTCCACCGAGGCGCGGGCGTCCTGCCACGCGGTCTCGGGGTCCTTGCCCGCACTCTCCACGTTGGTCAGTTCGTCGGTGAACGTGTCGCTGATCGTGATGTCCCACGGGCTGAAGTACACGGGTTTGACCTCCCGCGCGATCTTCGAGAACACGTCCATCGTCACCTGCCCGCCGAAGAACGGCTCCGGCGCGAGCAGCCGCGGGTCCGTGTATGCGGACGGGCTGGGCGGGAAGAGCCCGAGGTCGAGGAAGGTCTGCGGCTGGTTCTGCGGCGACTGAAGCCACTTCACGATCTCGAAGGCGGCGTGCGGATCGGGGCAGTACTTCGTGATCGCCAGGAACGAACCGCCCTGGTTGCCCGCGCCGCCGGGCGGGCGGCACACGCGCCACTTGCCCGAGGTGCCCGGCGCCGACTCCTTGAGCTCACCGGTGATCCAGGAGGCGTTGACGAAGCTGAGCTCCTTGCCGCTGTTCCAGGCCGCGTGCCGGTCGATCGACTGGCCGTTGACGCTCTGCGAACCCGCGTACCCGGCGGTCAGCCCCATCCGGAACGCCTGCACGGCCCGGTCCCACGCGCGGCGCACCTGAGACTGGTCGTCGAGGTAGTGGTTGGCGCGGTCGAAGTACTTGCGCGGCTCCTGCGCGAGCGAGTAGGTGAACACCGTCTTCGTGTCGGTGATCATGTACCGCCCGGGCAGCTTCTTCTGCACCTGCGCGCTGAAGGTGAAGTAGTCGTCCCACGTGGACACGACCGCGGCGACCTCGTCGGGCTCGCTGGGCAAGCCGGCCTGGGCGAACAGGTCGTGGCGGTAGTACAGCGCGGCCGGGCCGACATCGACGGGGAACCCGAGCTGGAACCCGGCGGGGCTGGTGCCCGCCTGCCACTTCCAGGGCAGGTACTGGTCGCGGACGCCGCCCGCGCCGAGGGTGTTCAGGTCGACGAAGTGGTCGGTGTCGGCGAAGTAGGTGGCGATGTCGTCGCCGAGCATGGTGATGTCGGGCAGGTAGGCCTCGCCGGCCAGGGCGGCGAGCAGCCGCTGTTTGAGCTCGCCGCTGACCTGCGAAGGGGTCAGCTTGTCGGCGGCGAACCGCTTCACGGCCGCGCCGAGCACGGCGTCGGACAGGCCGTTCGAGGTGTACCAGAGCGTGATCCGCCCTGGGTTCGCGGTCGTGGGACTGGTGCAGGCAACCGTCCCGAACGCCGCGGCGCCGAGTGCCGCCGCGCCGGTCAGGAACCGTCGTCGAGTCAACGTCATCGGGGACCCTCCGGAGAGCTCCGTGAACGCTCCCGTGAACGTTCACGAATTGCCCGGAAGTGTGCGCGAGGCGCCGTGGGGTGTCAAGCGGAGCGGTTCAGGCGGATTCGCGGACCAGCAGTTCGGCCCGGATCACGAGCTCGTCGGCCGACAGGGGGGTGGCGCCGGTGAGCAGGCGCGCGGCCTGGTCGATCGCGAGGGCGCCCAGCCGGCGCGTGTCGAGGGCGACGCTGGTCAGCGCCGGGTCCACGACGGTGCCGAGCTGCAGCCCGTCGAACCCGACCACGGCGAGGTCGTCCGGGACCCGGCGCCCGAGACGGCGGGCCGCGCGCAGGGCACCCATGGCGATGATGTCGTTGAAGGTGAACACGGCGGTCACGTCGGGATGCTCGGACAGCAGCGCCTCGAGGGCCGCGGCCCCGCCGTCGACCGACTGGGCGGCTCGTTCGACGACTTCGGCTTCGAGACCGTGCTCGGCGACCGCGGCGGCGAACCAGTCGCGCCGGACGCTCGGCTCGGCGCGGCCCGCGTGGTCGAGCATGCCGATGCGCCGGTGCCCGGCGCGCACGAGGTGGGTGATGGCGGCCCGCACGCCGTCCGCGCCTTCGACCCGGATCGAGCTGAAGCGGGGCGTGTGGTGCTCGCGCCCGATGAGGACCACGGGGATCCCGCGCGTGAAGCGGTCGAGCTCGTCCTCGGGCCGGCTGAAGTAGCCCACGACGGCGTCGACCTGCGAGCCGATCACCTGCAGCGTGCCGAGCTCTTCCTCGGCGCTGTCGGAGGTGTCGTACACGACCACGTGCCAGCCGCGGGCGCGCGCGGCCTCGAGCGCGGCGGCGGCGACCTCGGTGAAGAACGGGTTGAGCAGGTCGGGGATCACCAGCCCGATGGTGGTGGTGTCCTGGCGCACGAGGCCGCGGGCGAACCGGCTCGGCCGGTAGCCGAGCTCGCGGGCCGCGTCGAGCACCCGCTGTTTCGTGGTGCCGTCGATCTCGGCCTTGTCGTTGAGCGCCCGCGACACGGTCTGGCGCGACACCCCGGCGCTGCGGGCGACGTCGTGGATCGTCACCTTCCGGGACGTTTCCGACGACACCATCACGGACCTCCCGCCGCGCGGCGCGTCCGCGCCGCCGGATCCGAGTATGCCCGCACCGCACACGCCGGGCCGGGAACGGTGCCCGGCCGGGCGTGTGCGGTGCGGTCCGGCGCCGGGCTCAGGCGTTGTCGCCGACACGCGCGCCGCGCCGGCGCGACACGATCCGCCAGCCGACCGCCAGGACGATCGCGAGCACCGGGATGGAGTAGAACGCGATCTTCTCGGCGCCGTCGGAGAAGCCCATGAGCACCACCACCAGCAGGAGGAACCCGAGCGTGGCCCAGCCGGTGTAGGGCGCGCCCGGCATGCGGTAGCTCGGCCGCTCGACCTCGCCGCGCAGCGCGGCCTGGCGCATCCGCATCTGCGAGTAGATGAGCGTGGCCCACGTGGCCACCACGCCGAGCGAGGCCACCGCGATGGCGATGTCGAACGCCTCCTGCGGCACGATGTAGTTCAGCACCACGCCGAGCACGTAGACGATCGACGTGAAGAGGATGCCGCCGTAGGGCACGTGCCGGCTGTTCATGCGGCCCACGAACTTCGGCGCCTCGCCGTGGTCGGCCAGCGCCCGCAGGATGCGGCCGGTCGAATAGAGACCCGAGTTGCACGACGAGAGCGCGGCGGTGAGCACCACGGCGTTCATCACGTCGCCGATGCCGCCGATGCCCAGGCGCGAGAAGACGGTGACGAACGGGCTTTCGGCGCCGCTGTAGAACGACCACGGCATCAGCATCGCCAGCAGCAGCACCGAACCGACGTAGAACACACCGATCCGCCAGACGACGCCGTTGATGGCCTTGGGCAGCACCTTGCGCGCGTCCTTGGTCTCGCCGGCCGCGATGCCGACGACCTCGATCGCGGAGTAGGCGAAGATCACGGCCTGCAGGGTCATGAGCGCGATGCCGATGCCCGCGGGGAAGAAGCCGCCGTGGTCGGTGAGGTTGTGCACGCCGGCCGGCGTACCGCCGATGTTCGCGCCCGCGAACACGAGCCCGATCGCCGTGATCAGGAAGACCACGATCGCGAGCACCTTCACCACGGAGAACCAGAACTCCAGCTCCCCGAACAGCTTCACGCTCACCAGGTTCACGCCGAGCAGCACACCGAGCGCCACGAGCGCGGTGATCCACTGCGGCACGTCGGGCAGCCACTTGTGCACGTAGATCGCGACGGCGGTGATCTCGGCGATGCCGGTCATCGCCCAGTTCACCCAGTACATCCAGCCGGAGACGAACCCGGCCCACGGCCCGATGAACTTGCGGGCGTAGGTGACGAAACTGCCGGAACTCGGTTCGTGCAGCACGAGTTCGCCGAGAGCCCGCATGACGAAATACGCGGCGATGCCGCAGATGGCGTAGGAGAGCACCAGCGACGGGCCGACCTGCTGGAGCTTGCCGCCGGCCCCGAGGAAGAGGCCGACACCGATCGCGCCGCCGATCGCGATCATCTGCACCTGGCGGTTGCCCAGTGCTTTCGTGTAGCTGTCGCCGTCTTTGGCGGCCACTGTGGAATCCATGGTTGCGTGACGCTAGCGGTCGGGGTGCGCGTGACCAAGCACACCAAGGAAGACTTAAGGTGTGCGACACCTCACTCGGGGGAAATCCGCAGAAAACGCTCCCTCGATTTGACAACCGCGCCATTCCTCCGGCGACTTGATCAAGGCTTGATTCACGAGGTCCGGCGATTCCGCTGACCGGGATTTCGGAATATCTCTCGGGTTCGCGGGGAAACTTCAGGAACACTTCGGTGGCCGGGAGGGTAGTGCGGCGGGCGCGCCCGCGCGACGGCCGTTACCTTCGCGACATGACCACCGAACTGCCCGCCTCCCAGCTCTCCGTGTCCATCGTGGACGAGATCGAGCAGCTGAAGGGGACCTACCCGGGTTACCGCCGGGCCCACGCCCGGGGCGTCTGCTACGACGCCACTTTCGTCCCGTCCGGTGTCGCCGCCGACCTCACCACGGCCGCGCACCTGCAGGGCGAGCCCGTGCGCGCGACCGTGCGGTTCTCCCACACCGACACCAACCCGCACCTGCCCGACGCCGGCACGGCCGTGCGCGGGCTCGCGGTGAAGTTCCACCTCCCGGACGGGAGCAACACCGACATCGTCGGCGTGAACCTCGACCGGTTCATCGCCGCGACGCCCGAGGACTTCCTCGCGCTGCTCAAGTCGGCCGAGCCCGACCCGGCCACGGGTGCGCCCGACCTCGGCAAGGTGCAGGCCCACGTGGGTGCGCACCCGAGCGCGGGCCCGGGCCTGTTCACCGCGTCGCAGCTGCCGACGCCGGTCAGCTACGGCACCACCACCTACTGGGCCATCCACGCGTTCTTCTGGCGCGCCGCCGACGGCTCCCTGCGCCCGGTGCGCTACCGCTGGGTGCCCGAGGCCGGCGACCACGTGCTCGCCGCCGGCGAGGGCGGCGACTGGTCGGCCGAGCACCTCACCGGCGAGCTCGGCGAGCGGCTGGCGCGCGGCCCCGTCGAGTTCACGCTGAAGGTGCAGCTCGGTGAGCCGGGCGACCCGACGAACGACGCCACGCTGGTCTGGCCCGGGGAACGCACGGAGATCACGGCCGGGCGCCTGGCGATCACCGCCGAGGTGACCGACCAGAAGCACTGGAACTCCCAGGTCTTCGACCCCACGCTGCTCACCGCGGGCATCGAGCTGTCCGACGACCCGATCCTGGCCGCCCGCAGCGCGATCTACGCGGTCTCCTACGACCGGCGCAGCCACGACCGCTGAGCCGGCACGAGGTCAGAGCAGCGTGCTCATCGTGGTGGCCGCCTTCAGCCCGGAGCCGGTGAGGATGACGGCGGTGGTCTCCCCGGGCGCGAGCACGCCCCCGGCGCGGAAGACGTCGACGGCGGCCGCCGCGGTGGCGCTGGTCGGCTCGGCGTAGAGGCCGATCCGGGGGAGCTCCCGCGCGGCGCGGGCGATCTCGTCCTCGGCGATCGCCACCGTCGTCCCGCCCGAGCGGCGGATCGCGGCGAGCACCTCGGGCAGGCGGACGGGCTCGCGGATGGCGGTGCCCTCGGCGATCGTCGGCGCGAACTCCGTCGGCACGGCGTGCTCGGCCCCGGCGCGGAAGGCCGCGTCGATGGGCGCGCAGTTGGCGGGCTGCGCGACGAGCAGGCGCGGCCGTTTCGCGATCGCGCCGGACGCGAGCAGCTCGCCGAACCCGAGGTCGAGGCCGAGGACGATGCTGCCCGCGCCGGCCACGGTCACGACCGTGTCCGGCGCGGTGAAGCCGAAGTCCTCCCACAGCTCGTAGGCCAGGGTTTTGGTGCCCTGCAGGAAAAACGGGTGCCAGTTGTGGCTCGCGTACGTGGTTTCGCCGGAGCGGCGCAGGGCTTCGGCGGCGGTGTCGTCGCGCGTGCCCGGCACGAGGTCCACCGTCGCGCCGTACGCGCGGCTCTGCAGGATCTTCGCGGGCGAGGTCGACTCCGGCGCGAGGATCGTGGCCGCGATGCCCGCGGCGGCCGCGTAGGCCGACACCGACGAGCCGCCGTTGCCGGAGCTGTCTTCGAGGACCTCGCGCACGCCGGCCTGGGCGAGCGCCGAGAGCATCACGCTGCTGCCGCGGTCCTTGAAGCTCCCCGTGGGGCTGAACCACTCGAGCTTGAACCGCGTGTCGTGCCCGCGCCACGGCCGCTCGACCAGCGGCGTGCAGCCCTCGCCGAGCGAGATCGGCCGCAGGTCGCCCGGCAGCGCGGCGCGGTAGCGCCACAGCGACCGCTCGGCGGTGTCCACCTGCTCGCGCGTGATGCCCGGCAGCGCCTCCACGGTGAGCGGCGCGCCGTCGTCGCCGCACCAGCGCAGCGCGTCGAGCGGGTAGCGGCGGCCGGAGCGTTCGTCCACGTAGTCCACGAGGGACACTCTGGCGACGCCCACCCGTCCGGTCAATGTGACGCGTCCCGGGTGGCCCCGTCACCGGAACGAGTGGCTATCCACAGTGGACACCTCGCCCTACGGTGGACCCGCGGGAACGACCGCCGAGCGGGTGACGAGGAGGGCGCATGACGGCCACCGCCGAGGTGACGCAGGAGGAGCCGGCCGCGCTGGGGGCCGGGTTGTCGCGGCGGAAGATCAACGCGGTGTTCGGCGCGGTGCTGCTCGGCATGCTGCTCGCGGCCCTGGACCAGACGATCGTGGGCACGGCGTTGCCCACCATCGTCGGTGACCTCGGCGGGGCGGGGCACCTGTCGTGGGTCGTCACCGCGTACCTGCTGGCCGAGACGATCATGACCGTGGTCGTCGGCAAGCTCGGCGACCTGTTCGGGCGCAAGCTGATGTTCCAGCTGTCCGTCGTGATCTTCGGCGTCGGGTCGTTCTTCTGCGGGTTCGCCGACAGCATGGTGTGGCTCATCGTGTGGCGGGCCGTGCAGGGGCTGGGCGGCGGTGGCCTCATGGTGACCTCGACGGCGCTCATCGCCGACGTCGTGCCGCTGCGCGAGCGCGGCAAGTACCAGGGCGCGCTCGGCTCGGTGTTCGGCGTGGTGACCGTGGCCGGGCCGATGCTGGGCGGCTTCTTCGTGGACCACCTGTCGTGGCGCTGGGCGTTCTACGTGAACATCCCGCTGGTCGTCGTGGTGCTCGTGGTGGCCGCGTCCGCGATGCCCAACGCCCGGGCTGTCCTCAAGCCCGTGATCGACTACCTCGGCATCCTGCTCATCGGCCTCGCCGCCACCGGGCTGACGCTCGTCACGAGCTGGGGTGGCACCACGTACGCGTGGGGCTCGCCGACCATCATCGCGATGGCGATCGGCTCGGTCGTGCTGCTCGGGCTCTTCGTGCTGGTGGAGCTGCGGGCCGAGGAACCGATGCTGCCGATGCGGCTGTTCCGGAACCCGGTGTTCACCGTGGCCGGGATCATGAGCTTCGTCGTCGGCTTCGCGATGCTCGGCGCGCTGTCCTACCTGCCCACCTACATGCAGTACGTGCAAGGTGTCTCGGCGACGTCGTCCGGCGTACGCCTGTTGCCGATGGTGCTGGCGCTGCTGCTCGCGTCGATCCTGTCCGGCAACCTCGTGAGCCGCACGGGCCGGTACAGGGTCTTCCCGCTCGTCGGCTCCGCGTTGATGACGGCGGGGCTCTACCTGCTCTCCCGCCTCGGCCCGGACACCGGCTTCTGGGAGTCGGCGCTGTACATGGCGGTGCTGGGCCTCGGGATCGGCCTCGGCATGCAGGTCCTCACCATCGCGGTGCAGAACACCGTGGACTACCGCGACCTCGGCGTCGCGACGTCGGGCGTCACCTTCCTGCGGTCCATCGGCAGCTCGTTCGGCGCGGCGATCTTCGGCACGGTCTACGCCAACCAGCTCGGCCCGAACCTGGCCGGCGCGCTCGCGGCGCACCCCCTGCCCCCGGGCGTGGATCCCCGCGCGACGCAGGTGCCGCAGGCGTTGCACCAGCTGCCGCCGGCGGTGTCACAGCCCGTGATCGCCGCGTACAGCGATTCACTGCATGTGGTGTTCTTGTCAGCCGCTCCGGTGGGTCTCGTCGCGCTGGCGCTGGCGTTCTTCCTCAAGGAGGTGCCGCTGCGCGACACGTCCCGGGCGGCCGCGCCCGACCTCGGCGACGGGTTCGCGATGCCCGAGGCGCGCGACCACGACCGCGAGCTGGAACGGGCGATCGCCACGCTGTTCTTCCGCGAGCGGCGCAAGGTCGCACCCGCTATCGCCGCCCGTTCGGGCTCCGAGCTCGACCACGGCGGCCTGTGGTGCCTCGTGCAGGTCCACCTGCGGGAACGCCGGGGCGAACCGGCGACGCTCACGGCGATCGGGCAGCACTACGGCGTGCCCCCGCAGGTGCTGGAACCCGCTTTCGCGCGGCTGGAACTCACCGGCTACCTCAGGTTCTCCGGCGGGAGCTGGGCGCTCACCGGGGCCGGGCGCGAGGAGTTCGGCAAGCTCGTGCACGCCTGGCGCGACTGGCTGGCCGAGCGGCTCGCCGACTGGGGCACCGGCGACCGGGCCGAGCTCGACGCCGCGATCGGCCGGGTCGCGGCCCGCGTGCTCGACCAGAGCGCCGACGCCGAGCGCACGGGCCGCCACGCACTGGTCTGAAAAACCCGGGCGTTACGGGCGGGGCGTTAACATCGCCGGAACGAACACCCCCTATTGTTCCCGGACCATGTCGGTGGATGAGTCAGTGGTCACGATCCCGGAAGACGCGGACAGCCGTGTCGAGCCCCGGTCCAGCCGTGCCGTACGGTCACGCTCCGTGCGCTTCCGTTGGCTGCCGTGGGCCGCGGCCCTGCTGGGCCTGTTGTCGTTCCTCCTCGTGCGCGGGAGCCTGACCGACGACGGGTACATCACGCTCGCCTACGCGAAGAACCTCGCGCTCCACGGCGAGTGGGCGCTGGTGCCGGGCACCACGGCGAACTCGGCGACCTCGCCGCTCGACGTGCTGCTGCTCGGGCTGCTCACGCTTGTCACACGCATCAGCGGCGCGGCCCACCCGGTGCTCGCGCTCGGCGCGCTCACCGTGGTGTCGTCGGCCGCCATCGGCTGGGCGTGGCAGCGCCTGGCGCGCTCGTTCGGGCTGGCGACGTGGGTCGGGCTGCTCGGTGTGGTGATCGTGGTCGTGAACCCGTTCCTGCTCTCGGCCACGGGCCTCGAGGTCCTGCTCGTGCCGGCGATCCTGCTGTGGCTCACGGTGTTCGCCGTCGAGGGCCGGCCGGTCCTGTTCGGGGTGTTCGCGGCGCTGACGGTGCTCACGCGCCTCGACCTGGTCGTGTTCGTCCTCATCATCACGTTCGGCACGCGGGCGATCCGGCAGCACTTCTGGCGCGCGTTCGGCACCGCCGTGCTCGTCGCCGCGCCGTGGTTCCTGTTCAGCTGGTTCGCACTCGGCTCGTTCATCCCCGACACGCTGGTCATCAAGCAGGACCAGGAAGGCCTCTTCGGCGCCTGGGGCTACTTCAGCGGCCCGGTGATGTACTTCCTGTACCAGCCGGTGACGGTGATCTTCACGTTCGCCGCGGCGGTCGCGGGTACCGCGGTGCTGCTCGCGTGGTTCGGCCTGCGCTTCGCGCGCCGCTGGGACGACTTCCCGGCTCTCGCGCCCGTCGTCGGGCTCGGCCTGGGCGGCGTCGTCTACTACATCGTGTACTCGACGCTGGGCGTCGGGCCGTACCACTGGTACTACGTGACGCCGACGGCCACGATCGGCTCGTTCGCCGTCCTGATGACCGGCATCTGGCTGGCCGAGTCGGGCCGGCGGCCGGGCCTGCGCAAGGCCGCGCCGCTCACGGCGCTGGGCCTGGCCTGGGTGACGGCGCTCGGCATGGTCTCGATCGACCTCGCGCAGGGCGTGCCGTGGCCGTCGCCGGTCATCTTCGGCAACTGGGCGAGCTCGACCGACTACGCCCGCGTGGGCCGGGAGCTCGGGCAGCGGCTCAACGGCGCTTCGGTGGCGGGGCCGGGGGAGATCGGCACGCTCGCGTACTACTGCGACTGCCAGATCCTCGACGTGTTCTCCGACCGCAGTCAGGTCGCGTCGATCGTGCGCAAGCGCATCGCGGAGGACGGGGCCGTCTCGCGGCTCGGCCTGCGCATCAACTACCACTGGTTCGACCGCAACCAGCAGCCGCGCCAGGTAGACTACCGGCTTCTCTACGGCAAGGGCCCGGCCTCGGGACCCGACTCGTGGACGGTGTATTCGGCCGCCAAGGGCATCGGGCACTTCACGCTGGTGCCCGCGCGCTGAGACCCTGCCCGACCCCTCCCGACGAGGAGTCCCCGTGGCACAGACCAGCACCACCGCTCCCGGCGACGTCGAGGACGCCGGACCGGCACCGCGCCGCCACGGCGTGCTCGCGCTCGTGGTCGCCGTGCTCTCGGCCGGCGCGTTCGCGCTGTTCCGTGACCACCTGATCGACGACACCTTCATCACGCTGTCCTACGCCCGCAACCTCGCGTTCCACGGGCACTGGGGCCTGATCGAGCTGGGCACGTCGAACACGGCGACGTCACCGTTGAGCGTGCTCGTGCTCGCCGGGCTGACGCTGGTGGTGCGCGACGCCGTGCTGGCGGCGGCGATCCTGTACGTGCTGTGCCAGGTCGTCATCGCCGTCGGCCTGGCCCGCCTGGGCGACCGGGCGGGCCTGCCGCGGTGGTTCTCGCCGCTGGCCGTCGCGCTGCTCACCGTGAACCCGCTGCTGATCTCGTCGATCGGGCTCGAGGTCGAGTTCGGCGTGGCGGCGGTGGTGGCCCTGCTGGTGTTCTCGGCGGAGCGGCGGCCGGTGCTCGTCGGGGTGGCCACCGGCGTGCTCGTGCTCATCCGGGTGGACCTGGTGCTGATCGCGCTCGTGGTGGTCCTGCTGCGGGCGCGGTTCTGGGCCGGACTCGGCAAGTCGGTGCTGGCGGCGGTCGTGGTCGCGCTGCCGTGGTTCGTGTTCAGCTGGTTCGTGCTCGGTTCCGCGGTGCCGGACACGCTGATCATCAAAACGCTGCAGAAGTCGTGGGGCGCCTACGGGTTCTCGAACGGCCCGGTGCTGTACGAGGGCGTTTTCCCTTGGGCCACCTGGCTTTCGTTCCTCCCGGCGGCACTGGGCGCGGTGGCTTTCCTCGGCTGGCTCCTCACGCTGGTGCGCCGCGGCCCCGCGGCGCGGACGCTGCTGCCGTTCGTGGCGCTCGTACCCGCGGGGGCCGTGCACTACCTGGCGTACTCGCGGCTGCACGTGCCGCCTTATCACTGGTACTACGGGCCGAGCATCGCCGTGACCACGCTGTTCTTCGCCGCGGCGGTCGCCGCCGTGGCCGGGCGCGCGCCCGCGGTGGCCCGCTGGACGGCCGGGGCGCCCGCAATGTTGGCGGCGGTCGGGCTCGTGGTCGTCAGCGCGGTGTTCTACGCGTGGGGCGGTCTGCCGCGGCCGTTCGCGCCGATCATGTCCAACCACACCACCACCGCCCAGTACGAGCGGATCGGGCCGGAGCTCGGCCGGCTCGTCGGCACGGGCACCGTGCGCAGCGGCGGCGAGATCGGCGTGCTCGCCTACAGCTGCGGCTGCTCGATCGTGGACCTGTTCGACGACCGGGGCGCGGTCGGCCCGGCCATCGCGCAACGGGAGGCGACGATGGGCTCGCTGGGCCGCAAGCTCGTCGACCTCAACTTCCACTACTTCGACTACGGCGCGGTGGCCGTGAAGCCCGAATACGCGCTGGTGCCGACCCAGGTCGGCGCGGCCGCACCGGCGAACGCGCTGGCGCAGTGGCGGATCGCGTCGCCGTGGGCCGGCGAGCAGGTGCTCTACCTCGTGCGCGGCGACGGGACCTGACGTGGGCCGGGCCGTGGCCGCCGCGCGTCTCCCGGCCGAGCCGGGGGAGCCCGCGAGACGCGGCCGTGGCCGGGCCTTGCTGTGGCCGGCCACGGTGGCCCTGGTCTCCGCCGTGGTGTTCCTCGGCGTCAGGGGAAGCCTGATCGACGACTCGTTCATCACGCTCTCCTACGCCCGCAACCTCGCCGAACACTTCCATTGGGGACTGGTCGAGGCCGAGACGGCGAACTCGGCGACCTCGCCGCTGAACGTCCTGCTGCTCGCTCTCGGCGGCACGCTCACGCGGGTCGCGGGCGGCCAGGTGCACCCGGTGGCCGGCGCGGGACTCGTGTTCGTGGCGGCGATGACGGCCGTGGGCTGGGGGCTCGCGCGCATCACCCGGGCGCTGCGGCTGCCGTTTTTCACGGCCGTGGCGGGGACGGCGGCGATCCTGGTCAACCCGTTCGTGCTGTCGGCGACCGGGCTGGAGGTGCACCTCATCTCGGCGGCGCTGGTGCTGCTCACGGCGTACGCGGTGGAGGGCCGGGCGATCGGGTTCGGCGTGGTGGCCGGGCTCGCGGTGCTGGTGCGGCTGGATCTGGTGGTCTTCGTGGTGCTGTTCGCGCTGGGGGCCGGGGCGCTGCGGCGCCGGCTGCTGCCGGTGGCGGGCGTGGCGCTCGCGGTGTGCCTGCCGTGGTTCGTCTTCAGCTGGTTCGCGCTCGGCTCGGCGATCCCGGACACCTTCCTGATCAAGACGACCCAGGGCGCGTTCGGCGAATACACCTACGGCAACGGGCCGGAGTACTACCTCGACCCGAAGCGCTGGAAGGCGACGCTGGTGGCGTTCGCCCCGGCCGTCGCCGGTCTGGTGGTCCTGCTCGGCTGGCTGGGGTGGCTGGTGGTGCGCCGGGACCAGGCCGCGCGGTTCGGGCCGGTCGGCGTGCTGGGTCTGGGCGGGCTGGCGTACTACGGCGCGTACTCGCTGCTGGGCGTGCCGCCCTACCAGTGGTACTACGTGGCGCCGATCGTCGCGCTCACCGTCGTGTTCGTGGTCGGCGCCGGATGGCTGGCCCGCGGTGGCGCGTTCCGGGTGGGCGTGGCGAGCCTGGCGTTCGCACTGGCGGTGCTGCCGGCCGCGTACCTCGACGTGCACCGCGGAGTGCCCTGGACAGCGCCGCCGATCTTCGGCAACTGGGCCACGGCGGCCGACTACGCCCAGGTCGGCCGGGAGATCGGCGCGCGGGTCGGCGGCGCGACGGTGGCGGCCCCGCCGGAGATCGGCACTCTCGCGTACTTCTGCGAGTGCACGATGGTCGACACGTTCTCCGACCAGGGCCGCGTCGTCCCGCTGGTCGCGCAGCGCATCGCGGCCGCGGGACCGGTTCCGGGCTTACTGCTGCGGCTCGACTACCACTGGCTCGACCGCGCGCGACGGCCCCGGCCCGTGGACTACCGCCTCGACTGGAGCTGGACGCCGATCTCCGGGCCGGACACCTGGCACCTGCGGTCACCGGCGACAGGCGACGGCTGGGTGCGGCTCGTGCGGATCTGATCGCGCCCGCGCCGCGCAACGGTTACCGTCACGGCATGGCGAAAGACTCGGCGGTGGAGGTCGCGGTCGGGGACCGCATGGTGCGCATCTCCAACCCGGACCGGGTGTACTTCCCGGCCCGCGGCGAGACGAAGCTGGACCTGGTGAACTACTACCTCTCGGTGGGCGAGGGCATCGTCCGCGCCCTGCGGGAGCGCCCGTGCATGCTGCACCGGTTCCCCTCGGGCGTCGCGGGGGAGAAGGTGCACCAGAAGCGCGTGCCGAACGGAGCGCCGCCGTGGCTGGAGACCGTGCGCGTGCACTTCCCCCGCTACGGGCGCTACGCCGACGAGCTGTGCGTGACCGAGGCGGCGCACGTGGCGTGGGCGGTGCAGATGTCCACTGTGGAGTTCCACCCGTGGAACTCGCGGCGCGCGGACACGGAAAAGCCGGACGAGTGGCGCATCGACCTCGACCCGATGCCCGACTGTCCCTTCGACACGGTCCGCCGCGTCGCGCACGTCGCCCACGAGGTGCTGGACGAGCTCGGCGCCGTCGGCTGGCCGAAGACCTCGGGCGGCAGCGGGCTGCACGTCTACGTCCGCATCGAGCCTCGCTGGGGCTTCGCCGACGTGCGCCGCGCGGCGCTGGCCTTCGCGCGCGAGGTGGAGCGGCGCGCGCCCGACGAGGTGACGACCACGTGGTGGCGCAAGGACCGGGACCCGAAGAAGCTGTTCGTGGACTACAACCAGAACGCGCGTGACCACACGATCGCCAGTGCGTACTCCGTGCGCGGAGTGCCGGAGGGCACCGTGTCGACGCCGATCCGCTGGGACGAGGTCAACGACGTCGAGCCGCGCGAGTGCACCATCGCCACGGTGCCCGCGCGCTTCGCCGAGCTCGGCGACCTGCACGCGGGCATCGACGACGCCGTGTTCTCCCTGGAGCCGCTGCTGGAGTGGGCCGACCGCGACGGGCTGGAAGCTGAGGACTCCTGACGATCAGCCGACGCGGTACGCGGCGGCTCCGTTGTGGAGGAACCGGGCGCGACCGTACTCGTCGGAACCGACCAGCGACAGCACCTGGTGGACTCCGGATTCCGGCTCGACGGTGATGATCGCGCGGTCACCGAGCCGGACCACCTCGGCTCGGTTCCGGGGCGTGCCGGCGGACGAGCTTCGGGGGCGGTGGGTGAGGAAGGCGCGGCCGTTCTCGACGGCGAGGGTGATGTCGTACGCCGTGGTGCGGTAGGTCCCGCCCATGCGGTCCGGGTCGATCGGAGCCGGGTTCGCGGGCGGCACGGGCAGCGGGGTCGTCTCGACCCCGGCGAGGTCCCGGAGCACCGCGCTGAAGATCTCGTAGGCCATCGGTTCCCCACCCGAGCTGTTGGTGAGCACGGCCACCGCGACGCCCGCCGAGGGCGCCACGCGAACGAAAGCCTTCTGTCCCTTCGAGACGCCGGTGTGGCCGAGCACGCCGTCGCGGTGGAGCATCCAGCCGAGCCCCCAGCCGACGATCCCGCCGCCGAAGTCCGGGACGGAGTCGAGCTGGGGTTCGCGCAGCGGCGCGAGCGTCTCGTCGGTGAGGTGCAGGCGGACGAACTCCAGCAGGTCGCGGGCGCTCAGCGCGAGGTGCGAGCCGCTGGGCACGCAGTGGTAGCGGACCGCCCACGACGTGGTGGGCACGAGTTGCCCGTCCGCTTCGACGTGGCCGACGGCGGCGCGGTGCAGGATCGCCTCGTACGGGTCGACGGCGACGGTGCGCAGGCCGAGCGGAGCGACCAGGTGTTCGCGGAGCACGTCGTGGAAAGGCTTGCCGCGCAGGACTTCCACGAGCCGGCCGAGGAGCGCGTAGCCGCTGTTGGAGTAGGAGAACACGGTGCCCGGCGGGAAGCGGTGGTCGGCTTCGGCGAGGGTGGCGACGAACTTCTCGATGGCGTCGTCGTTGCGCCCGCTGTCGACCGGGTGGTTGCCGTCGAGGCCACCGGTGTGGGTGAGCAGGTGGCAGGCGGTCAGCGACGCGGTGGCGGCCGGGTCGCTGAGCCGGAACCCGGGCAGGTACTCGCGGACGGGATGGTCGAGGTCCAGCACGCCCTCGTTCACCAGTTGCCGGACCAAGGTGGCGGTCCAGAGCTTGGTGATCGAGCCGATCTTGAAGACCGAGTCGGTCGTGGCCTCGACGCGCGTGTGCAGGCTCAGCACGCCCGCGGCTTCGTCCTCGATCTCCCCATCGGCCAGCACGGCGACCTGCGCGCCCGGTACGTCGTACTTCCCGATGAGCTCGCCCAGATTCCACCCCATGCCGCCAACGTAGCGGCGGTCCCGGGACGCCGGGGGATGGCGGGCGTCCCGGGACCCGGGTCAGAGGCGTTCGATGACGGTCGCGTTGGCGAGGCCGCCGGCCTCGCACATCGTCTGCAGGCCGTAGCGGCCGCCGGTCTGCTCCAGGACCGACAGGAGCGTCGTCATGAGCCGTCCACCGCTGGCGCCGAGCGGGTGGCCGATGGAGATGGCGCCGCCGTTGATGTTGACCTTGTTCAGGTCGGCACCCAGTTCCGCCTGCCAGGCCAGCACGACGCTGGCGAACGCTTCGTTGACCTCGAACGCGTCGATGTCCGACAGCTTCAGGCCCGCGCGGTCGAGGACCTTGCGGGTCGCCGGGATGACGCCGGTGAGCATGTACAGCGGGTCGTCGCCGACCACCGAGAACGAGTGCAGGCGCGCCCGCGGCTTGAGGTCGAGCTTCTTCGCCGTGTCGCTGCTGGTGATGAGCACAGCGGAGGCGCCGTCGTTGATCGGCGAGGAGTTGCCGGCCGTCACGCGCCAGTCGATCTGCGGGAAACGCTCCGACCACAGGTCGGCCTTGAACGCCGGCTTGAGGCCCGCGAGGATCTCGGGCTTGGTGCCCGGGCGCACCGACTCGTCGGTCGTCACGTCCACGAGCGTGCCGTCGGGGCCCGGCGCTTTGAGCGCGGCGACCTCGCCGGCGAACTTGCCGTCGGCCCAGGCCTGGGCGGCGCGGCGGTGGCTCTCGGCGGAGTACGCGTCGAGCTGCTCGCGCGAGAAACCCCACTTGGCGGCGATGAGCTCGGCGCTGATGCCCTGCGGCACAAGACCTTCGGGATAGCGCGCGGCGACCCCGGCGCCGAACGGGTCCTTGCCGGCCATCTGGCTGCCCATCGGCACGCGGCCCATGGACTCGATGCCGGACGCGATGGCGATGTCGTACGCGCCGCTCAGCACACCCTGCGCGGCGAAGTGGATCGCCTGCTGGCTGCTGCCGCACTGGCGGTCGACGGTCACCGCGGGCACCGACTCCGGCAGCCCCGCGGCGAGCGCGGCCCAGCGCGCGGTGTTCATGCTCTGCTCGCCGATCTGCCCGACGGCGCCGCTGATCACGTCGTCGATCAGCGTGGGGTCGATACCGGTGCGCTCGACCAGCGACCGGATGGCATGCGCGTGCAGATCGACCGGGTGGACCCCCGCCAGCTTGCCCGTGGGCTTGCCCTTGCCGATCGGTGTCCGCACCGCGTCGACGATGACCGCGTCCCTCATGACCTGCCTCCTCGCATAGCCGCTTGATCCCGTTGTACGCCCACCGAGTTGGATAACACAACTCACTGCGCGAGCGCTGTCGGCCACCTCACACCGCCCAGGTGACGTGCTAGGTTGGAAATTCCTGCTGGGGCGTAACGGAGGTGGGACGGATGACGGCGCGAGGCCGGGAATGCTCGATTGCGGACGCGCTCGAGGTGGTCGGCGAGCGGTGGAGCCTGCTCGCGCTCCGGGAGATCATGCTGGGCGAGCGGCGGTTCAACCAGATCGCCGAGAACACCGGGGCCAGCCGCGACATCCTCGCGGCGCGGCTGCGCAAGCTGGTCGACGCCGGCGTGCTCGAGAAGCGTCAGTACGAGAACCACCCGCCGCGCTTCGAATACCTGCCGACGGAGTCCGCGAAGGCGCTTCAGCCGGTGCTGCTCGGCCTCATGCAGTGGGGCGACCGGTTCATCCGCCAGGGCCCGCCGCCCACGGTGTACGAGCACGAGTGCGGTGAAGAGCTCCGGCTGAAGAGCGTGTGCGCGCACTGCGGCGAGCCGATCGCGTCGACGGGCCTGCACGCGGTCCGGCTCGGCGCGGTGCACTGATCTTCCCCTGACGCACACGGCTTCCGGGCCGGGCGGGCGCGTGCCAGGATGGCCGCGGAAGCCGTCCGGCCGGGCGGTGGTGCCGGGAAGGGGCGGCGTGCCGGAACGGATCCTGGTGACCGGCGGGACCGGTCAGCTCGGCAGTGTGGTGGTCGACCGCCTGGTGGCGGCGGGCGAGCAGGTGCGCGCGCTGAGCCGCCGGCGCCGCGGCGGAGGCGGCGCCGAATGGGTGGTCGGCGATCTGCGCTCCGGCCGCGGCATCGACACGGCGCTGGCCGGCTGCGACGTCGTCCTGCACTGCGCCACCGACTACCGGCACGAAGTCGCCACGATGCGCACGCTCGTGGAGGCCGCGCGGTGGACGGGCAACCCGCCGCACGTCGTGTACGTGTCCATCGTCGGTGTCGACCGCGTACCGCTCGGCTACTACGCGGCGAAGCTCGCGGCCGAGGAGGTGCTCGCGGGTTCCGGGCTGCCGCACACGATCCAGCGCGCCACGCAGTTCCACTCGCTCGTGCGCGCCGTGCTCGCGGGCGCGGCCCGGCTGCCCGTGGTCCCGGTGCCGCGCTGGCGGTTCCAGCCGGTGGACGTGCGGGACCTCGCGGTGCGCCTGGGCGAGCTGGCCAAGGCCGAGCCCGCGGGCCGGGCGCCGGACTTCGGCGGACCGGAGGTGCTGGCGGCGACGGACCTGGCGAAGGCGGTGCTGGCGGCGAGCAGCCGGACGAAACGCGTGGTGCCGGTGCGGCTGCCCGGCGCGTTGTTCCGCGCCTACGCCGAGGGCGGCAACCTCGCGCCCGGCCACTCCGACGGGGTGATCACCTTCCGGCAGTACCTGGCGGAGCAGGCGAATCCGGCGGCGCTGCGCTACCACTGACACCACTGGCACCACCGACTTCGCGTGGGGTGACCAGCAACTTCAGCACGTCGGCGAAGAGCGAGTCCGGCACCGCCGACGCTTCGACGCCGCGTTCCACCGCGAGCCCGTTGGATAGCGCCAGCACCACCACGGCGAGCTGCTCCGGCGGCAGCGGCAGCTCGACGCCGTGCTGGGCCGCGGCGCGCGTGATGGCCGCGGTGATGGCGTCGCGCAGCTGGGCCCGGCGCAGTGCGAGTCCTTTGTGGACGGCCGGGTTGCGCATCGCGATTCCCCAGTACTCCAGCAGGAGCCGGTGCCAGGTCGCGTCCGTGTCCACGCCCGCGGCCAGCCGCGCACCCGCCTCCGCGGTGGCCTCGCCGAGATCGCTCAGCTCGTCGAACGCCGTGGTGGCCGAACGCATCCGCTCCACGATGTGCTCTTCCATGATGGTGAGCACGAGGTCGTCGCGGCCCTCGAAGTTCGAGTAGACCGCGCCCTTGGTGAGGCCGGCCGCCGCGGCGATGTCGTTGAGCGACGTGGCCGCGATGCCTTGCCGGGCGAACACCTCGCCCGCGGCGTCGATGATCTTGCGCCGGGTCTCGGCGCGGCTCGGGCGACGGCGCGGGGTCCGCGAAGGGGCCATGGGCCGGAGACTACAGCTCCCTCACCTGGACGTTTTTCGTTGACTGTGATCCAGGTCATCTGGTAAGCCTCTGACCCGATACCGGTTGGTATTGAGTTGGAGGTCCCGTGCCCACTGTCAGCGTCGACATCCGCCGAAAGCTCTCCGCCCTCGCCGTCGTCACCGCGATGGCCGCGACGGTCTTCACCGCCGCCGCGCCGTCCGCCACCGCCGCCGACGCGCCGTCGCCCGGAAATCCCGCCGGTGACCCGTTCTACGCCCAGCC
The DNA here is from genome assembly GCF_040704195.1 of Amycolatopsis sp. NPDC047767. Classification (NCBI taxonomy): domain Bacteria; kingdom Bacillati; phylum Actinomycetota; class Actinomycetes; order Pseudonocardiales; family Pseudonocardiaceae; genus Amycolatopsis; species Amycolatopsis sp. NPDC047767. Next base: position 146,510 of record NZ_JBEYSJ010000011.1, read on the forward strand.
CTCGCCGTTCCCCGACGTCGCGCCGGGCACCGTGCTCGACTCGCGGCCCGTCACCATCCGCGCGCTGGCCCTGCCCGTGCCGGTGCGCGCCTGGCAGGTGAAGTACCGCTCGACCGACACCGACGGCGCCGCCATCGCCGACGTCGCCACGATCATGCAGCCGGTGAACCCGCCGGCGGGCGGTGCGCGCAAGCTCGTGTCGTACCAGACCGCGCAGGACGGGCTGACCACCGGCTGCGCGCCTTCCTCCGTCCTCACCACGGGCACGGCGCCGCCGGCCGAGGAGCTCGCGCTGATGCTCCCGCTCGTCGCGGCGGGGTACACCGTGGTGACCGCCGACTACGAAGGCCCGGACTCCGAGTGGGCGGCCGCCGCCAACACCGCCCACGGTGTGCTGGACGGGATCCGCGCCGCACAGTCGTTCCCGCCCGCCGGGCTCGCCGGCCCGAGCACGCCGACGGGCTTGATCGGCTATTCGGGCGGCGCGCTCGCCAGCGAATGGGCCAACGAGCTGCAGCCGCAGTACGCGCCGGAGCTGAGGTTCGCCGGGGTCGCCGCCGGCGGCGTGCCCGCGGACCTCGACTACATCGCGCGCCACATCGACGGCGGTCCGTTCGCGGGCATCTACGTGGGCGCCGCTGTCGGGCTCGCCCGCGCGTATCCGGAGATCGACACGGACGCACTGCTCAACGCGCGCGGCAAACAGGCGTTTGCCGAGGTCGGCAAGCAGTGCATCGCGCAGTTCACGGTCGGGCAGGCGTTCCGGCGCATGCGCGACTACACCACCGTGCCGCAGCTGCTCGACGTGCCCGCGGTGAAGCGCGTGATCGCCGAGAACACCATGGGCCGCTTCAAGCCCGGCTCGCCGGTCTACGTCTACCAGGGCGTGTTCGACGAACTGGCGTTCTCGCCGCCGGTGGACAAACTGGTGCGCACGTACTGCGCGCAGGGGGTTTCCGTGCAGTACCACCGGATCCCGATCGGCGACCACGTGACGGTGGCGGTGCAGGGCGCCCCCGGCGCGCTGGCCTACCTCGCCGACCGGCTGGCGGGCAAGCCCGCGCCCAGCACGTGCTGAGGCGCGCACGGGTGGCGGTCCCGCCGGAGGGGGAGGGGCCGCCACCCGAGTCGTCCGACGGCTTTGATCCGGTTGCGCCGGAAACCGATCCACCTCCGTCGTTGGCGGCAAATAATTCCGAAGAATCTTGACCAGGTTCGGGCAGACATCCTATGTTTGGCGAGCTTCAGGCCTCGCTCACGGCCGGATTCCGCCTTCGACGACGAACGGACCTGTCATGTCGGACCTCTCCTCCCCGCCCTCCCGTCGGACCTTTCTCAAGCTCGGTGGCGCCGTCGGCGCGGGCTTCGCCTTGAGCGGGTTTCGCCCGTTCACGGCGCAAGCGTCGCCCGTGCGGCCGCCCTCTGCCGACCTCGTGGCCGACGCCGCCGCGACGACCCTGTGGTACCCCGCGCCGGCCGTCGAGTCGCACGTGATCGAGCAGGCGCTGCCGATCGGCAATGGTCGGATCGGTGGCCTCGTCGGCGGTGACCCCGCGGCCGACTACGTGTACTTCACCGACTCGTCGCTCTGGACCGGCGGGCTCAACGACACGGTGCAGGACGACGGCCAATTGCCCTACGGCAAGGACGACTTCGGCAGCTTCGGCCTCCTGGCCAAGGTGCGGCTGAAGCTGCCCGCCCACACCGGTGTCAGCGGCTACCGGCGAACCCTGGACCTCAGCAACGGCCTCGTCACCGCGACCTACGGCCTGCGCGGCGCGACCTACCGGCGCGAGGTCTACGCCAGCTATCCCGACGACGTCGTGGTGATCCGGCTGACGCAGCAGGGCGGTGGCTCCTACACCGGCTCGGTGACGCTGGAAGGCACTCGCGACGAGAAGCCGACGGCGGGCGGCGGCGCCGTGTCGCTGGGCGGCACCTTCGCGAACGGCCTGAAGTACAGCACCGCCGTCACCGCCGCGTCGAAGGGCGGGCGCGTCAGCGTCTCGGGCACGGAGGTGACCTTCACCGGCTGCGGCGAGGTGGTGATCGTGGTCTGCGGCGGCACGAACTACGTGCCCGACGCGGCGCGGCACTACCTGGACGCCGGGGCGAACCCGGCTTCCGTGGCCGTCGGCAAGGTGAAGGCCGCGGCCGCCGCTTCCGGCACGGCGCTGCTGGCCACGCACGTGCAGGACTACCGCAAGCTGTTCGACCGCATGAAGGTCGACCTCGGGCAGTCGCCGGCCAACCGGCGCACCCTCGACTCGTGGTCGCGCATCGCGGTGCGCAACACCGACCCGGGCACGCCCGACCCGGAGCTCGAGGCGAGCTACGTGCAGTTCGGCCGGTACCTGACGATCACCGGCTCCCGCAGCGGCCTGCCGATCAGCCTCCAAGGCTTGTGGCTCAACAACAACTCGCCCGACTGGTACAGCGACTACCACACCGACATCAACCTGGAGATGAACTACTGGCTCGCCGACCGCGCGGGCCTGAAGGAGTGCTTCACCGCGCTGGCCGACTACTGCCTCGCGCAGCTGCCGTCGTGGACCGACACGACGAAGCGGCTGTTCAACGATCCTCGCAACCGGTTCCGCAACAGCACCGGCAAGATCGCCGGCTGGGCCATCGCGTTCTCCACCAACATCTACGGCGGCTCCGGCTGGGCCTGGCACCCGGCAGGCAACGCGTGGCTGTGCAACAACCTGTGGGACCACTACGAGTTCACCCAGGACAAGGCCTACCTCGCGAAGGTCTACCCGGTGCTCAAGGGCGCGACGGAGTTCTGGGAGGCGCGCCTGGTCACCAAGACCATCGACGGCAAGGACTACCTCGTCAGCGACACCGACTGGTCGCCGGAGCACGGCCCGGACGCGCAGGGCAACACCTACTCCCAGGAGCTCGTCCACGACCTGTTCGGCCACTTCGCGCAGGCGACGCAGATCCTCGGCCGCGACGGCGACTACGGCCGGACGATCACCGGGATGCGCGACCGGCTGCACCTGCCGACTGTCAGCCCGGTCACCGGCTGGCTGCAGGAATGGCTCTCGCCGGAGAACCTGGGGGAGACGACCCACCGGCACCTCTCGCCGCTCATCGGGTTCTTCCCCGGCGACCGCATCAACACCGACACCGCGTCGAAGGAACTGATCGACGGGGTGCGCAACCTGCTGATCGCCCGCGGTATGGACACCTTCGGCTGGGGCTGCGCGTGGCGCTCGGCGTGCTGGGCCCGACTCAAGGATGCCGACCGCGCGTATCAGCTCTTCCTGACCGTGCTGCGGCCTTCGTTCAACAACGGCAACGGCACGGCGGCCAACTTCTTCGACATGTACAGCCAGGGCAGCTACACGATCTTCCAGATCGACGCGAACCTCGGCGGGCCGGCCGCGGTGCTGGAAATGCTGCTGTACTCGCGCTCCGGCGTGATCGAGCTGCTGCCCGCGCTGCCGTCGGCCTGGGCGGAGTCCGGCCATGTGACCGGCATCGGCGCGCGCGGCGGGTTCGAGGTCGACCTCGAGTGGCGGCGCGGCAAGGTCACCAAGGCGGTCGTGCGCAGCGTCGGCGGTACGGAGACCGAACTGCGCGCGGGCAGCTGGAAGCAGCAGGTCCGGCTGCGTCCGGGCCAGTCGGTCACCGTCACCCCGCGGTGACCGGACGGGCGCCGGATGGTTCCCGTCCGTACCTTCCGGCGCCCGTGCCGCTCGTCGGTTCGACCTCGAACAGTGTAGCGTTCAACTACATGAGTCGGACGGATCGGGAGCGGGCATGAACATCGCGTTGTGGATCGCGGCGGGGATTTCGGCAGTGCTGTACCTGGGGGCGGGCGGGATGAAGCTCGCCACGCCGCGGAAGAAGCTGCTGGAAAACCCCAACATGGGCTGGGTCGAGGACTTCTCGGACACCTCGGTCAAGCTGATCGCGCTCGCGGAGGTGCTCGGCGCGATCGGCCTGATCCTGCCGCAGGCCCTGGACATCGCGCCCGTGCTGACGCCGATCGCGGCGGTGGGCCTGGCGATCGTGGCCTTCGGGGCGATCGTGGTGCACGCGCGGCGCAAGGAGCCGAAGGCCGTGCCGGTCAACGTGGTGCTGCTGGTGCTGACCGTGTTCGTCGCCGTGGGCCGCTTCGCCGGCTGAGCGGACCCTCACCCGGGCGTCGGTCTCGACCGGTCTCCGGCGCCGCGGCTGGCCTAGGCTGGACGCGGCGACGGACGGGAGGCCCTAGGTGGACGTCGATCTGCGGAAGGTGCGCTACTTCGTCGCCGTGGCCGAGGAACTGCACTTCGGCCGGGCGGCGGAGCGGTTGCACATCGCGCAGCCCGTGCTGTCGCGCCAGATCCGGGCGCTCGAAGAGGAGCTGCGCGCGCAGCTGTTCGTCCGCGACCGGCGCTCGACGGAGCTCACGGCCGCCGGCCGGCAGCTGCTCGAGGACAGCCGGCCGATCCTCGCGTCGGCCGACGCGTTGCGGCGACGCGTGGCGCTGGCCGCGCGCGGTGCTTCGACCTTCACCATCGGTTTCATGCCGGGCATCACCGTGACCGAACCCGTGCGGGCGCTGACGGACCGCCATCCCGGGCTCGACGTCGAGCTGGTCCGGACCACGTGGGACGACCAGACCCAGGTGCTGCACGACGGCCGCGCCGACGTCGGCATCGTCCGGCTGCCGGTGGACCCGCGCGGGCTCACGGTGCGGCCGATGTTCAGCGAGCCGCGCGTGGCCATCCTGCCGGTGTCGCACCGGCTGGCGGGCAAGGAGTCCGTGGACGTGGCCGACCTCGCCGACGAGCACCTGCTCAACGACCCGGACGCGGTGCCGGAGTGGCGGGCCGTCGCGACCGAGCTGCGCACCGGCGGCGCCGCGCGGCCCCGCGGGTTCCGCAGCATCGAGGAGAAGCTGGAGCACGTGGCCGCCGGTCTGGGCATCGCCATCGTGCCGCTGTCCACTTCGGAGTACTACACGCGCCCGGACGTCACCCACGTGCCGGTCGGTGACCTGCCGCCGGGCCAGGTCGCCCTGGCGTGGGTCGCCGCGCGGCGCTCGCGGCTGATCTACGAGTTCGCGGAGCTCGTCACAGCCTGACTGCGGGGCGCGCGCTCGTGTGGTAGGCCAAGACCATGAACGCGCTGGGCTCGTACGTCGAGTCGTGGTCTCCCGAACCGGTCACCGACACCGACGCGCTCCCGGCCGGACCGGCCGCCGCGCTGTCCGCGGCGCTGGACCTGCCGCGGCCGGCCGCCGTCGCAGGGCAGGCGCTGCCGCCGCTGTGGCACTGGCTGTACTTCCTGGAATGGCCGCGGCAGGCGGAGATCGGCGCCGACGGCCACCCGGCGGACGGCCACTTCCTGCCGCCGCTGCCGGACCGGCGGCGGATGTTCGCCGGCGGACGCCTGGAGGTCCGGGCGCCGCTCGTGCTGGGCACGCCGGCCGAACGGACGCGGTCGCTCGGCGACGTCGCGGTGAAGCACGGCCGCACGGGCGAGATGCTGTTCGTGACCGTGCGGTCGGAGATCAGCCAGGACGGGACCGTGCGCGTGGTCGAGGAACAGGACATCGTCTACCGCTCCGGCGAGGACGCCGGGCGCACCGCACTGGCCGCGCTCGACGTGACCGGCGAGCCGGAGTCGGCCGCCGAATGGCAGCAGGTGTGGACGCCGGATCCCGTGCTGCTGTTCAGGTTCAGCGCGCTGACGGCCAACGCGCACCGCATCCACTACGACGAGCCGTACGTGACCGGCACCGAGGGGTACCCGGGTCTCGTGGTGCACGGCCCGTTGCTCGTGCTGCTCCTGCTGGAGCTCGCGCGCACCCGCGCGCCGGAACGCGCGATCCCCTCGCTGTCCTACCGATTGCGCCGCCCCGTGTTCGCGGGCGAGCACCTCCTTGCGACGGGCGTGCCCGCCGAAGGAGGCGCGGCGCTGCAGGTCGACTCCGCGCGTGCGGAAGCCGTGGCGACCGCGGACGTCGCGTTCGCCTGACGGCGGTTCAGGCCCGGCGCGCCTCGGCGGGGGACACCGGTGGGTCGGCCTCGACGCCGTGCAGCACGTGGGCGAGGACTTCCGCGCCGCGCACGACGCGCGGGCCGGGACGGTTGAAGTAGGCCGGACCGTCGAGCAGCCACACCGCGCCGGCCCGCACCGCCGGGAGCTCCGCCCAGCCCGGCAACGCCGTGAGGACGTCGAACTCCGCCGCCGTGCGGTCGGGACTGAAGCCGCACGGCAGGACGAGCAGCACGTCCGGGCGCGCGGCGACCACCGCGTCCCACGGGATCGGGTGCGTGTGCTCGCCGGGCGCCGCGAGCAGGGGTTCGCCGCCGGCCGCGGTGATCTGCTCGGGCACCCAGTGGCCCGCGGGCCACAGCGGGTCGAGCCATTCCAGCGCGACCACACGGGGCCGAGGCTTGCCGGCAACGCGGTCGCGCACGGCGTCGAGCCGGGCGGCGAGCGAACGGACGCGCTCGGCGGCGAGCTCCGGCACACCCAGCGCGTCGCCGAGCGTGGTGACGCAGTCGAGGACCTCGGTGAGCCGCCGGGGTTCCAGGCTGAGCACTTTCGGCCCCGCGTCGAGCATCCGCACGGCTTCGGCGACGCGGGTGTAGGACACCGCGCACACCTCGCACAGGTCCTGGGTGAGCACGAGGTCCGGCGCGAGCTCGGCCAGCCGCGCGGTGTCCACTGAGTACAGCGACGAGCCGCGGTGGGCCGAACCGCCGACGGCGTCGGAGATCTCGCGGCTGGTCAGCACGGCGTCGTCCACCTCGGCCGCGGTGACGACCGGCACCGACTCGACGCCGGGCGGCCAGTCGCATTCGTGGGTGCGGCCGACCAGGTCACCGAGGCGGCCGAGCTCCGCGACGAGGTCGGTGGCGGCGGGCAGCAGTGACACGATCCGCATGGTTCGAACCTAGCCCGCGCCGGACCGCCCCGCGCGGGGGAGGCCGGACCGCAATCACCGTGGGTAGCGCCGCGCGTCGAGTCCACTGTGGACTGACTGCGCGCGGTGTCCGGACGGGCGCGCACCGTGACAGGTCAAGCCGTTGTGGCGCCGGGAGTGTTACGCAGGACACATCCCGCTCGGCGCGCGTGAACACGGTGGTCTGGGGGAATCTGTCGAAAGACCGGGATCTCCCTCAAAACCGGCCGACCTTGTTGTGTGGCCGGTGTGACCGTGGGTAGCGTGCGGCTTTCGGGAAACCGAAAGGGAGGCTCTCGGGTTACCGACAGGGGAGAAGCGGGAGAATGTACGCCGAGGAGCGCCATCAGACGATCCTGGACATGGCGCGCAAAAACGGCCGGGTGGACGTGGCCGGGCTGGCGACGCAGTTCGACATCACCACGGAGACCGTGCGCCGGGACCTGACCGCGCTCGAACGCCGCGGGGTGCTGCGCCGCGTCCACGGCGGCGCGATCCCGGTCGAAAGCGGGGGCACCGAACTCGGCCTGCCTGTGCGCGACTCGGCCATGGCCGCGGAGAAACGGCGCATCGCGAAGGCGGCGCTGGACCTCGTGCCCGCCGAAGGCGCGATCCTGCTCGACGCGGGCAGCACCGTCGGCGAGCTGGCCGGCATCCTGCCGGTGGAGCGCGAGCTCACGGTGGTCACCAACGCGGTCACGATCGCGGTCACCCTCAGCGGCCGCGGCAACGTGACGGTGATGCTCGTCGGCGGCCGGGTCAAGGGCCGCTCGCTCGCCGCCGTGGACAACTGGGCGCTGCGCGCGCTCGGCGACACCTACGTGGACGTGGCTTTCATGGCCACCGACGGCGTGTCCGTGGAACGCGGCCTGACCACCCCGGACTCCTCGGAGGCGATGGTCAAGCGCGCGGCGATCGCGGCCGCGCGCCGGACGATCGTGCTCGCCGACCACACGAAGATCGGCAACGACCACTTCGCGCGCTTCGGCGATCTGGACGACGTGGACACGCTCATCACCGACGACCACGTCGACCCCGGAGCCCTCGACGAGATCCGCCACACGGGTACGAAGGTGCTCACTGTGTGACCGCGAGCGCCCTGCTGTCCCACCCGGTTGATCGACAGCTGGCACAGTGGCACCGGCAGCAAGATCCCGCCGGGCATGAGCGCCCGCGATGCGTGGAGGAGGCGCGGTGGCCGTTCGGAGTGGCCTGCGGCCGGTGCCCGGAACCGAGCTGGCCGGGCGGGACTGGGAACTTTCGCTGCTCGTGCGGAAAGCCCGCGACGCCGCGCTCGGCGAAGGCCAGGCGGTGCTGCTGCGCGGCCCGGCGGGCATCGGCAAGACGAAGCTGGTGGCGGCCGCGCTCGACGAGCTCGACACCGTCGCCGCCACGGTCCTCACCGTCACCTGCCCGGAAAGCGGCTCGTCGGCGTACGAAGCGGTTCGCGCGCTCTTCGCGCCGCTGGACCTGACCGGCGCCGGCCTGCCCGACGGGAGTGCCCGGCTCGCACTGCCCGCGCTGGAGCCGGGCGGCGCCGAGGGCGCGGCGGCCGACACGTACGCCGTGATGCATGGCCTGCACTGGCTCACGGCTGGGCTCACCGCCGACGGGCTCGTGGTGCTCGCCGTGGACGACGTGCAGTGGTGTGACGAGACTTCGTTGCGGTGGCTGGGTTTTCTGTTGCGCCGCGCGGAGAACCTGCCGCTGCTCGTGGTGATGACCCAGCGCACCGGCCGTGATGCACCGCGCCCGGAGGTGCTCGGCGAGATCGGGGCGACGCTGACCTGCCTCACGCTCGACCTGGAACCGCTGGGGCCGCAAGCGGTGGCCGAGGTGCTGCAGGCGCGCTTCGGCGCGAGTCCGGACGAGGCCTTCGTGCGCAAGTGCGTGGAGGTGACGGGCGGGAACCCGTTCCTGCTCGACCGCGTGGTGACACAGCTGCGCGGCAGTGCCGATCCGCGCGTCGTGCCTGATGCGACGCACGTGCCGGCGCTCGACGAGCACGGCCGCGAGGTCGTGGCGCGCTCGGTGCTGGACCGGCTGCCGGCCGCCGCGTTCGCCGTCGCCCGCGCGATCGCCGTGCTGGGCGGGGAAGAGCTCGAGCTGATCGCGGCACTCGCCGGCACCCAGCCGGGGCCGGCGGCGGCCGCCGTGCGCGCGTTGCGAGCCGACGACCTGCTGCTGCCCGACCGGCTGGAGTACACCCACGACCTGATCCGCCACGCGGTCGTGGACGCCGTCTCCGCCGAACAGCTGCACGCGTTGCGGGAACGCGCGGCCACGCTGCTCAACGACAACGGCCGGGCCCCGGAGGAAGTCGCGGTGCAGCTGCTGCTCCTCAGCGGGCGGCCGCAGCCGTGGATGGTGAACGTGCTGCGCGACGCGGCTGTCGTCGCGGAGAACCGCGGCGCTCCGGCGGCCGCGGCCCGCTACCTGACGCGCGCGCTCGCGGCGGACGAGGACAGCGTGGCCGTGCTCGGGCACGTCGCCCGGGTGCTCGCCCAGGTCGACCCGAAGGCGGCGCTCGGGCACCTCGAACGGGCGCTGGACCTCGTGACCGATCCGCGGCGCCGGGTGCCGCTGGCGGTGCAGTACGCGCTGACTTCGCTCACGTCGCAGAACTCCTTGCGCGCCTACGCGCTGGCGGAGTCGGTGCTCGACCGGTTCGACGAGGCCGTCGGCGGCACCCCGTCGGCACAGGACCGGTCGACGCGGACGCTGCTGGAGTCGGTGCTGCTGCTGTCGGGCATGGACGAGAAGGCCACCGTGCGCCAGGTCGGAGAGCGCTTCCGCGACGCCGTGCCGCCGCAGGGAGACACGGCCGAGGAACGGCAGCTGCTGGCGATGCTCGCCTCGCTCGGGACGCTGCAGGGCAGACCGGCGGCCGAGCTCGCCGGGCACGCCCGCAAGGTCCTCTCGATCGGCGACGTCACGCCCGGCGGCTGGGCCGTGCTGGGCGCGGTGCTCACGCTGTACCTCGCCGACGACGTCGAGCCGTCGCTCGCCGCGCTCGGCGACCTGATGGAACACGCGCAGCGCCGCGGCGAGGCGTGGACCTACACGCTCGGGGCCAGCACCCGCTCGCTGGTGTTGCTGTGGACGGGAAACTCCGCCGACGGCCTCTCCGACGCACAGTTCGCCCACGACATCATCACGCAGGAGGCGTGGGGCGACGCGGGCGCGATGCCGCAGGCGGCGCTCGCGGCGGCGCTGATCCGCCACGGTGAACCCGCCCGGGCGTTGCAGGTTCTCGACAGCGTGCGCCGGCCGCGGCTCGACCGGTTCACGCTGGAGTACCACTGGGTCCTGATGGCGCGGGCCCGCGCGCTCGCCGCCACCGGCGACGGGCCCGGCGCGCTGGAGCAGCTGTTGCGCTGCCGCGACAGCCTGGCCGAGGCCGACATCGCCAACCCGGTGCTCGCGCCGTGGTGGTACGAGGCGGCCGAGGTGCTGGCGGGGCTGGGCCGGAGTGACGAGGGCTGGGCCGGGATCGAAGAAGCCGAAGAAGGCGCGGCCCGGTGGGGCACCGCCCGCGCGCTCGGCATGGTCCGGACCGCGCGCGGCGTGCTGACGCCGGGCGCCACGGGCATCGACCTGCTCGCCGAGGCCGCCGAGATCCTGGCTCCGTCCCCGGCGAAACTGGAGCACGCCCGCGCGGAGTTCCTGCTCGGCCGGCGGCTGTTCCACCGCGGCGACGCGGAGGGCGCGCGGGACCGGCTGCGCCGCTCGATCGACGTCGCCGTGCTGTGCCGGGACAAGTTGCAGCTGAACCAGTCGCTGCCGGCGCTGGCCGAGGCGGGCGGCCGGATGCGGCGCGGGACGGCGTCGCCGGCCGACGCGTTGAGCGGCAGCGAGCGGCGCGTCGCGGAGAAGGCGGCCGAGGGCGCGACGAACCGGGAGATCGCCGAGTCGTTGTTCCTCACGGTGCGTACGGTCGAGCTGCACCTGACGGGCGTGTACCGCAAACTCGGGCTGAAGGGGCGGGCGGAGATCGCCGAGGCGCTGAGCGAGCAGCCGTGAAGCGTTCTACACCCTCCGTGACGGCTTGAGGACGGTAGAAGTACCGCCGTGAATGGTCACCGATCGTTACGGTTGCCCACGCGTCCGGCGCTGTCGGGCGCGCAGGGGCAGAAATTCACTACCTCCTAACGTGGGAAACAGCGATAGTCATTCTCCGGGGATAACCTTCAGTGCAGAATCGGTAGCCTGAGCGTCACTGGATGGGATGGCCGGGGAGGTGGGTGTGCAGAATCGCCGAACACGCTTCGTGACCGGCGTGGTGAGCGGCGGCGGGTCCGCCGGCCCGCTCCTGGGCCGCGAATCGGCGCTGCGGACGGCCGGAGAGCTCGTCACGGCGCTCGGCGAGGGCCGCCCGGGGTTGCTCAGCGTGACCGGACCGCTGGGCGTCGGCCGCAGCGCGGTGCTGGGCCGGGTCGCCGAGGCGGCCGCGATGAGCGGGGCCGCGACGGCCGTCGCGCGGTGTTCGCCGGTGGAGACCGACATTCCCTACAGCGCCGTCACGCAGCTGCTCGCCGCGCTGTGCACGCCCGCCCGGTTCGCCGAGCTCGTGGAGCTGTGCGTGCGGGACAGCAGCGAGACGGGGTCCTGCACCTCGCCGGTGCACCTGGTCTGCGCGGAGTTCGCGGCGCTGAGCCGCCGCGGCCCGCTGGCGCTCGCGCTCGACGACCTGCAGTGGGCCGACCCTTGGTCGCTGTGCTGGCTCGAGGCGATGCTGCACCGCGTCGCCGGCGCGCCGATCCTGATCGCGACGACCTCCCACGGCTCGCTCGGCAGGTACCTGGGCGCGGACGCCGCGTTCGACGCGGCCTGGCCCGTCGAGCTGCAGGAGGTGGGCCTCGAACCGCTCAGCTCGGCCCAGACCGCAGCGTTCCTGACGAACACCACGGGCGAACCGGTCGACGAGGCCTTCGCGTCCGCCGCCATGGCCGCGACTCGCGGCTTTCCCGCGGTGCTGGCCCGCACGCTCGACCGGCTGCAGGCCGACGGCGTGCCGCCCGTCGCGGACCGGACGCCTGCGCTCGTCACGGCCGCGCGGGCGGTGTGGTCGGAAAGCACCTGCCGCGTCGCGCGCGGGTTGCCGGCCGATGCGATCGCGCTGCTGCAGGTCTTTGCCGTGTGCGGCGAGGACTTCGACTTCGAGCTCGCCGTCGCGCTCGCGCGGCTTTCCGAGTCCTCACCCGCGCAGGCGCTGGAGATCCTCGTGACGACCGGGCTCGCCGTGCCGGACCCGCCGCGGCTGGCCGAACCGCACCTGGCCGGCGAGGTGCTGGCGGTGATGCCGGCGAACGAGCGCGAGGACCTGTTCGTGCGCGCGGCGGCGCTCGGCCGGCGCACCGGGGTGGGCTCGGGCGCGATCGCCGACCTGCTCGCCGCGGCGCCGCCGGTGGGCCGGGCCTGGGCCGGCACGGCGCTCACGGACGCGGCGGCGTTGCGGTCGCGGCAGGGCCGCTCCGGTCCGGCGGTCACGGCGCTGCGCCGCGCACTGGGCGAACCCCTCGGCTCCGAGCAGCGGGCGCGCGTGCTCACGCGGCTCGCGACGCTGGAGGTCGCGCAGAGCCCGGACGCCAGTGACACCCGGCTGCGGCAGGTGCTGACCGCGCCGCCGTGCACCCGCTCGTGGCCCTCGGTGCTCGAAGCCGCCGACCTCCTCGTCGGCCGCGGCGACAACGAAACGGCGCGCCAGGTCGTGTCGGTGATGTGCGAGCGCGGCGCGGGGATCATCCCGCAACCGTCGCTGACGACGCTGGGCGTGATCGGCTGGATCGCGCAGGAGGAGGGACCGGCCGAACCCGAGGTGCCGGTCGAACCCCTGGCCGCGCCGGCGGATCCGGCCGCCGACGGTGACCCGGCCCAGGCCGGCGCGCTCGCGTGGCTGCTGGCCACCCGCGGGCAGGACCGCCCCCGCGCCGGCGCGCTCGCGCGCGAAGCGCTCGCCAACCCGGATGACGACGGCCCGCTGATGCCCAAGCTCATGGCCGGCCGCGCGCTCCTGTGCTGCTTCGAACCCGCCGAGGCGCTCTCCGGCCTCGACGCCGTGCTCAGCCAGGCGCGCATCCGGGACAATCGCGCGATCGCGGCGCAGGCGCTGCTGTACCGGGCGCTCGCCGCGGGCTGGCTCGGCCGCGCCGAGCAGGCGCGCCGCGATCTCTACACCGCCGGCCGCGAGCTGCCCGTGCGCTGCTGGCACCCGACGCTGGTGGCGCGGCACGTGGCCGGGGAGATGGCGACGTACCAGCAGCAGGGTGACGTCGAGAAGGCGCGGGAAGCCGAGGCGGCGCCGCTGCCGGCCGGAGCCGAACGCGGGGCCGGCTGGGCGTTCCTGCTCTACGAACGCGGCCGGCTGCGCCTCGCACGCGGTGACGTCGAAGGCGCGCTGACGGCGCTGCTGGAGTGCGGCCGGATCCTGCGGGGCCGGCACTGGCTCAACCCCATGTTGTCCCGCTGGCGCACCATCGCGGCCGTCGCGCAGCTGCGGCTGGGTGACCGCGCCGCGGCGCAGGAGCTGATCGCCGAGGAGAAGGCGCTCGGCGAAGCGTGGGGCGCGAGCGAGCTGCTCGACTGGATGCGTGAGGTGTCGTTCGCGAAACTCGGTGCGGGCGCGGCGATCCACCCGCCGGCGGCCCGGCCGGCACTGCGGCTGCCGGCCCCGCGGGACGAGGACGACACGACCGGCGGGCTGCTGTCGGAGCCCGAGCGCGAGGTGGTGGAGCTCGCCGCCGGCGGGATGGCGAACCGGGACATCGCGAAAGCGCTCTCTGTGGCGACGAGAACCGTGGAGCTGCGGCTCACCAAGGCCTACCGCAAGCTCGGGATCCGCGGCCGCGCACAGCTCGCGGCCCGGTGGGCGCCGGCGGGGCGGGGGGAGTGAGCGGCGGTGCTCCTCGAACGCGAACCTGAGCTGGCCGTGCTGGAGAAGGCCGTGCTGGAGGTGCAGTCGGGCGAGGGGGCCGTGCTGCTGGTCGGCGGTCCGGCCGGTGCGGGATCATCCGCGCTGCTGCGGGAGATCGGGTCGTCGGCGACGCGGCTCGGCGCGCGGGTGCTGCGGGCGGGCGGCGCACAGATCGAACAGGATTTCCCGCTCGGCGTCGTGCGCCAGCTCGTGCTCCCGCTGCTGTCGGTGCCCGGCCCGCCGGTGGCGGCGCCGGTCGCGCGGGTGCTGCTGGACCCGCTGACCGGCGGCCGGCCGCCGGTCGTGGGCGACGACCCCGCCCGCTCGGCGACGGCCAGCGTGCTGCACGGGCTGCACACGCTGTTCGTCGGGCTGGCCGCGCAGCGCCCCGTGGTGGTGCTGGTGGACGACCTGCACTGGGTGGACGAGCCGTCGTTGCGGGCGCTGGCCTTCCTCGCCGGGCGGCTTTCGGGCATGCGGGTGCTGATCGCGGCGGTGCTGCAGGACGGCACCGCCGGGCGTGAGCCCCTGATCCGCGAGATTGCCGACGTCGCCCGCTACCACCTGCGGGCCGCCCCGCTCTCGGCGGAGGCGACCGCGCGGCTCGTCGGCCGCAAGTTCGGCGCGGACCACGCCGCGGAGTTCGCGCTCGCCTGCCACGAGGTGACTTCCGGCAGCCCGAAGGAACTGCGCACGCTGCTCGACCGCGCCGTCTCCCACCGCGTCACCGGCAAGGCTTCGGACTGCGAACGGATCCGCGAGCTGGGCACGGCGTTCCGGCGCGAGCGCCTGCAGTTCCTGCTGCGGCGCGTTCCCGGCGTCGCGGCGTTCGCGAAGGCGCTGGTGGTCCTCGGGGGTGACGCCGAGCTGGACCTGGTGCTGCGGCTGGGTGAAGTCGACGCGCCGGGCCGCGCGGCCGCGCTCACCGCGCTGGGCGGCCGCTGGCTCGAAGTGGCCGGCGACCGCGTCACCGTGCGGGACGCGTCGCTCAACCGCGTCGTCGAGGAACTGCTCGACGCGCGGGAAAGCTCGGCGCTGCACCGGAAAGCGGCCAAGTTGCTCGACGAGAGCGGCTACCCGCCCGAGGCGGTCGCCGCGCAGCTGCTCCAGGTCGACGTGATCAACGCCGGGTGGGAGGTCGAGCGGTTGCGGGCGGCGGCGCAAGCGGCCCGCCGTCGCGCCGCGCCTTCGCCGGCCGGGCGCTACCTGCGCCGCGCGCTGCTGGATCTGTCGCCGGACAGCGGGGAACGCGCGCGGCTGCTCGTGGAGCTGGCCGCGGCCGAGCTCGACGTGGACCCGGGTTCGGCGGTCCGTCACCTCGCGCAGGCGGCGCCGCTGATGCCGACGGTGCGCGACCGCGCCACCGTGGCGACCTGGATTCCCTTGCCGGTGGCCGGGGAGGGCCCGCTCGTGGCCGAGCTGGTCCGCGACGTAGCCGACCGGCTCGGCCCGGCCGAGGAGCTGTCCGGCCACGACCGCGAGCTGGCGCTGCGGCTCGAGGCCCGGGTCTGGTTCTCCGGTCTCGGCGAACCAGCCAAGCTCGCGGCGGCCGCCCGGCGGCTGGCCGAGCTGCGCGACCACCCGCACGGCCCGACCGCCGGCGAACGCGAACTGCGCGTGGTCTTGCTGATGGCCGCCACCCTGGGCTCGGGCACCACGGCGGACGTGATCGCCGGCCAGGCCCGGAAGCTGCTCGCCCACGATCCGACCAACACCTACGGCGCGCTCGCCGCGCTGCAGACCCTGCCGGCCGTGCTGATGGCCGCCGACGCGGTGGACGCGGGGTGGTCGTGGCTCGAAGCCGCGTACGACAACGCCCGACGCCACAGCAACCCGACACCGCAGGCCCTCGTCGGCGCGCAGCGCGGCCTGCTCCTGCTGGGCTGCGGGCGGCTCGTCGAGGCGCGGGAGGAGGCGGTGCGGGCGTTCGAGCTCGTCGACCGCTCGTGGCCCGACGCCGTGTTGCTGCCGTCGGTGGTGCTCGGGCTGGTGGCGTTCGCGTTGCGGGACCGGCCGCTCGCGGCGCGGGTGCTCGACGGCGCGCCGCCGGGGGACCTGCGGCTGTTCGAGATCCGCCGCTCGTTGCGAGGCGCGCTCGCGGCGCAGCGCGGTGACCTGCAGATGGCGCTCGCGCAGTTCCTCGACAGCGGGCGGCGGCTGGACCGGGCCGGCTGGCACAACCCGGCGATGCACCCGTGGCGCACGTGGGCGGCGGTGCTGTCGCACCGGCTGGGCCGCCAGGACGACGCGGTGCGCCACGCCGAGGACAACTACGAACGCGCACTCGAGTGGGGCGCTCCGACCACGCTCGGGCGGGCGCTGCGCATCCGGGCCTCGGTGCACCCCGACCGCGACCGCGCGCTGGAGCTGCTGCGCGAGTCCAACGAGGTGCTGCGTGGTTCGGTCGACCGGTTCGAGCAGGCGAAAGCGCTGATCAAGCTGGGCGAGGTGCTGCGCGATGTCGACCGAGACGAGGCGGAGCGCGTGCTGGCGCGCGGACGCCGGCTCGCCGAGCAGTGCGGAGCCCACTGGCTCGGCGCCGAGGCCGACGGGTTGTTCGCGGCCCCGGCCGGATCCACCGCCGCGCCCGTGATCCGCCCCGAGCTGACACGTGGCGAGGCCACCGTCGCCGAACTCGCCGCGCGCGGGCTTACCAACGCCGACA
The DNA here is from genome assembly GCF_040704195.1 of Amycolatopsis sp. NPDC047767. Classification (NCBI taxonomy): domain Bacteria; kingdom Bacillati; phylum Actinomycetota; class Actinomycetes; order Pseudonocardiales; family Pseudonocardiaceae; genus Amycolatopsis; species Amycolatopsis sp. NPDC047767. The sequence continues at coordinate 163,001 of NZ_JBEYSJ010000011.1, forward strand.
TCGCCGTCGAGCTGGGCACCAGCCGGCGCGCGGTCGAGAAGCACCTGACGAGCGCGTACCGGAAACTCCGCATCGACGGCCGCACGGAGCTGGCCGCGGCGCTCGGCGGCGACCCGGAAATCGGCTGAACCGGGCCGCGTTGTGCCGCTGGCCGGGAATTGACGGCAGAAGTACCGCCACGAACTGGTGCGCGTAATCGGGGAATGTCACAGTTATGCGCCGAATCGAATGAATGGGAACAGGGTTTCCGAAGAAGTTTCAGGTCCCCGGGGAGTAGGCCGTGGCATTTCGGGAACTCCGAAGAACGGGCACATCCCGGTGGTCTCACGGGCAAGGGTGGGCGATGTGGGTTTATGTTCGTCCGTGTGGGACCGCGCGCCCGCACCGGTGGTCGGGGCCGGCGGGCGAACGCGAGGTGAACTTCGGCTGAGGGATTCCGGTTTTGGCTGGTCAAAGGGAACCGTACCGCGTCCGACCGCACCGTACCGAACCATCGTGTGGGGGTACCGCAGGATTAAGCGGGGAGGCTCCGGCGCTGTTGACTTGGTTGGTTTTCCATCCATAGACTGAGATCAACAAATGAAACGTCATATGTCGGCCGATTCGCTTCCGGTCGGCAGATCATGGCCTCGCGTGACCTGAGAGGAATGGTCGATACCGATGAATTCCAGTGCAGTCATCGCCAAGCCGGCGCCTTCCGCCACCACCATGGCCCGGAATTCCGATGAATACCGCGACATCTACACCTCCCTTTTCGAGCAGTCCGGGATGTGCATGGCCAACCTCGACCTGGGGTTGCGCGTGCGGGAAGCCAACGTGCCGTTCTCGCGGCAGTTCGGGCGCACCGCCAAGGACGTGTACGGCCGCAGCTTCTGCGACTTCCTGCACCCGAGCGTGCAGGGCAAGCTCAAGCACCAGCTGACGCGGCTGACCGAGGGCCAGCACGCCCGGTTCGCCGAGCAGATGGTGGCCGTGGGCCCGCGCGACTCCGTGTTCGCGGGCGAGCTGACCGGCATCGCGGTGCGCAGCGGCGGCCGCGTCGACACGATCACGGTGCTCGTGAAGCCGGACGACGCGGACTCCGCGCCGCAGCTGGCCAGCAGCAAGCAGAAGCTCCTGAGCCAGGTCGACGCCCGCATCCTGGAGGGGGTGGCCGCCGGCGAGTCGACGGTGCAGCTGGCCGCGAAGCTGTTCCTCTCCCGCGGCGGCGTCGAGTACCACGTGACCACGCTGCTGCGGAAGCTGAAGGTCACCAACCGCCCGGCCCTGGTGTCCAAGGGCTACTCGATGGGCATCCTCGGCATCGGCCAGTGGCCGCCGCGGGTGCGCCCGGAATACATCCGCTGAGCCCGTGCTCACCGAGCGGGAGCAGGAGACCGCGCTGGTCGCGCGAATCCTGGACGACACGCGACGCAGCGGTACCGGCTGCGTGGTGACCGTCTCGGGACCGCTCGGCATCGGCCGGTCGGCCCTGCTCGGCGCCCTGGCCGAGGCGGCCGTGCTCGACAGCGGGCCCGAAGCGGTGCTCGTGCTGCGGGCCGGCGGTGTGCGGTCCGAACGCGACTTCCCGCTCGGGGTGCTGCGCCGGATGCTCGACGTCCTGCCGGAGACGGCGGTGCGCTTGCCCGATCGTGCCCGGACGGCGGGAGGTCTCGCCGACGCCGACGCGATACGGGTGCGTGACGAGGTGCTGGCCCACGCCGCGGGCCGGCCCCTCCTGGTCCTCGTCGACGACCTCCACTGGGCCGACCCGTGCTCCGCGCGGTGGCTGGCTCTGCTGGCGGAGTCCGCTGAGGACCGTCCGGTGGTCCTCGTCGTCGCCGGCCGGCACGACCGGGCCGGCGTGGCGGAAACCGGTCCGCTGGCGCGGATCTACGGCCGTACCGCGCACGAACTGGCGCTGCGCCCCCTCACGCGCGCCGGGGTGAAGCAGGTGATCACCGACTGCTTCGGTGAACCAGGCGACGAAGCTTTCGTCCGCGCGTGCACCACAGTGTCGCACGGCCGCCCCCTGTTCCTCGCCGCTCTCGTGCGGAGCCAGCGTGCCGCGGGCCGGCGGCCCCAGTCCGGTGCCGTCAAGGCCGTGCGGACGTGCCGCCCCGCCGCCATCGGCGCGCGGGCGGTGCAGGCGCTGGCCGTGGAATGCCCGCCGGTCAAGGAAACCGCGTACGCGCTGGCTGTGCTGGGCGAACCGGCCGGCCCCGGACTGCTGACGCCGCTGACCGGGCTCGCGGCCGACGACTGCGCCGCGGCTCTGGCCGCGCTCGCCGCGGCCGGCCTCGTCGACGAGAACGAACCCGCGTGGTTCGCGCACGCGGCGATCGCCGACGCCGTCGAAAACTCTTTGCCCGCCTCGGAAACCGCCGAACGCCACCTGCGGGCGGCCCGGGTGCTCGCCGAAGCCGGCCGGCCGCCCGAGGACGTCGCCCGCCATCTGCTCGCCGCCGAGAGCCCGCCGACCGGCTGGGCGATCGGGTTGCTCAAGGCCGCGGGGCGCGACGCGTTGCAGCGGGGCGATCTCGCCACCGCGCGTCGGTGCCTGCTGCGCGCGCTGCTCGGGGTGACGGCCGGTGGTGCCGACCGCGCGGAGCTGCTCGTGGATCTGGCCACTGTGGAGCGGTCGTCCGCGCCCGTGGCTTCGCTGCGGCACCTGACCCAGGCGTTGCCGGGACTCACCGGCCGCGGCCGCCGGGCCCGGGAGCTCGCGGTGCTGCCGCCGCTGGCCCTGGAGCTGGCACCGGCTTCGCTCACCGCGCAGTTCGCCGCGGCCGCCGCGGAGCTGAGCGTCCCCGCGGATCGCGACCTCGCGCTCGCCCTGGAGGCCCGCCTGCGGTACGCGCGGCTGGGGGAGCTGCGCCCGTTCACCGACGCCCTGGCCGGGTTCGCCCGCCTCGATCCCGCGGCCACCCCGGGCTCCCGCGCCGAACGGGACCAGGCCGCCGTGCTCGTGCACGCCGCGACGCTCGCCGGGCAGGACGCCGAGCGGTGCGGCGTGATCGCGCGGAAAGTCGTGCTCGGCGAGCCGCCCTCGCCCGCCGACGCGCGGACGGCCGTGCCACTCGCCGCGCGCTCGATGCTGGCGCTGGACCTGCTCGACCAGGCCGACTCGTGGCTCACCTCGCTCACGGTGCTGGCGCGCCGGCAGTGGGGTGAGAACGCGGCCGAGACGTTGGTCGCCCAGGCCGAGCGCGCGTACTCGCTCGCCCGCCGTGGCTGGCACACCGAAGCCGCGACACTGGCCGCGCGCACGCTCGAACGCGCCGACCCGGCGTTCACCGCCGTCGCCGTGCGCTGCTGCGAAACCCTCGCGCTGATCGTGGCCGAAGCCGTGGTCCCGGATCTGGCGCGGCGGGCGCTGTCGGCCTACCGCGCGCGGGAGAACGCGCTGATCCCGGCTTGGCTGGGCAACCTCGTCGACGGCGTGGTCGCGGCCTCCAACGGCGACGCGGAGGCCGCGCTGGAGCACCTGCTCGACTGCGGCCGCGAGTACGACCTCATGGGCTGGGGCAACCCGGCCGTGCTGCCGTGGCGCACCTGGGCCGCGCGGCTGCACCACCGGCTCGGCGCCGAAGAGCTGGCCCACGACCTCATCGAGGAGGAACACGAACGAGCCGCCGCGTGGGGCGCGCCGACCGCGCACGGCCGCGCGCTGCGCGTGTGGGCGAGCATGACCGAGGGCCCGCGCGCCCTGGACCTGGCGCGTGAGGCGATCGAGGTCCTCGACGGCTCGTTCGGGCAGCTGGAGCTCGCGAAGGCCCACATCCTGCTCGGCCGGCGCCTGGCGTCCACCGACCGTGCCGCGTCCGCCGAACACCTGGCCCGCGGCGAGAAGCTCGCGAAAGCCTGCGGTGTCGCCGACGTACGACCCCACGGCGACCCGACGTCCGGCGCGCACCCGGCCGACCTGACGCCGTCGGAGCGCCGCGTCGCGCGGCTCGTGCTGGCGGGCCAGGCGAACCAGCGCATCGCCGAAGACCTGGAGATCAGCGTGCGGGCCGTGGAGAAGCACCTGACGAAGGTGTACCGCAAGCTCGGCATCGCGGGTCGGGGCGGCTTGCCGGACGTCGCGCACATCCTGGAACCCGCCGAGGGGAACTGACCGCACGAAGAGGGCCCGCCGCGACTCGAGCGGCGGGCCCTCCTCGTGCGTGCTCAGAAGTCGAGTGCGTCCAGCTCCTGCGCGAGCTCCTGGTTGACCTCGGCCGCGGCCGTCGTGAGGAAGAAGTGGCCGCCGGGGAACGTACGGAGGCGGAACCCGGCGGTGGTGTGCTCGCGCCAGCGTCCGGCCTCCTCGGTCGTGGCCTTCGGGTCCGCGTCGCCGACGAGCGAGAGGATCGGGCACGCCACCGGGCGGCCCGGGCGCGTCGGGTAGGTCTCGATGGCGCGGTAGTCGCTGCGCAGCGACGGCAGGGTCATCTTGAGGATCTCGTCGTTGTCCAGCAGCGACGAATCGGTGCCGTTGAGCCGTTTCAGCTCGGCGAGCAGGCCGGCGTCGTCGCGTTCGTGCACGCGCTCGTCCCGTATGGTGCCGGGGGCCCGGCGGCCGGAGACCACGAGTGACGCGGGCGCGTGCGGGGTGCCGGCCAGGCGCAGGGCGACCTCGTAGGCGATCGCGGCGCCCATGCTGTGTCCGAAGTAGACGGTCGGCTTCACGGGCTGGGTGGCGAGCACCTCGGCGACCGCGTCGGCGTAGCCGTCGATGCCGGTGATCGCGGGCTCGAGGCGGCGGTCCTGGCGGGCCGGGTACTGGAGCACCACCACGTCGGTCCCGGGGGAGTGGGCCACCGCCACCGGGTGGTAGAAGCTGGCCGAGCCCCCGGCGTGCGGGAAGCACACGAGCCGGCGCGCGGCCTGCTCGGCGGGGCGGAAGCGGCGCAGCCAGAGTGCCGGGTCGAGGCCGGTGGTGGCGTTCACGGCTGTCCTTTCGTCGGGGCGGCTCCTTCGTGGACAGTCCAGCACGCCGGAAACCGGGAAGTGTGCAGTCTTTCCGCGGGCGAAACTCGGTGATTCCCCAGCATCCGGCGCCGGTCGTTGACAACGGCGCGGGGCGGCTGCGAGCGTCGGAGCCGAGCCGCCGAGGACGATTCCCCGGTGTCGCAACGGCTTTCCGGCAACTTCTTTCCGATGACAGCCCCGGTCCGGGGCGTCACCCGGCCACCGCCGCGGTGGCTTTTCCGTAGGTGGAAGGGGACAGCATGTCCAGGCGCGCACTGATCACCGGGATCACCGGGCAGGACGGGTCATACCTCGCCGAGCACCTGCTCGCGCAAGGCTATCAGGTGTGGGGACTCATCCGGGGCCAGGCGAACCCGCGCCGGTCGCGGATCGCCCGCCTGATGTCGGACGTGTCCTTCGTGGACGGTGACCTGATCGACCAGCGGAGCCTCGTGTCCGCGATCGAGCTGGTGCAGCCCGACGAGGTGTACAACCTCGGCGCGATCTCGTTCGTCCCGATGTCGTGGCAGCAGCCCGAGCTCGTGACGGAGGTCAACGGCATGGGCGTGCTGCGCATGCTCGAAGCCATCCGCATGGTGAGCGGTCTCTCGGCCAGCCGCACGGCGTCGAAGGACGGCCTGATCCGGTTCTACCAGGCGTCCTCGTCGGAGATGTTCGGCAAGGTCGCCGAGACGCCGCAGTCGGAGGACACGATCTTCCACCCGCGCAGCCCGTACGGCGTGGCGAAGGCGTACGGCCACTACATCACCAAGAACTACCGCGAGTCCTTCGGGATGTACGGCGTGTCCGGCATCCTGTTCAACCACGAGTCCCCGCGCCGCGGTGCCGAGTTCGTGACGCGCAAGATCACCCTCGCCGTCGCGGCGATCAAGCTGGGCCTGCAGGACAAGCTGGCGCTGGGCAACCTCGACGCCGTGCGCGACTGGGGTTTCGCCGGCGACTACGTGCGCGCCATGCACCTGATGCTGCAGCAGGACGACCCGGGCGACTACGTGATCGGCACCGGCGAGATGCATTCGGTGCGCGACGCCGTGCGGATCGCCTTCGCGGCCGCGGACCTCGACTGGGAGGAGCACGTGGTGGTCGACCCGGCCCTGGTGCGGCCCGCGGAGGTCGAGACGCTGTGTGCCGACTCCCGCCGGGCGCGCAAGGCGCTGGACTGGGAGCCGAGCGTCGACTTCACCGAGCTGATGACGATGATGGTCCACTCCGACATCGAGCAGGCCGCGCGCGAGCGCGACTACGGCGACGTGCTGCTGGCCGCCGCTTGGTGAACCACTCGCACCCCGGCCCCTGCCGCTGCCCGCGGCGGGGGCCTTCTGCTGTCGGGAAAACGGACGTGAACTAGGGATTTCCCAGGCCCGCCCGGTCGAGACTCGGTGGGGATCGTGACCCGAACGTGTGCCGCCGCGCGGCCGTCCAGATGGGTTGAGCTGAGCATGGACAACGAACAGAAGCTGCGGGACTACCTCAAGCGCGCCAGTGCCGATCTGCGCCGGACGCGCCAGCGGGTGCAGGAGCTGGAGGCGGCGGCGAGCGAGCCCATCGCGATCGTGGGCATGAGCTGCCGCTACCCCGGCGGCGTCACCAGCCCGGAGGACCTGTGGCGGCTGGTCGAGGCCGGCGAGCACGGCATCACCGAGTTCCCCGCCGACCGCGGCTGGGACCTCGACGGCGACTTCGCGTCTTCGACGCTGTCGGGCGGCTTCCTGCACGACGCCCCGCAGTTCGACGCCGACTTCTTCGGCATCTCACCGCGTGAGGCGCTGGCGATGGACCCGCAGCAGCGTGTGCTGCTGGAGGCGTCGTGGGAGGCGTTCGAGCGCGCGGGCCTCGACCCGGCGGCGCTGCGCGGCAGCCGCACCGGCGTGTTCGTCGGCGCGATGGCGCAGGACTACGCGGTCGGCCCCGAGGACGGCGTCGAGGGCTTCCAGCTCACCGGAAACACCACGAGCGTGATGTCCGGCCGGCTGTCGTACGTGTTCGGTCTCGTGGGGCCCGCCGTCACCGTGGACACGGCGTGCTCGTCGTCGCTCGTTGCTCTGCATCTGGCCGCGCACGCGTTGCGCGCCAAGGAATGTTCGCTCGCGCTCGCCGGCGGCGTCACCGTGATGTCGAGCCCGGCCACGTTCGCCGAGTTCAGTCGCCAGGGCGGTCTCGCGACCGACGGCCGCTGCCGCTCCTTCGCCGACTCGGCGTCGGGCACCGGCTGGGCCGAGGGCGTCGGCGTGCTCGTGCTGGAGCGCCTGTCGGACGCGATCCGCCACGGCCACGAGGTGCTGGCCGTGGTCCGCGGGTCCGCGGTGAACCAGGACGGCGCGTCCAACGGCCTGACCGCGCCGAACGGTCCTTCGCAGGAACGCGTGATCCAGCAGGCGCTGCTCAACGCCCGCCTCACCGCCGCGCAGGTCGACGCGGTGGAGGCGCACGGCACGGGCACCACGCTCGGCGACCCCGTCGAAGCGCAGGCGCTGCTGGCCACCTACGGCCGCGGCCGCGACGCGGGCAAGCCGCTCTACCTCGGCTCGGTGAAGTCGAACATCAGCCACACGCAGGCCGCCGCCGGTGTCGCGGGCATCATCAAGATGGTCATGGCCCTGCGCCACGGCGTGCTGCCGAAGACGCTGCACGTGGACGCCCCGTCGTCGCATGTGGACTGGACCGAGGGCGCCGTGCGGCTGCTCACGGAGGCCACGCCGTGGCCGGAGACGGGCGAGCCGCGACGGTTCGGCGTGTCGTCGTTCGGCATCAGCGGCACCAACGCCCACACGATCATCGAGCAGGCGCCGGAAGCCGAAGCGACGGAGCAGGAACCCGCTCCCGCACCACTCGCGGCGGGTGCGGTGCCGCTGCTCGTGTCCGGGCGCACCGCCGAAGCGCTGCGGGCCCAGGCGGCCCGCGCCGTGGAGTTCCTCGAAGACAACCCGGACGCGGCCGTGGCCGACCTGGCGCTGTCGCTGGCCACCACGCGGTCCGCGTTCGAGCACCGGGCAGCGGTCGTCGCGGAGGACCGGGACGCCGCGCTGGCCGGGCTCACCGCGATGGCGGCGGGGGAAGCGCCCGCGAGCGTCGTGCCGGCGAAGACGAAGCTCGCGTTCCTGTTCACCGGGCAGGGCGCACAGCGGCTCGGCGCGGGGCGTGAGCTCTACCGGCGTTTCCCCGTGTACGCCGAGGCGTTCGACGCGGTCGCCGCCGAGCTGGACCGCCACCTCGACGGCTCGCTGCGCGAGGTCCTGTGGGGCGAGGACGCCGAGAAGCTGAACGAGACGGGCTGGGCGCAACCCGCGTTGTTCGCCGTCGAGGTGGCGCTGTTCCGCCTCGTCGAGTCGCTGGGCGTCACGCCCGACCACCTGACCGGCCACTCGATCGGCGAGCTGGCCGCCGCCCACGTCTCCGGCGTGTTTTCCCTGGCCGACGCGGCGAAGCTGGTCGCCGCGCGCGGCACGCTGATGCAGGCGCTGCCCGCCGGCGGCGCGATGGTCTCGATCACCGCGGCGGAGGACGAAGTCGCGCCGCTGCTGACCGGCGAGGTGTCGATCGCCGCTGTGAACGGCCCCGGCACGGTCGTCGTCTCCGGTGCGGAGGACGCCGTGCTCGCGGTGTCGGCGCACTTCGCCGAGCTGGGCCGCAAGACGAAGCGCCTGCGGGTGAGTCACGCGTTCCACTCGCCGTTGATGGACCCGATGCTGGCCGAGTTCCGCGCCGTCGTCGCCGGTCTCGCGGCCGAAGCTCCGCGGATCCCGATCGTCTCCACGCTGACCGGCGAGCCCGTGACCGCCGAGCAGCTGTCCACTCCGGACTACTGGGTCGACCACGTCCGCCGCACCGTCCGCTTCGCCGACGCCCTCGACTGGCTCACCGGCCACGGCGTCACGACGATGCTGGAGCTCGGCCCCGACAGCGCGCTGTCCTCGCTGGTCCGAGACGCCGAGGCGTTCGCTTTGCTGCGCGCGAACCGGCCCGAAGACGCGTCGATGGCCGCCGCGCTGGCCGGTGCGCACGGGCGCGGGATCACCGTGGACTGGGCGCGGTACTTCGCCGGCACCGCCGCGCGCCGGCTCGACCTGCCCACCTATGCGTTCCAGCGCCGCCGGTTCTGGCCGAAGGGCGGGATGGCGCAGTTCAACGACGTGCGCGCCGCCGGGCTCGGCGCGGCGCACCACCCACTGCTCGCCGCCGCGGTGACACTGGCCAACTCCGACGGGCTGCTGCTCACCGGCCGGCTGTCCACCCGGACGCACCCGTGGCTGGCCGACCACGCCGTGCGCGGCGCGGTGCTGCTGCCGGGCACCGCGTTCCTCGAGCTGGCGCTGCGGGCCGGTGACGAGGTCGGCTGCGGCCTCGTCGAAGACCTCACCCTGGCCGCGCCGCTCGTGCTGCCCGACCACCGCGCCGTGCAGGTACAGGTGTGGGTCGGCGCGCCGGACGCGGCCGGCCGCCGGGGCGTGAACGTCTACTCGCGGTCCGACGGCGAGGACGAGCAGCCCTGGACCCAGCACGCGGCGGGCACCGTTTCCCCGGGCACCGCGTCGGTCGCCTCCGACGCGGCCGCCTGGCCACCGGCCGACGCGGAACCCGTGGACCTCGACGGCGGATACGACCGGCTGGCCGAAGCCGGCTTCGCCTACGGCCCGGCGTTCCGGGGCCTGCGCTCGGTGTGGCGCCGCGGCGACGACGTGTTCGCCGACGTCGCCCTGCCGGCCGGGCCCGGAGCCGACGCCGGCGCGTTCGGGATCCACCCGGCGCTGCTCGACGCGACGCTGCACGCCCTGCTGCTCGGCCGCCCGGACGGTGGCCCGGCGGGCCTGCCGTTCTCGTGGGAGGGCGTGGCCTTGCACGCGGCCGGTGCGGCTTCGGTCCGCGTGAAGCTCTCGCCCGCGGGCGGCGACGCGGTGTCGATCGCGGTCGCCGACAGCACGGGCGCGCCCGTGGCCTCGGTCGAAGCCCTGACGGTGCGGCCGATGTCGGCCGACGACCTCAACTCCGCCGCGACCGTGCAGCGCGATGCGCTCTTCGCCGTGTCGTGGGTCCGTCCGCGTGGGATTCAGGCCTCCGAGGTGGACGAATCGAATGTCGTGCTCGTGCCGATCGAGGGCACCGGCGACCCGATCGGCGACGCCCACTCGCTGACCGCCCACGCCCTGCGGCTGCTCCAGGACGCGGCTTCGGGCGACCAGCGTCTGGTCTTCGTGACGCGCGGTGCCGTTTCGGTGGCGGGGGAGCCGGTCACCGACCCGGCGGCCGCGGCCGTGCGGGGACTGGTGCGCGCGGCCGAGAGCGAGCTGCCGGGCCGCTTCGGCCTGCTGGACCTGGACGCGGACGGTGAGCCGCCCGCCGAGGTCTACTCCGGTGACGAGCCGGACCTGGCCGTGCGCGAGGGCGTCACCTACGCCGCTCGGCTGAGCCGCGCCGCGCTGCCGGTCGCCCCCGACGTGCTCACGTGGGATCCCGAGGGCACCGTGGTCGTCACCGGCGGCACCGGGGGACTGGGCGCGGTGTTCGCTCATCACCTCGTGGCCGAGTACGGCGTGCGGCACCTGCTGCTGCTCAGCCGTCGTGGCCCGGACGCCCCCGGCGCGGCAGAACTGGTCGCGGACCTGACCGAGGAGGGCGCGGAAGTCACTGTCCTCGCCTGCGACGCGGCGGATCGCGAGGCCCTCGCCGCGGCCCTGGCGTCGGTCGAACGCCCGGTGCGCGCCGTCGTGCACACCGCGGGCGTGCTGGACGACGGTGTCCTCGCGTCGCTCACACCCGAGCGCCTCGACACCGTGCTGCGCCCGAAGGCCGACGCAGCCTGGAACCTGCACGAGCTCACGAGCGACCTCACCGCGTTCGTCACGTTCTCCTCGTTCGCCGGCGTCTTCGGCGCGCCGGGCCAGGGCAACTACGCGGCCGCCAACGCTTTCCTCGACGCGCTCGCCGAGTACCGCCGGGCCCAGGGCCTGCCGGCCGTGTCACTGGCGTGGGGTCCGTGGGCGAGCACCGGCGGCATGACCGGCACGCTGTCCGAAGAGGACCTCAGCCGCATGGCCCGCGCCGGGACGCCCGCGCTGCCGGTGGCGCAGGGCGTGGCCCTGTTCGACGCCGCGCTCACCGCCGGCGACGCCGTGCTCGTGCCCGTCCGCCTCGACCTGCCCGTGCTGCGCTCGCAGGGCGCGGTGCCCCCGTTGCTGCGGGGGCTGATCCGCGGCCCGGCCCGGCGGTCCGTCGTCGCGGGGTCGGCCGCGGTCGGCCTGGCGGAGCGGCTGAGCGGGCTCGGCGAGGCCGAACGCGCCGACGTCGTGCTGGAGCTCGTCCGCGCCCAGGTGGCCGCGGTCCTCGGCCACGGCGGCGCCGACGCGATCGACCCGGCCCGCGCGTTCTCCGACCTCGGCTTCGACTCGCTGACCGCGGTCGAGCTGCGCAACCGCGTGGGGTCCGTGACGGGCCTGCGGCTGGCGGCCACGGTCGTGTTCGACTACCCGACGGCGGCCGCGCTGGCCGCGCACGTCGTGGAGGAGCTGCTCGGTTCGGCCCCGGCGGCGACCGTGGGCACCACTCGCGCCGCGGCGGCCGACGACCCGATCGTGATCGTCGGCATGAGCTGCCGGTACCCGGGCGGGGTGACCTCGCCCGAGGAGCTGTGGCGGCTCGTCACGTCCGGCACCGACGCGATCACCGGCTTCCCGGACAACCGGGGCTGGGACCTGGCCGGGCTGTACGACCCGGACCCCGACAGGACCGGCACCACCTACGCGCGCGGCGGCGGCTTCCTGCACGACGCGCCCGAGTTCGACCCGGCGTTCTTCGGCATGAGCCCGCGCGAGGCCCTGGCCACGGATTCGCAGCAGCGCCTGCTGCTCGAGACGTCGTGGGAGGCGATCGAGCGGGCCGGCATCGACCCGGTGTCGTTGCGCGGCAGCCAGACCGGCGTGTTCGCCGGCGTGATGTACAACGACTACGGCGCGGTCCTCGCGGGTGGTGACTTCGAAGGTTTCCAGGGCAGCGGCACCTCGCCCAGCGTGGCGTCCGGCCGGGTTTCCTACACGCTCGGGCTCGAAGGCCCGGCCGTCACGGTGGACACGGCCTGCTCGTCGTCGCTCGTCGCGATGCACTGGGCCATGCACGCGCTGCGGTCGGGCGAGTGCTCGCTCGCGCTGGCCGGTGGCGTCACGGTGATGTCCACGCCGGCGTCGCTGCTGGAGTTCTCGCGCCAGCGCGGCCTTTCGCCCGACGGGCGCTGCAAGGCGTTCGCCGAGTCCGCCGACGGCGTCGGCTGGGCCGAGGGGGCCGGCATGCTCGTGCTGGAGCGGCTTTCCGACGCGAAACGCCACGGCCACCCCGTGCTCGCCCTCGTGCGGGGCAGCGCGGTGAACCAGGACGGTGCGTCCAACGGCCTGACCGCCCCGAACGGCCCTTCACAGCAACGCGTGATCCGCGCGGCCCTCGCGAACGCGGGCCTGGACACCGGCGACGTCGACGTCGTCGAGGCCCACGGCACCGGCACCACGCTGGGCGACCCGATCGAGGCGCAGGCCCTGCTGGCCACCTACGGACGCGACCGCGAGACGCCGCTGCTGCTCGGGTCGGTGAAGTCCAACGTCGGCCACACACAGGCGGCCGCGGGTGTCGCCGGCGTGATCAAGATGGTCGAGGCCATGCGCCACGGCACGGTCCCGCGAACGCTGCACGTCGACACACCGTCGTCCCATGTGGACTGGGAAGCCGGCGCGGTCGAGCTGGTGCGCGAGGACACGGCGTGGCCCGAGTCCGCCCGGCCGCGGCGGGCCGGGGTGTCGTCCTTCGGCATCAGCGGCACCAACGCGCACCTCATCCTGGAGCAGCCGGCCGCGCCGAAGGCGATCGAGGCGCCGACCACCGACCGGGTGCTGCCGTGGCTGGTCTCCGGCCGCAGCGGAAAGGCGCTGTGCGCGCAAGCCGCCCGGCTGCGGTCCACTGTGGACGGGGCGCACGTCGCCGACGTCGCGCATTCGCTGGTCACCACGCGGTCGGACTTCGAGCACCGCGCCGCCGTGCTCGCCACCGACGCGGAGACCGCGGCCCGCGCACTCGAAGCGCTCGCCGACGGGCGTTCGGACTCCGCGCTCGTCACCGGCGAGACCGGGGCGGCCGGACGGCTGGCGTTCCTCTTCACCGGCCAGGGCAGCCAGCGCGCCGGGATGGGCCGCGACCTGGCCGAGCGGTTCCCGGTGTTCGCACAGGCGCTGAACGAGGTCTGCGGTGCGTTCGACGAGTACCTGGACCGGCCGCTGCGTGAAGTCCTGGCGGCCGGCGACGGCTCGCTCGACGAGACCGGCTGGACGCAGCCCGCGCTGTTCGCGTTCGAGGTCGCGCTCTACCGCCTGGTGCGCTCGTGGGGCGTGAAGCCCGCGTTCCTCGCCGGGCACTCGATCGGCGAGCTGGCCGCCGCGCACGTCGCCGGCGTGTTCTCCCTCGCCGACGCCGCGGCGCTCGTCTCCGCCCGGGCCCGGCTCATGCAGGCGCTGCCCACCGGCGGGGTGATGGCCGCGCTGCAGGCGACCGAGGACGAGGTGACGCCGCTGCTCACCGACGGTGTGGCGATCGCGGCCGTCAACGGTCCCGCGTCCGTCGTGATCTCCGGCGACGACGAGGCCATGACGCCGATCGTCGAGCACTTCGCCGCGCTCGACCGCAAGACCAAGCGCCTGCGGGTGAGCCATGCGTTCCACTCGCCGCGGATGGACCCGATGCTGGCGGAGTTCCGCGCCGTCGCGGCGAACCTGACCTACTCGCCACCGCAGCTGCCGGTGGTCTCCAACCTCACCGGCACCGTCGCGACGGCGGAGCAGCTGTGCTCGCCGGACTACTGGGTGGACCACGTCCGCGGCACCGTCCGCTTCGCCGACGGCGTCCGCGCGCTGGCGGCCGAAGGCGTCGGCACGTTCCTGGAGCTCGGCCCGGACGGCGTCCTCTCCGCGATGACCCAGGAAACCCTGCCCGACGTCGAAGTCGTCGCGACCCAGCGCGCGGACCGGGACGAGGAGCTCACGCTCGTCACCGCGCTCGCCCGGTTGCACACGCGCGGCATCGCCGTGGCGTGGCCGGAGTTCTTCACCGGCGTCGGCGGCCGGCGGATCGATCTGCCCACGTATGCGTTCCAGCACGAGTTCTTCTGGCCCGACACACCCTCGGCTTCGGTGCCGGCGGACCCGGCCGACGAGCGGCTCTGGGACGCCGTGGAACGCGGCGACGCCGGCGCGCTGGCCGGGATCCTGGGTCTGCAGGACGAGCAGCACGCCTCGCTCTACGCGTTGCTGCCCGCCCTCTCGTCGTGGCGCCAGACGCGGCACGAGAAATCGCTGCTGGACTCGTGGCGCTACCGCGTCGAATGGCTGCACCTGCAGCCCTCGGCGCTGCCCGCGCTCGAGGGCACCTGGCTGGTCGTCAGCCCCGCCGACGCGCCGCAGGACGTGGTCGACGCGCTGACCGAGCACGGCGCCGAGGTGCGCACCGGCACCGTCGAGAACCTGGGCGACCTCGACGGGGTCACCGGGATCGTGTCCACGCTGGCCTCGGCCGAGGACGACGCGCTGGCGTTGACGGTCGCGCTCGTCCACGCGCTGGAGGACCACGGCCCGCTGCCGATCTGGACCCTGACCCGCGGCGCGGTCGCCACCACGCCGGACGAGACCGTGACCAGCGCCGCGCAGGCCGCGGTGTGGGGGCTGGGCCGTGTGGTCGCGCTGGAACAGCCCCACCGCTGGGGCGGTCTGGTCGACCTGCCGTCCACTCTGGACCCGGCCGCCGCCCGCCGGCTCGTCGCGGTCCTGGCCGATGCGGAGAGCGAGGACCAGCTCGCGATCCGAGCGAACGGGGTCGCCGGCCGGCGGCTCGTGCGGCACGCGGCGCAGGACCTGCCGCCGGAAGGCGCGTTCACCGCGTCCGGCAGCGTGCTGGTCACCGGCGGCACGGGCGCGCTGGGCGCGGAGGTCGCGCGCTGGCTGGCCCGCAGCTGCGCCGAGCACGTGGTCCTCACCAGCCGTCGCGGCGCCGAGGCACCGGGCGCGGCCGAGCTGGCCGCGGAGCTGGAGGAGCTTGGCGCGCGCGTCACCGTGGCCGCGTGCGACGTCGCCGACCGCGACGCCCTCGCCGGCGTGCTCGCGGAGCTGCCGGACCTGACGGGCGTGGTCCACGCGGCCGGTGTCGGCCAGGCGACGCCGCTGAACGAGATCGATCAGGCCTACTTCGACCAGGTCCTGTCGGCGAAGATCGCCGGCGCCGTCAACCTGGACGCCCTGCTCGGCGACCGTCCGCTCGACTTCTTCGTGCTGTTCTCTTCGATCGCCGGAGTGTGGGGCAGCGCGGGCCAGAGCGCGTACGGCGCGGGCAACGCCTACCTCGACGCGCTGGCCGAGCAGCGCCACGCCCGCGGCCTGGCCGCGACGGCCGTCGCGTGGGGTCCGTGGGCCGAAAAGGGAATGGCGACCGACGACGCGGTCGCGGGTGACCTGCGCCGCCGCGGCCTCGGGATGATGGCGCCCGCCCCGGCCATGGCCGAGCTGCGCCGCGCGGTCGTCGCGGGCGGGCCGGTCGTGACCGTCGCCGACGTCGACTGGGATCGGTACGTGCCGGTGTTCTCGGCGATGCGGCCGAGCCCGCTGCTCGCGGGCCTGGCGGCCGTGCGGGCCGACGAGCCGGAGGCCGAGGCCGGCGAGTTCGCCGCCCGCCTGAGCGCGCTCGGCGAGCCCGAGCAGCTGCGGCTGCTCCTCGACCTGGTGCGAGGCGAGGCGGCGGCCGTGCTCGGCCACGCGTCCTCGGACGAGGTGGGGGAGCGCCGGGCCTTCCGCGAGGCCGGCTTCGACTCGCTCACGGCGGTCGAGCTGCGCAAGCGGCTCGGCGCGCTGACCGGCCTGACGCTGCCCGCGACCCTGGCCTTCGACTACCCCAACCCGACGGCGCTGGCGGAGTTCCTGCGCGCCGAGGTGCTGGGCACCGCCGCCACGGCGAACGTCGTGGCCGCCGCGGGCGCGAGTGACGAGCCGATCGCGATCATCGGCATGGCCTGCCGGTTCCCCGGCGGCGCCGACACGCCGGAGGAGTTCTGGCGGCTGGTCGCCGACGGCGTCGACGCGATTTCCGAGTTCCCCGCCGACCGCGGCTGGGAGATCGACGGCCTCTACGACCCGGACCCCGACCACCTCGGCACCACCTACTCGACGCAGGGCGGTTTCCTGCACGACGCCGGCCGGTTCGACCCCGCGTTCTTCGGGATCTCGCCGCGCGAGGCGCTGTCGATGGACCCGCAGCAGCGGCTGCTGCTGGAGACCTCGTGGGAGGCCTTCGAACGCGCCGGCATCGACCCGGCGACCCTGCACGGCAGCCCGACCGGCACGTTCATCGGCTCGACCTTCCAGGACTACGGCGCCGGGGCCGGCGACGCGGGTGAAGGCCACGTCGTCACCGGCACCCAGCCGAGTGTCCTTTCCGGACGGTTGTCGTACACCTTCGGGCTGGAAGGACCCTCGGTCACCGTCGACACCGCCTGCTCGTCTTCGCTGGTCGCGCTGCACCTGGCGTGCCAGTCGCTGCGCGGCGGGGAGAGCACGCTGGCGCTGGCCGGCGGCGCGACCGTGATGGCCAACCCGGGCCCGTTCGTCGCCTTCAGCCGCCAGCGCGCGCTGGCGCTCGACGGGCGCTGCAAGGCGTTCGGCGACGGCGCCGACGGCATGACGCTCGCCGAGGGCGTCGGCATGCTGCTCGTGGAGCGATTGTCGGACGCGCAGCGCAACGGGCATCCGATCCTCGCCGTGGTGCGCGGTTCCGCCGTGAACCAGGACGGCGCGTCCAACGGCCTCTCGGCTCCCAACGGCCCCGCGCAGCAGCGCGTGATCCGCCAGGCGCTGGCCAACTCCGGCGTGCGCACCGAAGACGTGCAGGTCGTGGAGGCGCACGGCACCGGCACCGCGCTCGGCGACCCGATCGAGGCGCAGGCGCTGCAGGCCACCTACGGCCGGGACCGCGACCCGGAGCAGCCGCTGCTGCTCGGCTCGGTGAAGTCGAACATCGGCCACACGCAGTCGGCGGCCGGCATGGCGAGCGTGATCAAGATGATCATGGCGATGCGGCACGAGGTCCTGCCGCGGACGCTGCACGCCGGTGACCGGTCGGCCCACATCGACTGGACGCCCGGCACGGTGCAGCTGCTGACCGAGGCCGCCGCGTGGCCGCGCGGCGGCCGGCCGCGGATCGCGGCGATCTCGTCGTTCGGCATCAGCGGCACCAACGCGCACACGATCCTCGCCGAGCCGCCCGCGACGGAGGTCCCCGACCACGCGGACGAGCCCGAACGCCTGGTTCCGCTCGTGGTGTCGGCGCGAAGTGACGCGGCGCTGCGCGAGCAGGTCGTGAACGTCGCTTCGACGCTCGAAACCGCCGACCCGCGTGACGTCGCCGCCTCCCTGCTGACCACGCGGGCCCGGTTCGAGCACCGCGCCGTGGTGCTCGGCACGGGCCGGGACGAGCTGCTCGCCGGCCTGCGGGGCGACCTGCCCACCGCGGTGCGCGGGGTGGCCGACGTCGAGGGCAAGCGGGTGTTCGTGTTCCCGGGCCAGGGTTCTCAGTGGGCGGGCATGGGTGCGCAGCTGCTCGCCGAGTCGCCGGTGTTCGCGGAGCGGTTGCACGAGTGCGCTGCGGCCCTTTCGTCTTTTGTGGATTGGTCGTTGCTGGATGTGCTGCGGCAGGTCGAGGGTGCGCCGACGTTGGAGCGCGTGGATGTGGTGCAGCCGGCGTCGTGGGCGGTCATGGTGTCGCTGGCTGCGTTGTGGCAGGCCCACGGCGTGGAGCCCGACGCTGTGGTCGGTCACTCGCAGGGCGAGATCGCCGCCGCGTGCGTGGCCGGTGCACTGTCGCTCGAAGACGCGGCCCGCGTGGTGGCGCTGCGCAGCCAGGCCATCGCGCGGACACTCGCGGGCCACGGCGGGATGATGTCCGTGGGCCTGCCCGTGTCCGAAGTGGAGCCGCGCCTGCCCGAAGGCGTTTCGATCGCCGCGGTCAACGGGCCGACGTCCGTCGTGGTGGCTGGCGACCCGGACGCGCTCGACCGCCTGCACGCCGAGCTGACGGCCGAGGAAGTCCGCGCCCGCAAGATCGCCGTGGACTACGCGTCGCACTCCGCGCACGTCGAGGCGATCGAGACCGACCTCGCCGAGGCGCTGGCCCCGATCACGCCGCGGGTTTCCGCCGTCCCGTTCTACTCGACGGTGACCGGCGGCTGGCTCGACACGACGGAGATGGACGCGAGCTACTGGTACCGCAACCTGCGGGGCCGCGTCGGCTTCGAGCCCGCCATCCGCGCGCTCGCCGAGGACCAGCACCGCGTGTTCGTGGAGATCAGCTCGCACCCCGTGCTGACCATGCCGGTGCAGGAGACCCTGGAAGGCGCGGGCCGCACGGCCGTGACCGGGACGTTGCGCCGCGACCAGGGCGGGCTGCAGCGCTTCCTGACCTCGGCCGCGGAGGTCTTCGTCCGTGGCGTGCCGGTGGACTTCACGCCGTACACCGGCGGCGGCCGGCCCATCGAGCTGCCGACCTACGCCTTCCAGCACCAGCACTTCTGGGCCGTCCCGGCCGAGCCGGAGCCCGTGGTGCACGCCGACCCGGCCGACGCCGAGTTCTGGGCGGCCGTGGAGGGTCAGGACCTCGACTCGCTCACGGCGAGCCTCGACGTCGACGGCGCCTCGCTGGCCGCCGTGCTGCCCGCGTTGTCGAACTGGCGCCGGCGCCGGCAGGACGCGTCCACAGTGGACTCCTGGCGGTACCGGCCGGTCTGGAAGCCGCTGACCGGGCTGCCGAGCGGCATCCTGTCCGGCACCTGGCTGCTGGTCACGACCGAGGACCACGAGAGCGCCGAGATCGCCCGGGGCCTGCACGCCGCCGGCGCGCGGGTGCGGACGCTGGTGCTCGACGAGTCCTGCAGCGACCGCTCCGTGCTCGCCGGACGGCTGCCGGTGGACGAGGAGATCACCGGCGTCGTCTCGCTGCTGGCGCTCGCCGAAGCGCCCCACGGCGAGTTCCCGGAGCTCGCGAGTGGCCTCGCGCTCACCGTCGCGCTGGTCCAGGCGCTCGGGGACGCCGGGCTCGACGCTCCGCTGTGGACGGTCACCACCGGTGCCGTCGCCACCAACCGCGCCGACACCGTGACCCACCCGGCCCAGGCGCAGGTGCACGGCGTCGGCTGGACCGCCGCGCTGGAGCACCCGGATCGCTGGGGCGGTGTGGTCGACGTTCCGGAGCAGCCGGACGAACGCGCGGTCGCGCGCCTGGTGACCGTGCTGTCCGGCGCGACCGGGGAGGACCAGCTGGCCGTGCGCGCGTCGGGGGTCTTCGCCCGCCGAGTCGTGCGGGCTCCGGCCGGGACGACCGAACGCGCGTGGACGCCGGCCGGCACCACGCTCGTCACCGGCGCGACCGGGACGCTCGGCCCGCACCTGGCCCGCTGGCTCGCCCGCGAGGGCGCGCCGCACGTCGTGCTCACCAGCCGCCGCGGCCTCGACGAGCCCGGCGCGCGCGAGCTGGTCGCGGAGCTGGCCGAGCTGGGCACCGAGGCCGACGTCGTGGCCTGCGACATCAGCGACCGCGCTCAGGTCGAGGCAATGCTCGCCGGGCTGCGCGACGCGGGCCGCGAGATCCGCAACGTGCTGCACACGGCCGCGTTCATCGGCCTGCAGACGCTGGCCGAGACGTCGATCGAGGCGTTCGCGGAGGTCATCCGCGCGAAGGTCGTGGGCGCGCGGCTGCTCGACGAGCTGCTGCCCGAGGACCTCGACTCGTTCGTGCTCTACTCGTCCACCGCCGGTATGTGGGGCAGTGGCCAGCACGCCGCCTACGTGGCGGGCAACGCGTTCCTCGCCGCGCTCGCCGAGCACCGCCGCGCCCGCGGCCTGCGGGCGACGTCGGTCTCGTGGGGCATCTGGGCCGACGACCTGCAGCTCGGCCGCGTCGACCCGGCGCAGATCCGCGGCAGCGGCCTGGTGTTCATGGACCCGAAGCTCGCGCTCTCGGGCCTGCGCACGGCGCTCGACGGCGACGACACCGTGGTCGCCGTGGCCGATGTGGACTGGGACCGCTACCACGCGGTGTTCACCGCGATGCGCCCGACGAACCTGTTCGCCGAGGTGCCCGAGGTCAAGCTGCTGCAGGCCGCCGAACAGGAGACCGCCGGCACGGTGGCGGAAGGCGAGTTCGCCGCGCAGCTGCGCGCGCTGAGCCCGGCCGAGCAGGAAGACCGGCTCCTGGCGCTGGTCCGCACCGAGGCGTCCGCCGTGCTGGGGCTGGCCGATCCGGCGGACCTGGCCGAGGAACGGGCGTTCCGCGACGTCGGCTTCGACTCGCTCACGGCCGTCGACCTGCGCAACCGCCTCGCGACCGCGACCGGGCTGACGCTGCCGACCACGATGGTGTTCGACTACCCGAACCCGTTGGCACTGGTGGAGTTCCTCCGCACCGAGGTCGCCGGTGCCACCGTGGCGACCGGCGGACCGGCGGCCGCGATCGCGACCGACGAGCCCATCGCCATCATCGGCATGAGCTGCCGCTACCCGGGCGGCGTCGGTTCACCCGAGCAGCTGTGGGAGCTGGTTTCCCAGGGCCGTGACGTGATCTCCGGCTTCCCCGCCGACCGCGGCTGGGACGCCGACGCGATCTTCGACCCGGACCCCGACGTCAACGGCAAGACCTACTCGACCCAGGGCGGGTTCCTGCACGACGTCGCCGACTTCGACGCGGGTTTCTTCGGGATCTCGCCGCGGGAGGCGCTGTCGATGGACCCGCAGCAGCGGCTGCTGCTGGAGACCGCGTGGGAGGCGTTCGAACGCGCCGGTCTCGACCCGTCGGCCCTGCGCGGCAGCCTCACCGGCACGTTCATCGGCGCCAGCTACCAGGACTACGGCGAGAGCGCCGCGGCCGGTGCCGAGAACTCCGAGGGCCACATGATCACCGGCGCGCTCTCCAGCGTGCTGTCCGGCCGGCTGTCCTACCTGTTCGGGCTCGAGGGCCCGGCGATCACGCTCGACACGGCCTGTTCGTCGTCGCTGGTCGCGCTGCACCTGGCGTGCCAGTCGCTGCGCGGCGGGGAGAGCTCGCTCGCGCTGGCGGGCGGGGTGTCGGTGATGTCGACGCCGAACGCGTTCATCGGGTTCAGCCGCCAGCGCGCGATGGCGCCCGACGGCCGTTGCAAGGCCTACTCCGACTCGGCCGACGGCATGAGCCTCGCCGAAGGCGTCGGCCTCGTGCTGGTGGAGCGGCTGTCCGACGCACGGCGCAACGGGCACCCGGTGCTCGCCGTGATCCGCGGCTCGGCGATCAACCAGGACGGCGCGTCCAACGGCCTGACCGCGCCCAACGGTCCCGCGCAGCAGCGCGTGATCCGCGCGGCGCTGGCGAACTCGGGCCTGACGGCCGGCGAGATCGACGCGGTCGAGGGCCACGGCACCGGCACGGCGCTCGGCGACCCGATCGAGGCCCAGGCGCTGCTCGCGACCTACGGCCAGGACCGCGAGCGGCCGCTGCTGCTGGGGTCGATCAAGTCGAACATCGGCCACACCCAGATGGCGTCCGGCGTCGCGAGCCTGATCAAGGTCGTGAAGGCGATGGAGCACGGCGTGCTCCCGCCGACTTTGCACGCCGACGAGCCTTCGTCCCATGTGGACTGGGGCACGGGTGCAGTGCAGCTGCTGACCGAGACGACGCCGTGGCCCGGCGGTGACCGGCCGCGCCGCGCCGCGGTGTCGTCGTTCGGGCTCAGCGGCACGAACGCGCACACCGTGGTGGAGCAGGCACCGCCGGTCGACGTGGTCGTGGAGCCGGGTGTCGAGCAGGCCGTTCCGGTCGTCCTTTCCGGACGGTCGCAAGACGCCCTGCGCGCCCAGGCTTCTCGGTTGCTGGACCGGCTCACGGACGAGCCCGGCCTGCGGCTCGCGGACGTCGCGTACTCGCTGGCCACCGCGCGCTCGGCGTTCGACCACCGCGCGGGCCTGGTCGCGGGCGACCGGGCCGAGCTGCTCGCCGGCCTCACCGCCGTGCGCGACGGAGCGCCTGCGGGGAACCTGGTGACCGGCCGCAGTGCCGGACGCGGGCGCACGGCGTTCCTGTTCACCGGACAGGGCAGCCAGCGCTTGGGCATGGGCCGTGAGCTGTACGAGCGGTTCCCGGTGTTCGCCGACGCCTTCGACGCCGCGTGCGCCTGCTTCGACGCGGAGCTGGACCGGCCGCTGCGCGAGGTCATCTGGGGCGCCGACACCGAGCTGCTCGACCGGACCGGCTCCACGCAGCCGGCGTTGTTCGCGGTCGAGGTCGCGCTCTACCGGCTCGCCGAGTCGTGGGGCGTGCGCGCGGACTATCTCGCCGGGCACTCGATCGGTGAGCTGGCGGCGGCCCACGTCGCCGGGGTGCTGACGCTGGAGGACGCGTGCAAGCTGGTCGCCGCGCGTGGCCGGCTGATGGAGGCGTTGCCCGCCGGAGGCG
The DNA here is from genome assembly GCF_040704195.1 of Amycolatopsis sp. NPDC047767. Classification (NCBI taxonomy): domain Bacteria; kingdom Bacillati; phylum Actinomycetota; class Actinomycetes; order Pseudonocardiales; family Pseudonocardiaceae; genus Amycolatopsis; species Amycolatopsis sp. NPDC047767. The sequence continues at coordinate 185,438 of NZ_JBEYSJ010000011.1, forward strand.
CGATGATCGCGCTGCAGGCGACCGAGGACGAAGTGACGCCGCTGCTCACCGAAGGCGTGTCCCTGGCCGCGATCAACGGGCCGCGCGCGGTGGTCATCGCCGGTGAGGAGGCCGAAGCCGGGGCCATCGCGCGGCACTTCGCCGAGCTGGACCGCAAGACCCGCCGCCTGCGCGTGAGCCACGCGTTCCACTCGCCGCGCATGGACGCCATGCTCGACGACTTCCGCCGCGTCGCCGGATCCGTGAGCTTCACGGCGCCGGTGATCCCGTTCGTCTCGAACGTGACCGGCAACATCGCGACCGAGGAGCAGGCGTGCTCGCCGGAGTACTGGGTGGACCACGTCCGCCGCGCCGTGCGGTTCGCCGACGGCGTGTCCTGGCTCGCGGGTCACGGCGTCACGACGTTCCTGGAGCTCGGGCCCGACGGGGTGCTGTCGGGGATGGCGCAGGAGTCGCTGACCGAAGCGGCGCTCGTGCTGCCCGTGCTGCGCCGCGACCGCGACGAGGTCGCGACCGCGCTCGGTGCGCTCGCCCGCCTGCACGTCCACGGCGTGCCGATCGGGTGGGACGGCGTGTTCGCCGGCAACGGCGCGCGGGTCGTCGACCTGCCCACCTACGCGTTCCAGCGCAAGCGTTACTGGCCGGAGCCCGCGGCTCTCGCTCCCGTCGCGGCCGATCCCGCCGACGCCGACTTCTGGTCCGCCGTCGAGCAGGAGGACGTGACGGCGCTGGCCGAGCAGCTCGGCCTCGACGGCGAGACGCTCCAGCCGATGGTGCCCGCGCTCTCGGCCTGGCGTCGTCGCCGCACCGAACGGGCCACGGTGGACGGCCGGCGTTACCGCGTGGACTGGAAACCGTTCCGGCCCGCCGAACGACGCCTGTCGGGCACGTGGCTCGTGGTGGTCCCGGCGGGGTCCGGCTGGACCCGCGGCGTCGTCGAAGCGCTGGGCACGGACACCGTTGTGGTACCGAGCATCGACGAGATCGGCGCCGGTCCCTACGCCGGCGTGATCTTGCTGCCGGAGCCCGGCGAGACCGGCGAAGGTCATACTCCCGCCGGGGTCCTCACCGCTGCGGCGCTGGTCCAGGCGCTCGGTGCCGCGAACGTCGATGCTCCACTGTGGATTTTCACCCGCGGCGGGATCTCCGTCGGCCGCGCCGACGCCGGCGTGAGCCCGGACCAGGCCGCGGTGTGGGGCCTCGGCCGGGCAATCGGCCTGGAACACCCCGACCGCTGGGGCGGCTTGATCGACCTGCCCGCGGAGCTGGACTCCGCTGTCGCCGCACGGCTCGTGGCCTCGCTTGCCGGGTCCGGCGACGAGGACCAGCTCGCGGTGCGCGCGTCGGGCGTTTTCGTCCGGCGGCTCGCGCACAGTGCCACCGACCCGAAGACGACGTTCACGCCGACCGGCACCGTCCTCGTCACGGGCGGCACCGGCGGTCTCGGCCGTCGCGTGGCCCGCCGGCTCGCCGCGGAAGGCGCAGAGCACCTGCTGCTGACGAGCCGCCGCGGCCCCGATGCGCCAGGTGCGGCCGAGCTCGCCGAGGAGCTGGCGGAGCTGGGTGCCCGCGTGACGATCGCCGCGTGCGACGTCGCCGACCGCGCCGCCCTTGCGGACCTGCTCGCCGAACACCCGGTGCGGTCCGTCTTCCACACCGCCGGCGTCGTCGACGACGGCGTGCTCGACACCCTGACCCCCGAACGGTTCGACACAGTCTTCGCCGCCAAGGCCACGGCCGTGCGGAACTTGCACGAGCTGGCCGGCGACGTCGACGCGTTCGTCCTGTTCTCCTCAGTCGCCGGCACGCTCGGTGCCGCGGGGCAGGGCAACTACGCCGCCGCCAACGCCTACCTCGACGCGTTCGCCGCCCAGCGCCGCGCCTCGGGCCGGCCGGCGACGTCGATCGCCTGGGGCCCCTGGGCCGACGACGGCATGGCCGGCGACGCGGAGATCGCGAACCGCGTGCGGCGCGGCGGCTTCGGCCTGCTCGACCCCGCCGCGGCGATCACCGCGATGTGGCATGCGATCGAGGCCGGCGACACCGCGCTCGCGGTGCTGGACGTCGACTGGCCGCGCTTCGCGACCGTGCGCCCGGACCCGGTGATTGCCGACCTGCCGGAGGTCCGTGCCCTGGCCCGGACCGACGTCGCGGAGCAGCAGGACGAGAACGCCCTGCGCCGCACGCTCGCCGGGTTGCCCGAAACCGAGCGCGTCCGCGCCGTGCTCGACCTGGTGCTGGTGCGGGTCGCGGCCGTGCTCGGTCACGACGGTACGGGCCAGGTCGAGGCCGACCAGCCGTTCGCGGACCTCGGTTTCGACTCGCTGACCACGGTCGAGCTGCGCAACTCGCTCGCCGCCGCGACCGGGCTGACGCTGCCGTCGACGATCGTGTTCGACCACCCCAGCCCCCGCGCGCTGGCCGCGTTCCTGCTCGGCGAGCTGCTGGGCACGCTCGACACCCCGGTGTCGTCGGCCCCGGCCGCACGCGCGGTGGACGACGACCCGATCGCCGTCGTCGGCATGGCCTGCCGGTACCCGGGCGGGATCCGCTCGCCCGAGGACCTGTGGCAGCTGCTGGTCGAGGGCCGTGACGCCGTGGCGCCGTTCCCGGCCGACCGCGGCTGGGACCTCGAAGCGCTGGCCGCCGGAGCCTCCGCCACGCTGCAAGGCGGGTTCCTCTCCGACGCGGCGGACTTCGACGCGGGCTTCTTCGGCATCTCCCCGCGCGAAGCCCTCGCGATGGACCCGCAGCAGCGGCTCCTGCTGGAAACCACGTGGGAGGCGCTGGAACACGCGGGCATCGACGCCGACGGGCTGCGCGGCAGCGACACCGGCGTGTTCGTGGGCACCAACGGCCAGGACTACGTGCAGCTGCTGCAGAACGCGTCCGCCGACATCCAGGGGCACATCGCCACCGGCACCACGGCGAGTGTGCTGTCCGGCCGCCTTTCCTACACACTCGGGCTGGAAGGCCCGGCCGTCACGGTCGACACGGCCTGCTCGTCTTCGCTGGTCGCCCTGCAGTGGGCGGCGCAGGCGCTGCGCAGCGGCACGTCGTCGCTCGCGCTCGCCGGCGGTGTGTCGGTGATGGCGAGTCCGGGCTCGTTCCTCGAGTTCAGCACGCAGAACGGTCTCGCCGCCGACGGCCGCATCAAGGCGTTCTCCGAGGACGCCGACGGCACGGCCTGGGCCGAAGGCGTCGGCGTGCTGGTGCTGGAGCGCCTGTCCGACGCGATGCGCCACGGCCACGAGGTCTGGGGCGTCGTGCGCGGTGGCGCGGTCAACCAGGACGGCGCGTCCAACGGCCTCACCGCACCCAACGGGCTCGCGCAGCAGCGGGTGATCCGCCAGGCACTGGCCGACGCCGGACTGTCCACTGCGGACATCGACGTCGTCGAGGCCCACGGCACCGGCACGAAGCTGGGCGACCCGATCGAGGCCGGCGCGGTCCTGGCGACCTACGGCCGCGACCGGACCACGCCGTTGCTGCTCGGCGCCGTGAAGTCGAACCTCGGTCACTCGCAAGCCGCCGCGGGCGTCGCCGGCGTGATCAAGGTGCTGCTCTCGATGCGCCACGGCGTGCTGCCGAAGACGCTGCACAGCGAGCGCCCGACCTCGCACGTCGACTGGACCGGCGGCACGATCTCGCTGCTGGACGACGTCACGCAGTGGCCGGAGACCGGCCGCCCGCGCCGCGCCGGGGTGTCCGCGTTCGGCGTGAGCGGCACCAACGCCCACGTGATTCTGGAGCAGGCGCCCGAGCTGGCGCCGGCCGAGCCCGCCGTGATCGAGCCGGTGGCTGTGCCGTGGCTGGTCTCGGGCCGCACCGAGCAGGCGCTCGACGCGCAGATCGCCCGGGTGACCGCGGCCGCCGGTGAGCTGTCGCCGGTGGACGTGGGCTACACGCTCGCGACCGGCCGCGCCGCGCTGCGCCACCGCGCGGTGCTGGTGTCCACTTCGGACGGTGTCGCCGAGGCGGGCCGGACGAAGGCCACGACCGGCCGCACCGCCGTGCTGTTCTCGGGTCAGGGCGCGCAGCGCGCCGGCATGGGCCGCGAGCTCTACGACCGGTTCCCGGTGTTCGCCGAGGCCTTCGACGAGGTGCTCGCGCACTTCGATCGCGAGCTCGACCGGCCGCTGCGCGACGTGGTCTTCACGGATTCGGAGCTGCTCGACGAGACCGCGTACACGCAGCCCGCGTTGTTCGCGATCGAGGTGGCGCTGTTCCGCCTGGCCGCCTCGCTCGGGATCCGGCCGGACTTCGTGGCCGGGCACTCGATCGGCGAGCTGGCCGCGGCGCACGTCGCCGGGGTGTTCTCGCTGGCGGACGCGTGCACGCTGGTCGCCGCTCGCGGCCGGCTGATGCAGGCGTTGCCGGCCGGGGGCGCCATGGTGTCCGTGCAGGCGACCGAGGCCGAGGTCACGCCGCTGCTCTCGGGTGACGTGGCGCTCGCCGCTGTCAACGGCCCGGACGCCGTGGTGCTCTCGGGTGCCGAGGACGCGGTGCTCGCGGTGGTGGCACGGCTGACGGGCCGCAAGACCAAGCGGCTCACCGTCAGCCACGCGTTCCACTCGCCGCTGATGGACCCGATGCTGGACGAGTTCCGGGCCGTGGTCGCCGGATTGACCCTGGCCGAGCCGGAGATCCCGGTCGTGTCCACCGTGACCGGTGCGGTCGCGGCCGCCGGGGAGCTCGCGTCGCCGGAATACTGGGTGCGCCAGGTGCGCGAGCCGGTGCGGTTCGCCGACGGCGTCGCGACGCTGACCGGCCAGGGCGTGACGACGTTCCTCGAGCTCGGTCCCGACGGGGTGCTCACCGCACTCGCGCAGGCCGGTCTCGGGCAGGACACCGAAGCCATCGCCGCGCTGCGCAAGGGCCGGGGTGAAGAAGCCGCGTGGGCCGGCGCCCTCGGCCGGCTGCACGGTCGCGGGGTCGCCGTGGACTGGGAGACCTACTTCGCCGGCACCGGCGCCCGCCGTGTCGTGCTGCCGACGTACGCGTTCCAGCGCGAGCGCTACTGGCCGGAGTTCGACGCGCAGGTCGCGCCGGATCCGGCGGACGCCGGGTTCTGGGCCGCGGTCGAAGACGCCGACCTCGAGACGCTGTCGGCGAGCCTCGACCTCGACGGCGACCAGCTCGCCGCCCTCGTGCCGGCGCTGGCGCGCTGGCGCCGCGGCCGGCAGGACGAGGCGCGGGTGCCGCAGTGGAAGTACGACGTGGTGTGGCGGCCGATCACGCCCGACGGCGGTGCGGAGGGGCGCTGGCTCGTGCTCGTCCCGGCGGAGCGCGACGAGTACGTGACCGCGATCCTGGCCGCCCTGGGTGACACGGCCGTGGCCGCCGAGCTCGACGCGCTGCCCGCGGAGACGGACTTCACCGGAGTGCTGTCGCTGCTGGACGTCGCGCCGGCCGGCCTGCTGGACCGCGTCGACGCTCCACTGTGGTGCGTCACGCGAGGTGCCGTGGCCGTCGGCGACGACGAAGACCTCGACCCGGCGCAGGCCGCGGTGTGGGGGCTCGGCCGGGTGGCCGCGCTCGACGCACCCGAACGCTGGGGTGGCCTCGTCGACCTGCCCGCCGAGCCCGACGACCGTGCCCTCGCCCGGCTGGCCGCAGCGCTGGCGGGCGGCGAAGACCAGGTCGCGGTCCGCTCCGGCGGCGTGTTCGCCCGCCGGATCGTCCGCGCGGTCGCGGGGGAGCGGTGGACGCCGCGGGGCACCGTCCTCGTCACCGGCGGGACGACCGGCACCGGCCTGGCCGTGGCCGGGTGGCTCGCCGAGCACGGCGCCGAGCGGCTCCTGCTCAGGGCACCGTCCCTTGTGGACGCTCCGGAGCTGGGCGTGCCGGCCGAGGTCGTCACCGAGCTGTCGGCCGAGCTGGTCGCGGACGTGACCGCCGTGGTCCACGCCGACGACGGCACCGGCCACGGCGACCCGGTCGCCGCGGTGCTCGGCGGCGCCGAAACCCTCGACACCCTGTTCGGCGACCGCGAGCTCGACGCGTTCCTCGTGTTCGGTTCCCTCGCCGGAGCCTGGGGCGCGGCCGGCCGCGCCGACGAAGCCGCGATCGGCGCGCAGCTGGCCGCGATCGCCGAACGCCGGCGCCTGCGTGGCCTGGCCGGGCAGGCGATCGCCTGGGGCGCCTGGGCCGGCACCGACGACGCTCTCGCCGGGCACCTGCGCCTGTCGGGTCTTCCCGCGATGCCAACCGCGGCCGCGGTGACGGCATTGAGCGCCCCGGCCGCGATCGTCGCGGACGTGGAGTGGGAGAAGTTCGCCCCGGCGTTCACCCGGACGCGCCCCACGAACCTGTTCACCGAGCTGCCCGAGTTCACCGAGGCGGTCACGCAGAAGACGGCTGGTCTCGCCGGGGAACTGCGCGAACTGCCGCAGGCGGACCGCATCCGGCGGCTGCTCGCCGCCGTGCGGGAGAAGGCGGCGCTGGTCCTCGGCCACGCGAGCGCCGACGCGGTGGCCGCCGACCTGCCGTTCAAGGACCTCGGATTCGACTCGCTCACCGCGGTCGACCTGCGCAACCAGCTCGGGGACGCCACCGGCTTGGCGCTCCCGGCCACCCTCGCATTCGACCACCCGACCCCGCAGGTGCTGGCGGCTTTCCTCGACGCCGAGCTGTTCGGCGCCGACGACAGCGGCGCCGGCGTGGTGACCACGGCGGCGGTCACCGACGACCCGATCGTGATCGTCGGCATGAGCTGCCGCTGCCCCGGTGGCGTCCGGTCGCCGGAAGACCTGTGGCGCCTCGTCTCCGACGGGGTCGACGCGGTCGGCGACATGCCCGCCGACCGCGGCTGGCCGATGGACGAGCTGTTCGCCGGCGGCCCGGAGACGCCGGGCACGAGCGTGACGCGCCAGGGCGGTTTCCTCTACGACGTCGCGGACTTCGACCCCGGCTTCTTCGGGATCTCGCCGCGCGAGGCCGTGGTGATGGACCCGCAGCAGCGCATCGTGCTCGAAGCCGCGTGGGAGGCGCTGGAACGCGCCGGGGTCGACCCGGCCGGCCTGCGCGGCACCGACGCGGGCGTGTTCGTCGGCGGCGGCAGCGGCGACTACCGGCCCGTGCTCGGCGAAGAGGGCGGGCACTGGCAGACGGCGCAGTCGTCGAGCCTGCTCTCCGGGCGCCTGGCCTACACGTTCGGCCTCCAGGGCCCGACCGTGTCGGTCGACACGGCGTGCTCGTCTTCGCTGGTCGCGATGCACCTCGCCGCCCAGGCCCTGCGCAGCGGTGAGTGCTCGGTCGCGCTGGCCGGCGGGGTCACGGTGATGTCGACGCCGGTGAACTTCGTCGAGTTCAGCGACCTCGGCGCCTTGTCGCCGGACGGACGGTGCAAGGCCTTCTCCGACGAGGCGAACGGCACCGGCTGGGCCGAGGGCGTCGGCATGCTGGTGCTGGAACGCCAGTCCGATGCCGTGCGCAACGGCCACCGGATCCTCGCCGTGGTGCGGGGTTCGGCCATCAACTCCGACGGCGCCTCCAACGGCCTGACCGCGCCCAGCGGTCCGGCGCAGCAGAAGGTGATCCGCAAGGCGCTCGCCGGCGCCGGCCTGCAACCGTCCGAAGTGGACGCGGTCGAAGCCCACGGCACCGGCACGAAGCTGGGTGACCCGATCGAGGCCCAGGCGCTGCTCGCGATCTACGGAGGGGAGCGGGAACACCCGCTGCTGCTGGGGTCGGTGAAGTCGAACCTCGGCCACACGCAGTCGGCCTCGGGTGTCGCGGGCGTGATCAAGATGGTGCTCGCGATGCAGCACGGCGTGCTGCCGAAGACCCTGCACGCCGACGCGCCGACGTCCCAGGTGGACTGGAGCGCGGGGGCGATCGAGCTGGTCGGCGAGTCCCGGGCCTGGCCCGAGGTGGGCCGGGTGCGGCGCGCGGCGGTGTCGTCGTTCGGCGCCAGCGGCACGAACTCGCACGTGATCCTGGAGCAGGCGCCCGAACAGCCCGCGGTCTCGGCCGAGGAGTCCGCCGGGCCGGTGCTGGTGCCGGTCTCGGGCCGTACACCAGCGGCGCTGAAGGCGCAGGCCCAGCGGCTGCGCGACCGCCTGCTCGACGAGCCGGGCCTCTCGCCCGCCGAAGTCGCGTACGCGCTGGCCACCACCCGTGCGACGTTCGAGCACCGCGCGACGGTGCTGGCGTCGGACACCGCCGAGCTGCTGGCCGGGCTGACCGCGCTCGCCGAGGGCGCGCCGTCCCCGTCGGTGAGCGAGGGCCGGGCGCGGTCACTGGGCCGCACCGCGTTCCTGTTCACCGGCCAGGGCGCGCAGCGCGCGGGCATGGGCCGCGAGCTCTACGACCGGTTCCCGGTGTTCGCCGAGGCCTTCGACGAGGTCGTGGCCGCGCTGGACGAGCACCTCGAGCGCCCGCTGCGGGAGATCGTGTTCGCCGAGCCCGGCACGGCCGAGGCCGAGCTGCTCGACCGCACGGGCTACACGCAGCCCGCGCTGTTCGCGGTGGAGGTCGCGCTGGTGCGGCTGGTCACCTCGCTCGGCATCCGGCCGGACGTGGTGGCCGGGCACTCGATCGGCGAGCTGGCCGCGGCCCACGTGGCCGGCGTCTTCTCCCTCGCCGACGCCGCCCGCCTGGTCGCCGCCCGCGCGACGCTGATGGACGCGCTGCCGGGGGCCGAGTCGGCGATGGTGTCGATCGAGGCCCGCGAGGACGAGGTCACGCCGCTGCTCACGCCGGGGATCTCGGTGGCGGCGGTCAACGGCCCGGCCGCGGTGGTGGTGGCCGGGGACGAATCGGAGGCCGAAGCGCTCGCCGCGAGGTTCGCGGCCGAGGGCCGGAAGACTAGGCGTTTGCGGGTCTCCCATGCGTTTCACTCACCTCATATGGACGCGATGCTGGACGACTATCGCCGGGTGGCCCGGAGCGTGGCTTACGCCGCTCCGGTGGTGCCGCTCGTGTCCACGGTCACCGGCGCGCCGGCCGGCGACGAGGTGCTCACCCCGGAGTACTGGGTGCGCCACGTCCGCGACGCGGTCCGCTTCGCCGACGGTGTTGCCGGCCTGGCCGAGGCCGGTGCCGATGTGTTCGTGGAGATCGGTCCCGACGGGGTCCTCTCCGCGATGGCGGCGGCGACCCTCGACGACCGCGCGACGCTCGTTCCGGTGCTGCGCAAGGACCGCGGTGAACCGGGCGCGCTGCTCGGGGCGCTGGCCCGGCTGCACGTCGCCGGCCTGAGCCCCGACTGGCGGGCCTTGCTCGGCCGCCACCGCGTGGTGGACCTGCCGACGTACGCCTTCCAGCACGAGCGGTTCTGGCCCGAGAGCCAGGCCCTCGGCGCCGCCCCCGCCGCCGAGTCCTCGCGTGACGACGCTTTCTGGTCGGCCGTGCGGGAGGAGGACTTCGAGCACCTCAGCAGCACGCTCGACGTCGACGCCGGTGCGCTGGGCCAGGTCCTGCCCGCGCTGCTCGGCTGGCGCAAGACCGTCGCCGACCGGTCCACAGTGGACTCCTGGCGCCACCGCGTCACCTGGTCGCCGCTGACCGGCGCGGCCGAGGCCGCTCCGGCGGGCACCTGGCTCGCGGTCGTCCCCGAGACGCACGACGGCGACGCCTGGACGGACGCTGCGGTCGCCGCGCTGGGCACCGACGTGGTTCGCCTGGCTGTCGGCGGCCAGGACCGGGCCGCGCTCGCCGAGGAGCTGCGCGCGGCGGGTCCGGTGACCGGAGTCGTCTCGCTGCTCGCCCTCGACGAACGCACGACGTCCGGCGTGCCGCACGGGCTCGCGGCCACCACGACCCTGCTGCAGGCGCTGGGCGACGCGGGGACCACCGCGCCGCTGTGGGCGGTGACGCGGGGTGCGGTGCCGGCGGGCGGCACGGACGTGACCAGCCCGCTGCAGGCCGCCTGCTGGGGGCTCGGCCGCGTCGCCGCGCTGGAACACCCCGACCGCTGGGGCGGGCTCGTCGACCTGCCGGAGACGCTCGACGAGCGTTCGGCCGCCCGCTTCGCCGGTGTCCTCGCCGGCCCGGCGGGGGAGGACCAGCTCGCCGTGCGTCCGTCCGCGGTGTTCGGGGCGCGCCTGGCTCCGGCTCCGGCCGGCGGCGAAGCCCGGACTTGGGATCCGACGGGCACGGTGCTCATCACCGGTGGCACCGGCGGACTCGGGGCGCTGGTCGCGCGCCGGCTCGCCGAGGCCGGGGCCGGGCACCTGCTGCTCGCCAGCCGGCGCGGTGCGGCCGCGCCCGGGGCGGCCGAGCTGGCTGCCGAGCTCGAAGACCGGGGTGCCCGCGTGACGATCGCCGCCTGCGACGTCGCCGACCGGGCCTCGCTCACCGAGCTGCTGGCGGGGATCCCGGCCGACGTGCCGCTCACCGCCGTGGTCCACACCGCCGGTGTGCTCCACGACGGTGTGCTCGACGGACTCACGCCGGACCGGTTCGAAGCCGTGTTCCGCGCCAAGGTCGGTTCGGCGCTCCTGCTCGACGAGCTGACCCGCGACCACGACCTCGCGGTGTTCGCGCTGTTCGCCTCGGCGTCGGCCGTGGTCGGCAACCCGGGGCAGGCCAACTACTCCGCCGCCAACGCGGTGCTCGACGCCCTCGCCGAACGGCGCCGGGCCGAAGGGCTCGCGGCCACGTCGATCGCGTGGGGCGCCTGGGGCGGAGCCGGGATGGCGACCGGGGCGGCGGCCGAGGTTGCCGCGCGCCGCAGCGGGATCGCCGCGATGGACCCGGATCTGGCCGTGCTCGCCCTGCGGCAGCTCGTCACCGAACCACGTCCGACGGCGGTGGTGGTCCAGGTCGACGCCGGGGGCTTCAGCGGCGGACCCGCGCGGCCCAATCCATTGCTGCGCGACCTGCCGGGTTACGTCGAACCGGCAGCGGCCGCGCCGGCCGAGGAGACGTCCGCGTTCCGCGAGCGCCTCGCCGGCCTGCCCGCCGACGAGCGCGAAGAGGCCGTGCTGGACCTCGTGCGGGTGCGGGCCGCGGAGGTGCTCGGGTACGCCGACCTCGACGTGGTGGGACCGGACAAGCCGTTCCGGGACCTCGGGTTCGACTCGCTCGGCGTGGTGGAACTGCGCAACCGCCTCACGGCGGCGACCGGGCTGACGATGCCCTCCACGCTCGTGTTCGACCACCCGACGCCCGAGGCGCTGGCCGCGTACCTCCTGGAGCAGCTGGCTCCGGAAGCGGCCGAGGCCGGCGACGAGGAGACCCGGGTGCGGGCGCTGCTCTCGGCGGTGCCGCTGGCCAAGCTGCGCGAAAGCGGCGTGCTGGACACCTTGCTGCGCCTGGCCGAAGGCGGCGAGGCGGACGCGGGTGCGGACATCGACGACATGGGCGTGGACGACCTCGTGCGGGCCGCGCTGACCGGGCAAGAGCCGACCGAGTGACCCAGCCGAGCGAGTGACGGAGCTGAAGAGATGACCACGCCCAGCGAAAAGGTTGTCGAGGCGCTGCGGGCTTCCGTGAAGGAGGCCGACCGCCTCCGCCGGCAGAACCGGGAGCTGCTGGCCGCGGCGGCCGAGCCGATCGCGATCGTGAGCATGAGCTGCCGGTTCCCCGGTGGCGTCCGGTCGCCCGAGGACCTGTGGCGGCTCGTTGCCGAGGGCCGCGACGCGGTCGGCGGCTATCCGGCCGACCGCGGCTGGGACCTGCGCGCGTTGCAGACGAGCGAGGTCGACGCGCGCGGCAAGGAAGTGAGCCGGCGCGGCGGGTTCCTCGACTGCGTCGCCGACTTCGACCCGGGCTTCTTCGGCATCTCGCCGCGTGAGGCGCTCTCGATGGACCCGCAGCAGCGGCTTCTGCTGGAGACGTCGTGGGAAGCGGTGGAACGCGCGGGCATCGACCCGGTGTCGTTGCGCGGCAGCCGGACCGGAGTGTTCGTCGGGACCAACGGCCAGGATTACGCGTACCTCATGGTGCGCTCACTGGACGACGCCGACGGCAGCGTGGGCACCGGCATCGCCGCGAGCGCCACGTCGGGCCGGATCTCCTACACGTTCGGGCTGGAAGGCCCGGCCGTCACGGTGGACACGGCGTGCTCGTCCTCGCTGGTGTCGCTGCACCTGGCGGCGCAGGCGCTGCGCTCGGGCGAGTGCACGCTGGCGCTGGCCGGTGGCGTGAACGTGATGTCCACGCCGGGTTCGTTGCTGGAGTTCAGCCGCCAGGGCGGCCTGGCGCCGGACGGGCGCTGCAAGGCGTTCTCCGACGACGCCGACGGCACCGGTTGGGCCGAGGGCGTCGGCGTCCTGGTGCTGGAGAAGCTGTCGGACGCGAAGCGCAACGGACATCCGGTGCTCGCGCTCGTCCGCGGCTCGGCGGTGAACTCCGACGGCGCGTCCAACGGGTTCACCGCGCCCAACGGGCGTTCGCAGCAGCGCGTGATCCGCCAGGCGCTGGCGGCGGCGCGGCTGGAACCGTCCGAAGTGGACGTGGTCGAGGCCCACGGCACCGGCACACCGCTGGGCGACCCGGTGGAGGCCGGGAGCCTGCTGGAGACCTACGGCCGGGAGCGCGAGCACCCGCTGCTGCTGGGGTCGGTGAAGTCGAACTTCGGGCACACGCAGGCCGCCGCCGGGGTCGCGGGGGTGATCAAGCTGGTCGAGGCGATGCGCCACGGAGTGGTGCCGAAGACCCTGCACGTGGGCACGCCGTCGTCCCATGTGGACTGGAGCTCCGGCGCGGTGACCCTGCTGGCCGAGCAGGTGGCGTGGCCGCAGACCGGCCGCCCGCGGCGCGCGGCCGTGTCGTCGTTCGGGGTGAGCGGCACCAACGCGCACACGATCCTGGAGCAGGCGCCGGCGAGCGACCCGGTCGAGACCGAGCCGGCCGGGGGAGTAGTGCCGTGGGTGCTGTCGGCCAAGACCCCGGAGGCGTTGCGCGGGCAGGTCCGCGCCCTGGTGGGCCACGACCTGGGTTCCGCGGTCGACGTCGGGTTCTCGCTGCTCACGGGCCGTTCCGCGTTCGAGCACCGGCTGGCCGCCGTCGGGTCCGACACCACGGCGCTGCGGGAGGACCTGGCGCGCTGGCTGAGCGACGGTTCGGCGCCGGGCGTCACGACCGGGCTCGCGGGGCGGCGGGTCAAGCTCGCCGTGGTCTTCTCCGGCCAAGGGGCGCAGCGGCTCGGGATGGGGCGCGAGCTCTACGGGCGGTTCCCGGCGTTCGCGGAGGCGTTCGACGCGGTCGCGGCGGAGCTGGACCCGAAGCTGGACCGGCCCGTGCGCGACATCGTGTGGGGTGCGGACGCCGGGCTGCTCGACCGCACCGGGTGGACGCAGCCGGCGTTGTTCGCCGTCGAGGTCGCGTTGCTGCGGCTGGCCGAGTCTTTCGGTGTCCGGCCTGACGTGCTGGGCGGGCATTCCGTCGGCGAGATCGCCGCCGCGCACGGCGCCGGCGTGCTGTCGCTGCCCGACGCCTGCACCCTTGTCGCCGCCCGCGCGCGGTTGATGGACGCGTTGCCCGAGGGCGGCGCGATGGTGTCGGTCCGCGCGACCGAGGCCGAGGTGACCCCGGAGCTCACCGACGGCGTCTCGATCGCGGCCGTGAACGGGCCGGACTCGGTGGTGCTCGCGGGCGCCGAGGCCGACGTCACGCGGATCGCGGAGACGTTCGCCGCGCGCGGGCGCCGGACCAAGCGGCTCAGCGTGTCGCACGCGTTCCACTCGCCGCTGATGGACCCGATGCTGGCCGGCTTCCGCGCCGCGCTCGACGGGATTTCCTTCGCCGCGCCGAAGATCCCGCTCGTGTCCGCACTGACCGGCGCTCTCGCGGGTGACGAGATCCGCACCGCCGACTACTGGGTGCGCCACGTCCGCGAGCCGGTGCGGTTCGCCGACGCCGTGGTCGCCGCGCACGAGGCCGGAGCGGGGGCGTTCCTGGAGCTCGGCCCCGACGCCGTGCTCACCGCGATGGCGCGCGAGAGCGTCGGCGACGCGATCCCGGTCGTGCCCGCGCTGCGCCGCAACCTCGGCGAGGAAGAGACGTGCGTGGCCGCGCTGGCCGCACTCCACGTCGCCGGCGCGCGCGTGGACTTGGGCGGGTTGCTGGCCGGAGCCCAGCGGGTGGACCTGCCGACGTACGCCTTCCAGCACGAGCGGTTCTGGCCCGAGTCCGACGTCGAGAAGTCCACCGTGGACTCCTGGCGGTTCCGCGAGGTCTGGCGCCCGGTCACCGCGATCCCGGGCGCGCCGCGTCGGTGGCTCGCCGTCGTGCCCCCGGACGCCGGCGCGTGGGTGGACCTGGTGCTCGAGGCCGCGGGCGACGTGGTCCGCGTCGAACCGGATGAGCTCGGTGAGACGGATCGTGACGCCGTGCTGTCCTTCCTGCCGGACGCCCCGGCGACGGCCGCATTGCTGCGCCGCGTCGACCTGCCGGTGTGGGTTGTCACGCGGGGCGCCGTCGCGGCCCAAGCCGACGCCGAGGTGACGGATCCGGCCGCGGCCGCCCTGTGGGGTCTGGGCCGGGTCGCCGCGCTGGAGCAGCCGCGCGGGTGGGGCGGTCTCCTCGACGTGCCCGCCGAGCTCGACGACCGGACGACCGGGCTGCTGGCGCAGGCGCTGCGCCAGTCCGAAGAGGACGAACTGGCGGTCCGCCCGTCCGGGATCTTCGGCCGCCGCCTCGTCCCCGCGCCGGCCACCACGGCCGAGGAATGGCAGCCGCACGGCACCGTGCTCATCACCGGCGGCACGGGCGCCCTCGGCGCGCACGTCGCGCGGTGGCTGGCCGAACACGGCGCCGAGCACCTCGTGCTCACCAGCCGCCGCGGGCCGGACGCCCCCGGCGCGGCCGACCTCGCCGCGAAGCTGGAGGCACTCGGTGCGCGCGTCACGCTCGCCGCGTGCGACGTCGCCGACCGCGACGCCGTGGCCGCGCTAATCGAACCCCTGCCGCTGACCGCGGTCGTGCATGCGGCCGGTGTCCTCGACGACGGCGTGCTGGAAGCCCTGACGCCCGAACGGTTCGAGACCGTGTTCCGGGCCAAGGCGACCTCCGCGCTGGTGCTCGACGAGCTGACCCGCGGCAAGGACCTCGAAGTCTTCGCCTTGTTCTCCTCGGTCGCCGGCACCCTCGGCAACCCCGGCCAGGGCGGGTACGCCGCCGCCAATGCCGTGCTCGACGCTCTCGCCCGGCGGCGCCGCGCCGCGGGACTGCCCGCGACCGCCGTCGCGTGGGGTGCCTGGGCCGGCGACGGAATGGCGAGCCAGGGCGTGGCCGCGGACCGGCACACCGACTCGACCGCCCTCGACCCCGCGCCGGCCGTCACCGCCCTCGCGCACGCGGTCACCGAACCCGAAGCCACCGTGGTGGTCGCCGACCTGCGGCAGCCCCGGTTGCTGTCGGCGCTGCTTTCGGCACGGCCCGGCCCGCTGCTCGACGAGCTGCCCGGCGCCCGCGACCTGCGCCGGGAGCAGACGTCCGAACCGGACTTCGGCCGCACGCTGCGCGCACTGTCCGAAGCGGACCGTCCGGCCGCCGTCCTCGAGCTGGTCCGCACCCGTGCCGCCGCCGTGCTCGGCCACTCCGGAGCGGGCGCGATCGGCGCCGACAAGGCCTTCCGTGACCTCGGGTTCGACTCGCTCAGCGCCATCGACCTCAGCAACGCCCTCGGCGCGGCCACGGGGCTCACGCTGCCCTCGACGCTGGTGTTCGACCATCCGACCCCCCACGACCTCGCCGCGCACCTGCTCGCCGAGCTGACCGGCGGCGACGCGGCCGGCAGCGAGATCGTCGCGGCCACCGCGGCCGGCACCGAACCCGTCGCGATCATCGGCATGGCCTGCCGGTTCCCGGGCGGCGTCCGGTCGCCCGGGGACCTGTGGTCGCTGCTGACCGCCGGCGAGCACGCCATCACCGACTTCCCCGACGACCGCGGCTGGGACCTCGCCGCGCTGGCCGGCGACGGCCGGGGCCGCAGCGCCACCGCGCGCGGCGGGTTCCTCGACGACGCCACCGGCTTCGACGCCGGCTTCTTCGGCATCTCCCCGCGCGAGGCCCTCGCGATGGACCCGCAGCAGCGCCAGCTGCTCGAAACCTCCTGGGAGACCTTCGAACGCGCGGGGCTCGACCCCGCCACCCTGCGCGGCAGCCGCACCGGCGTGTTCGTCGGCACCAACGGCCAGGACTACGCGAACCTCGTCACGATGGCCCGCGAGGACATGGAAGGCCACGCCAGCACCGGCCTCGCCGCGAGCGTGGTGTCCGGCCGGCTGTCCTACACCTTCGGGCTCGAAGGCCCGTCGCTCACGATCGACACGGCGTGCTCGTCCTCACTGGTCGCGCTGCACTCGGCCGCGCAGGCCCTGCGCAGCGGCGAATGCACCCTCGCGCTGGCCGGCGGCGTCACGGTGATGTCCACGGCCATCGGGTTCGCCGGCTTCACGCGCCAGGGCGGGCTCGCCGAGGACGGCCTGTGCAAGGCGTTCGCCGACGGCGCGGACGGCACCGGCTGGTCCGAGGGTGTCGGCATGCTGCTGGTCGAACGGCTGTCGGATGCGAAGAAGAACGGCCACCCGGTCCTCGCCGTCGTGCGCGGGTCGGCGGTGAACTCCGACGGCGCGTCCAACGGCCTGACCGCGCCCAACGGCCCCTCGCAGCAACGCGTGATCCGCCAGGCCCTCGCGAACGGTGGACTGTCCACTCAGGACGTCGACGCCGTCGAGGCCCACGGCACCGGCACGGTGCTCGGCGACCCGATCGAGGCGCAGGCCGTGCTCGCGACGTACGGGCAGGACCGCGCGACGCCGGTCTACCTGGGCGGCATCAAGTCCAACCTCGGCCACACCCAGGCCGCGGCCGGTGTCGCCGGGATCATCAAGATGGTCCTCGCCCTGCGCCACGGCGTGCTGCCGAAGACGTTGCACGTCGACGCGCCCTCGTCGCACGTGGACTGGGCGGCCGGGTCGGTCGAGCTGCTCACACGGCAGCGGCCGTGGCCCGAGGTGGGCCGGCCGCGCCGCGCCGGGGTGTCGTCGTTCGGGCTGAGCGGCACCAACGCGCACATCGTGCTGGAGCAGGCGGAAGAGGTTTCGACGCAAGAACAGCGCGCCGAGGACGTCGTGCCGTGGACGGTGTCGGCGAAAACGGCGGCGGCGCTCGACGAGCAGGTCGGGCGGCTGCGCGCCTTCGCGGCCCGGGACGGCGCGCCGAGCGCCCTCGACATCGGCGCCACTCTCGCGGCCCGCCCGCACTTCGGCCACCGCGCCCTGCTGCTCGCCGGACCCGACGGGATCACCGAAGCCGGCCGCGGGCTCGCCACCGAGCAGTCGACGGCCGTGCTGTTCTCCGGCCAGGGTTCGCAGCGCCCGGGCATGGGCCGTGAGCTGCACGAGCGCTTCCCGGTGTTCGCCGCCGCGTTCGACGCGGTGACGGCCGAGCTGGACCGCCACCTGGGCCGCCCGCTGCGTGAGATCGTCTTCGCCGCTGACGGCACACCCGAGGCCGGCCTGCTGGCCACCACGGGCTACACGCAGCCGGCGCTGTTCGCGTTCGAGGTCGCGCTCTACCGGCTGCTGGAGTCGTTCGGGCTGCGGGCCGCGCAGTTCGCCGGGCACTCGATCGGCGAGCTGACCGCCGCGCACCTGTCCGGCGTGCTGACGCTGGAAGACGCTGCGACGCTCGTCGCCGCGCGCGCCGGGCTCATGCAGGCGCTGCCCGCCGGTGGCGCGATGGTCGCCGTCGAGGCGACGCCCGACGAAGTGACGGCGGAGCTCACGGCCGAGGTGTCGATCGCCGCGGTGAACGCGCCCGCTTCGGTGGTCGTCGCCGGGGCCGAGCAAGCCGTGCTGGCGCTGGCCGACCGGTTCGCCGAACGGGGCCGCCGGACCAACCGGCTCACCGTTTCCCACGCGTTCCACTCGCCGCTGGTCGAACCGATGCTCGACGAGTTCGCCGCGGTCGTGCGCGGACTTTCGTTGTCCGCGCCCGAAATCCCGATCGTCTCGACGCTCACCGGCGAGCCCGCCACCGCCGAGCAGCTGACCGATCCGGCCTACTGGGTGCGCCACGTCCGCGAGGCCGTGCGCTTCGGCGACGGCGTGCGCTCGCTGCGTGCCGCGGGCACGACCACGTTCGTCGAGGTCGGCCCCGGCAGCGTCCTGGCCGCGCTCGCCCAGCAGAACGTGAACGACGTGACCGTCGTCGCGACCCAGCGCAAGGATCGCGACGAGGCGACCGCGCTGCTCACGGCGCTGGGCCGGCTGCACGTCGCGGGGGTGGCCGTGGACTGGTCACCGATGCTGGCCGGCGGCCGGCACACCGAGGTGCCCACCTACGCGTTCCAGCACCAGCGCTACTGGCCGACGCTCGCCCCGCTCGTCGCGGACGCCGCGGGCCTCGGGCTGGCCGTCGCCGGGCATCCGCTGCTCGCGGCGGAGGTCCCGCTCGCGGGCTCGGCCGACGCGGTGTTCAGCGGGGTGCTCTCGGCGCAGACCGTGCCGTGGCTGGCCGACCGGCTCGTCGACGGCGAGACGGTGTTCCCCGAGTCCGGCTTGCTCGACCTGTTCGCGTGGGCGGGCGAGAAGACCGGCTGCGACCGCGTCGACGAGCTGACCGTGGCTGCCCCGCTCGTCGTGGACACCGCCGTGGCGGTGCAGGTCCGCGTGGGCGAGCCGGCGTCCGGCCGCCGCCCTGTCACGCTCTACGGCCGTCCGGCCGACGACCCGGAAGCCGCCTGGACGGTGCACGCGCGCGGTCACGTCGCCGACGGTGCCGTGCACAGGGGCTCGCTCGGCGAGTGGCCGCCCGCCGACGCCGCGGCCGTCGACCTCACGGGGTTCCACGAACCGCACGAGGGCGACCGCGTGGAGCACGGGCCCGCGTTCCAGGGCATCACGGCCGTCTGGTGCCGCCGCGACGAGGTCTACGCCGAGGTCACGCTGCCCGAAGAGGTCCCGGATGCCGCGGAGTTCGGCCTGCACCCGGCGCTCGCCGACGCGGTGTCGCGGCTCGCCGCGTTCGCGGACCTCGACGTGGAGCCGGACCCGGTGCCGCACGTCTGGCGCGGCTTCACCCTGCACGCCGCCGGGGCGTCGGCGGTGCGGGCGCGGCTGATCCGCACGGGACCGGAGTCCGTGGCGCTGGCGCTGTTCGACGTCGAAGGCCGGCTTGTCGCTTCCGTCGACACCTGCGTGTACCGGGCGCTGCCGGAGCCCGAGCACCACACGCACGACACCCGGCACGACTCGCTGTTCCACCTCACCTGGACCCCGGTGCGCGGCGAGCACACCGAGGGCGACCGCTGCACGGTGCTGGGGGCCGACGGTCTCTGCCTCGCCGGCGTGCTGAGCGCCGGCTCCGCCACCGCACTGTCCGAAGTGGACGAAGTACCCGAGGTGCTGCTCGTGCCGATGGCCGGCCTCGGCCCGGACCCGCTCGCCGCCACGCGTGAACTCGGCGGACGCGCGTTGAAACTCGTGCAGGAGCTCTCGGCCGAAAAGTACGCCCGCACCACCGTGGTTTTCGTGACGCGCAACGGCGTCGCCGCCGAGGACGGCGACCCCATCGAGGACCCGGCCGCCGCCGCGCTGTGGGGCCTCGTGCGCGCCGCGCAGCTGGAGAATCCGGGCCGGTTCATGCTCGTGGACGTTGACGCCGACCCCGCTTCGGTCGCCGAGGTCGCGAGCGCACCGAAGCTGCTGGCCGTGGGGGAGACGCAGCTCGTGATCCGCGGCGGCGAGGTCCTCGCGGGCCGGCTCGCGCGCCTCGGGGAGACCGCGACGTGGGGCCGGCCCTGGGACCCGGACGGCTCCGTGCTCGTCACCGGCGGCACCGGCGGTCTCGGGCGCGAGCTGGCGCGCCACCTCGTGCGCGAACGAGGCGTACGGCACCTGGTCCTGGCGAGCCGCCGTGGTCTCGAAGCCCCCGGCGCGCCCGAGCTCGAGGACGAGCTGACCCACCTCGGCGCGACGGTGCGCTTCGTCGCGGCGGACGTCGCCGAGCGGCGCGAAGTCGCCCGCGCGCTGGCGGAGGTCGACCCGGCCCACCCGCTCACCGCCGTCGTCCACACCGCCGGGATCCTCGACGACGGCGTGCTCGGCTCGCTGACACCCGAGCGTGTCGCCGCGGTGCTGGCGCCGAAGTCCGACGCGGCCTGGCACCTGCACGAGCTGACGTACGGCGCGGACCTGGCGGCATTCGTCGTCTACTCCTCGATCGCCGGCACGATGGGCAGCCCCGGTCAGGCCAACTACTGCGCCGCCAACGCCGCCCTCGACTCGCTCGCGGCCCGCCGCGTGGCCCACGGCCTGCCTGCGACGTCGCTCGCGTGGGGTCCGTGGACCGAGACCGGCGGCATGACGGGCACGCTCGGCGAGACCGACCGGCGCCGCATGCGCTCGACCGGCCTGCCGCCGCTGGAGGTCGCCGAAGGGCTCGCGCTGTTCGACGCGGCCGTCGCCTCGGGGGCCGGCCGGATCGTGCCGCTGGCCGTCGGGCGGGGCGGGTTCGCGAGTGTCGAAGGCGACGTCCCGGCCGTGTTCCGCGGGTTGATCCGCGGCACCCGACGGCGGGCGGCGGCCGCGCGGGCGGTGCCGCGCGAGTCGCTGGCCGAACAGCTCACCGGGCTGCGAGAGAACGAGCAGATCCGACTGCTGGTGGACCTCGTCCGCACCGCGGCGGCGGCCGTGCTCGGTCACGACAGCGCCGAGGCGATCGACGCCGGGCAGGAGTTCCGCGAGCTGGGCTTCGACTCGCTCACCGCGGTGGAGCTGCGCAACCGCCTCACGGAGGTGGCCGGCACCCCGCTGCCGTCGACGCTCGTCTTCGACTACCCGACTCCGGTGGTACTCGCCGAGCACCTGCGCGAGGAGCTCACCGACGGCGCGGCGCCCGAGGCGGCGCTGGACGCCGAGCTGGACCGGCTCGAAGCGAGCCTGCGCGCGGCGGCGCCCGACGGCGTGACGCGCGGCGGCATCGCCGCCCGGCTGCGCCGGATGCTCTCGGCGCTCACGGAGACCGAAGAGGCGGAAACCGGCGTCGCCGACCGGCTCAGCGACGCGAGCGCCGACGAGGTCCTCGACTTCATCGACCACGAACTGGGCCGGCTGACCGACCGCTGACCCGCGCGAACGCCCACAGGAAGGTGCGCACCATGCCGGAGGACCGCAAGCTCGTCGACTACCTGAAGTGGGTCACGGCCGACCTGCACCAGACGCGGCAGCGGCTGGCCGACGCCGAGGCCGGCCGGGGCGAGCCGATCGCGATCGTCGGCATGGCCTGCCGGTTCCCCGGCGGTGTCCGCTCGCCGGAGGACCTGTGGCGCCTGGTGGCCGACGGCGCCGACGGCATCGGCGAGTTCCCGGCCGACCGCGAGTGGAACCTGGCCGTGCTCGCCGGCGACGGCCGCGGCCACAGCGCCACCGACGTCGGCGGGTTCCTCTACGACGCGGCCGAGTTCGACGCGGCGTTCTTCGGCATCTCGCCCCGCGAGGCCACCGCGATGGACCCGCAGCAGCGCCTGTTGCTGGAGACGAGCTGGCAGGCGTTCGAACGAGCCGGCCTCGACCCGGAGACGTTGCGCGGCAGCCGCACCGGCGTGTTCGTGGGCACCAACGGGCAGGACTACGCCGAGCTCGCGCTGGGCGCCGGCGAGGACGTGGAAGGCCACGCCGGCACCGGGCTCGCCGCGAGTGTCGTGTCGGGCCGGATCTCCTACGTCTTCGGGCTCGAAGGCCCGGCGATGACGATCGACACGGCGTGCTCGTCCTCGCTGGTCGCGCTGCACCTGGCCGGGCAGGCGCTGCGCAGCGGCGAGTGCACGCTCGCGCTGGCGGGCGGCGTCACCGTGATGTCGACGGCCATGGGCTTCGCCGGCTTCACCCGCCAGGGCGGGCTCGCCGAGGACGGGCGCTGCAAGGCCTTCTCCGACGACGCGGACGGAACCGGCTGGTCCGAGGGCGTCGGCATGCTGGTCGTCGAGAAGCTCTCCGACGCCAGGAAGAACGGCCACCCGATCCTCGCCGTCGTCCGGGGTTCCGCGGTGAACTCCGACGGCGCGTCCAACGGCCTCACCGCGCCGAACGGGCCGTCGCAGCGGCGCGTGATCCGGCAGGCGCTGGCCAGCGGCGGCCTGTCTGCTCAGGACGTCGACGTCGTCGAAGCGCACGGCACCGGCACCGTCCTCGGTGACCCGATCGAGGCGCAGGCCGTGCTCGCGACCTACGGGCAGGAGCGGGAGACGCCCGTCTACCTCGGAGCCGTGAAGTCGAACCTCGGGCACACGCAGGCCGCCGCCGGCGTCGCCGGGATCGTGAAGATGGTCATGGCGCTGCGGCACGCGACCTTGCCGAAGACGCTCAACGTCAGCACGCCGTCGTCCCATGTGGACTGGTCGGCCGGTGCCGTCGAGCTGCTCACCGAGCAGCGGCCGTGGCCCGAGGTCGAGCGCCCGCGCCGGGCCGGGGTGTCGTCGTTCGGCATCAGCGGCACCAACGCGCACGTGATCCTGGAGCAGGCACCGGATCCCGAACCCGCCGAGGTGCCGGCGCGACCCGCGCCCGCCGCGGTGCCCTGGGTGCTGTCGGGCCGGACACCCGCCGCGCTGAAAGCGCAGGCGAAGCGGTTGCACGGCGTTGCCGGGGACGCCGATCTGCTGGATCTGGCCCATTCGCTCGTGACCACGCGGTCGGCGTTCGCGCACCGCGGCGTGGTCGTCGGGGCGGAGCGGGCCGATCTGACCGGCGGCCTGGCCGCCATCGAGGAGGGGCGGCCGGCTCCCGAGGTCGTCGAGGGTGTGGCCGACGTGTCGGGCAAGACCGTGTTCGTGTTCCCGGGCCAGGGCGTGCCGTGGACGGGGATGGGCGGGCGGCTGCTGGACGAGAGCCCGGTGTTCGCCGCGAAGATCGCCGAGTGCGCCGAAGCGCTGCGCCCGTACGTGGAGTGGGACTTGGCCGAGGTGCTGCGCGGCGGGCCGGACGCGCCGTCGCTGGAGCGCGTCGACGTGGTGCAGCCGGCGTCGTTCGCGCTCACCGTCGCGCTGGCCGCGGTGTGGCGCTCCTCCGGGATCGAGCCCGACGCCGTGGTCGGGCACTCGCAGGGTGAGGTCGCGGCCGCCGTCGTCGCGGGCGCGCTGAGCATCGCCGAGGGCGCGCGCGTGGTGGCGCTGCGGGCGAAGGTGCTCACGCGCACGATCGCCGGCCGCGGTGGCATGCTCGCGATTCCCCTGCCGCTCGACGAGGTCGAGGAGCTGCTGGCCGGCACGCCGATCGCGGTCGCCGCGGTGAACAGCTCCGGGTCCGTGTCGGTGTCCGGTGAGCTCGGGGCCCTCAACCGGCTGTTCGACGACCTCACGGCGCGCGACGTGCGCGTGCGCCGGATCTCGATGGGCTACGCGTCGCACTCGCCCGAGGTCGAGGTGCTGCGCGACGAGCTGCTCGCCGAGCTGGGCGAGGTCACCGCGAGCACCCCCGAGATCCCGATCTACTCGACGCTGACCGGCGCGAAGCTCGACGAGCCGATGACCGCGGACTACTGGTACCGCAACCTGCGCGGCGTCGTGAGGTTCGAGGACGCCGTGCGCGCGCTGCTCGCGGACGGCTACCGCGCCTTCGTCGAGACCAGCGGCCATCCGGTGCTGACCGCCAACGTCACCGGCGTCGTCGAGGACACCGAGACCACCCGCACTCTTGTCACCGGCACGCTGCGCCGTGACGACGGCGGCCTGGTCCGCGCGCTCAAGTCGCTCGCCGCCGCGTACACGCGGGGCCTGCCCGTGGACTGGCGGCCGTTGGTCGACGGCGCCCGCACGATCGAGCTGCCGACGTATGCGTTCCAGCGCGAGCGCTACTGGCCGCGCAAGGCCGCGATGACCGGCGACGTGACCTCGGCCGGGCTGTTCCCCGGCGCGCACCCGCTGCTCGGTGCGACGGTGGCGCTGGCCGGGTCCGACGGTGTCGTGTGCACCGGCCGGATCTCCGCGCGCACGCACCCGTGGCTCGCCGACCACACGCTCGGCGGCGTGATCCTCTTCCCGGGCACGGGTTTCCTGGAGCTCGCCGTGCGGGCCGGCGACCACGTCGGCGCCGGGCGCGTCGAGGACCTCACGCTGGCGGTGCCGCTGGTGCTCGGCCCGGAGGACGCCGTGACGATCCAGGTGAGCGTCGGCGCGGAGGACGAGCAGGGCGGGCGCCCGGTGACCGTCCACTCGCGACCGGCCGACGACCCGGACGCGGCCTGGACCGAGCACGCGAGCGGCCTGCTCACCGAGGACGCACCGGCCGCAGCCTTCGACGCCTCGGTGTGGCCGCCTGAAGGCGCTGAATCCGTCGATGTGACCGGCTTTTACGAGAACTCCTCTTACGGTCCGCTGTTCCAGGGCCTGCAGGCTGTGTGGCGCCGGGGCGACGAGGTGTTCGCCGACGTCGTCCTGCCCGGCCGGGGCGACGGCGCCGACGCGTACGGCGTGCACCCGGCCCTGCTCGACTCCGCGCTGCACGCCGCCACCTTCGTCGGCTCGGGTGCTGCGCGCGGCCGGATCCCGTTCGCGTGGAGCGGTGTCACGCTGCACGCGGGCGGCGCGTCTGCGCTGCGCGTGCGGCTGGCCGGCGACGACACCGGCACGATCAGTGTGGTCGCTGCCGACGTGACGGGCCGTCCGGTGCTGGCTGTCGAAGGTCTCGCGTTGCGGGCGGCTTCGGCGGTCCCGGCCGCGAAGCCGGACGTCGCGGGCGAATCGCTGTTCCGGCTCGACTGGGTGCCGGCCGAGGTGCCGGCGGTCGCGGGCGGGCGCCGCTGGGCCGTGGTCGGGGCCGACCCGTTCGGCGTCGCCGACGAGGTGGTGGTCGCCGGGGAGATCGTGTCGGGCTATGCCGAGACGCTCGCGGGCACCGTCGCCGGGACGAGCGCGCCGGATGTCTGCCTCGTGCCGTTGACCGGCGCCGAAGGGCCGGCGGCCGTGCACGAGCTGACCGCCCGGGCCCTCACGGTGCTGCAGGACTGGGCGGCCGACGACCGGTTCACCGACACGCGGCTGGTGTTCGTCTCGCGCGGCGCGGTCGCCGCGGCCGCAGGCGAAGCCGTGCCCGACCCGGCCGCCGCCGCGGTCTGGGGCCTGGTGCGCTCCGCGCAGGCGGAGAACCCCGGCCGGTTCCTGCTCGCCGACATCGACAGCGCGACGACCTCGCTCAGTGCTCTCGCCGGCGCCGTCGGGCTGCTCGACAGCGGCGAGACGCAGGTCGTGCTCCGTGACGGCGCCGTCCGCGTGGGTCGCCTCGCGCGCCTGGCGACGGGCACAAGCCTCGTGCCGCCGTCGGGTGGGGTGCCGTGGCGGCTCGCCACCACCGGCAAGGGCAGCCTCGACACCCTGGTCCTCGAACCCCGGCCCGAGTTCCTCGACGAGCCGGCCGGGCGCGACGTCCGCGTGCGCGTGACGGCCGCGGGCATGAACTTCCGCGACGTGCTCAACGCACTCGGCATGTACCCCGGCGAAGCGGGCGCGTTCGGCGCCGAGGCCGCCGGCGTCGTCGACGCGATCGGTCCGGCCGTGACCGACCTCGAGGTGGGCGACCGCGTCTTCGGCATGCTCGGCGGCGGTTTCGGCACCCACGCCGTGGCCGACGAGCGCTTCCTGGCCCGCACACCCGACGCCTGGTCCGAAGTGGACGCCGCGTCGGTCGCGCTGGTGTTCCTCACCGCCTACTACGCCCTGGTGGACCTCGCGAACCTGAGGCCGGGGGAGTCCGTCCTGATCCACGCCGGCGCGGGCGGCGTCGGCATGGCCGCGATCCAGCTGGCGCAGTACCTGGGTGCCGAGGTGTTCGCGACGGCGAGCGAGTCCAAACAGGACACGCTCCGGGAGCTCGGGATCGCCGAGGACCACCTCGCCTCCTCGCGCACCACCGAGTTCGAGGAGAAGTTCGCGCGCGCCACCGGCGGCCGCGGCGTGGACGCCGTGCTCAACGCCCTCACCGGCGAGTTCCTCGACGCGTCACTGCGGCTGCTCGCCGACGGCGGCCGGTTCCTGGAAATGGGCAAGAAGGACCTGCGCGACCCCGCGACGCTGGGTGACATCGCGTACCACCCGTTCGACCTCGGCCAGGTCGACCCGCACCGCGTGCAGGAGATGCTGCAGAGCCTGCTCGCGCTGTTCGCCGAGGGCGCGCTCGAGCCGCTGCCGGTCCGGACCTGGGACGTGCGCGACGCGCGGGAAGCGTTCCGGTTCATGAGCCAGGCCAGGCACATCGGGAAGCTCGTGCTCACCGCGCCGCCCGCGTGGAACCCCGAAGGGACGGTCCTGATCACCGGCGGCACGGGCGTGCTGGGCGGCCACGTGGCCCGCCACCTGGTGCGTGAACGCGGCGTGCGGAACTTGCTGCTCGTCAGCCGCAGCGGCGCGGCCGCGAACGGCGCCGACGAGCTGCGGCAGGAGCTCACGGGCGCGGGCGCGGCCGTGCGGATCGCCTCGTGCGACACCTCCGATCGGGCCGCACTTGCCGAGCTGCTGGCCAGTGTGCCGGTCGACCATCCGCTCACCGCGGTGGTCCACACCGCCGGGATCCTCGACGACGGGGTGATCCCGTCGCTCACGCCGGATCGCCTGAGCGCCGTGCTGCGGCCGAAGGCCGACGCCGCGTGGCACCTGCACGAGCTCACCCGCGAGAGCGACCTGGCCGCGTTCGTCCTGTTCTCGTCGTTCGCCGGCGTGAGCGGCGGGCCGGGCCAGGGCAACTACGCGGCGGCCAACGTCTTCCTCGACGCCCTCGCCCAGCACCGCGCGGCCCTCGGCCTGCCCGCGACTTCACTGGCCTGGAGCCTGTGGGCCGAGTCGAGCGGCATCACCGGCAAGCTGTCCCGCGCGGATGTCGAGCGCATCGACGCCGCCGGGCTGCCGACGATCGGCACCGGACAGGGACTCGCGATGTTCGACGCCGCCCTCGCGGCACGCGAACCGCTGATCGCGGCCCTGCGCGTCGCCGGTGGCGGCAAGCCGCAGGGCGAGGTGCCGGCGTTGCTGCGGGGACTGGTGAAGACGCCGCGCAAAGCGGCGGCGAAGGCCTCGTCCTCGGCGTCGTCGGTCCGCGACCGCCTGGGCGGACTGGACGCGGCCGCCCAGCGGCAGCTGCTGCAGGACCTGGTGTGCGACTTCGCCGCGGCGCTGCTCGGGCACCGCGACGCGAGCTCCGTCGACCCCGAACGCGACTTCCTCGAGGCCGGGTTCGACTCGCTCATCGCGGTGGAGCTGCGCACGAAACTCGGCGAGGCGACGGGCCTGCGGCTGCCGTCCACGGCGGTGTTCGACAACAAGACCCCGGCCCGGCTGGCCGAATGGCTGCGCGACGAGCTGGCCGGCTCCGTCGCGGCCGCCAACGCGCCTACGCCCGGCACTGCGGCCCCGGTCGCCGGCGACACGCTGGACCGGCTGTTCTTCCGCGCCGCCAACGGCGGCAAGCTCACCGAAGCGCTCGGCATGCTCAAGGCCGTCGCGGCTATCCGCGACACCTTCGAGACACCGGCGGAGCTCGAGGACCTGCCCGAGGCCGTCACCCTCGCCGACGGGCCGGCCTCGCCGCGGCTGATCTGCGTCAGCTCCCCGGTGGTCACCGGCGGCGTGCACCAGTACGCGCGGATCGCGGCGCACTTCCGCGGCAAGCGCCACGTGTCCGCGCTGCCGCTCGTCGGCTTCGCGCTCGGCGAGCCGCTGCCGGCTTCGGCGACGGCGGCCGCGCGCGTGGTCGCGGAAAGCGTGCTGCACGCCAGCGACGGGGACCCGTTCATCCTGGTCGGGCACTCGTCCGCCGGCTCGCTGGCCTACGCCGCCGCGGGCGTGCTGGAGCAGACGTGGGGCGTGCGCCCGGACGGCGTGGCGCTGCTGGACACGCTGAGCATGCAGCACCGCGCGGGCGAGAACGTCGACTTCGTGGAGACCACGCGGTTCTACCTCGCGGAGATCGAGAACCCGACCGTGACGCTCAACAGCGCCCGGCTCTCGGCCATGGGCCACTGGTTCAGCAAGATGGCCGACCTCGAGACGCCGACGACGACCGCGCCGACGCTGCTCGTGCAGTGCGCCGTGGACCTCTTCGGTGACGAGATCGAGCACGACCAGGACGACCTGCTCTCCCGGGTCCCGGCCGACGTCGTGACGACGGTCGCCGCCGACCACTTCTCCCTCGCCAAGGAGGACTCCGCCCTGACCGCGCAGGCGGTCGAGGAGTGGCTCAGCACGCTCTGAGCCGCGCCACCCCAGCTCGGGCCTGGTCATCGCCGTTTCGACCCCGGCGGCGACCAGGCCCGGCCCAGTTCCGGGCTTTTCGCGTCGCGGGGTTTTCCCCGGCGGAAGAACGGGTAGAGATCACGGACACGCGACGACGGGAGGCCTCATGACCAGTGCCGTGGCGGTGCTGCCCGGGTGGCTGCGGATCCGGTCGGCTCAGGCGCCCGGCTGGGTGCGCGCGCCGTGGCCCGCCGAGGACGACCGGTCGCTGGCCCTGGTCTTCCGCGTCGCCCGCGGTGCGGGGATCTCCCGGCGCTCGGCCGCGCGCCTGTGCCGCCGGCTGGTCCGGGAAGGCCACCTCGCCGAAGGCCGCGATCGGCTGCTCGCCGCGTTGCACGACACCCTGCGGCCGCGCGTGCCGGCGGAACGCCTGGCCAAGGCGACGGCCGACGCCTTGCTGCTCGACGCGTTCCAGACCCTGCCCCACGGTCGCCGCGGCCTGCTCTGGTCCGCGTTGCGGGAGCGGCGCACCGCGGCGGAGCTGGCCGTCGAGTCCGGGCTGCCCGCGCAACGCGTGCACGAACAGCTCCGCGACGCGCTGCGCGAGCTCGCCGCCTGCCGGCCCGCCTGATCGCACGAAAGAGCCGCCCCACGGCGTGTGGGGCGGCTCTTCGGAAGAGCTTCAGTCCTTGAGGGACAGTGCTCCGGACGGGCAGGTCTGCACCGCGTCGCGCACTTCGACGCCCGACCCGGGTTCCGCGACGACGGTGACGATCCCTTCGTCGTCCTGGTCGAACACGTCGGGCGCGTTCAGCACGCACTGGCCGGCGCCGACACAGCGGCCGCGGTCCACCTCCAGCTCCATCACGGTCTCCTTCCTCACCAGCGCACCGGCAGGCCGTGCAGGCCGAAGAGCACGCCGTCGTACTTGAAGGGCAGCTCGGCCACCGGCGCGTCGAGCGCGAGCGTGGGGATGCGCTCGAACAGCGTCCGGTACGCGATCTCCAGCTCCGCCCGCACGAGGTTCTGCCCGAGGCACTGGTGCACGCCGTAGCCGAACGCCACGTGGTGGCGCGCAGAGCGGTTGGGGTCGAACTCGGCCGGGTTCGAGAACGGGCAGCCGTCGTGGTTGGCGGCGGCGATGAGCGGCACGATGCCCTCGCCCTTGCGGATCAGCTGGCCGCCGATCTCGACGTCCTCGGTCGCCACGCGCAGCGCGACCAGGTCCGCCACCGAGTGCAGCCGCAGCATCTCCTCGACCACGCGGTCGTCGCCGATCCAGTCCGGGTTCAGCAGCAGCGTGACCACGCCGAGGGCGATGTTGTTGGCCGTGGTCTCGTGCCCGGCGATGAGCAGCAGCATCGACACCCCGGACATCTCGGCCGGGCTGATCGCTTCGCTGGCCAGCAGCTGCGTGATCAGGTCCTCGCCGGGGCGCTTCTTCTTGATCGTGATGAGCCGGCCCAGGTAACGCAGGATCTCCTTGCCCGCCTTCTCCTTCTCCTCATCGGTGGAGAAGAACGAGACCAGCGTGCGCGTCTTCGACTCGAAGAACTCGTGGTCGGCATACGGCACCCCGAGCAGCGCCGAGATCACCAGGGACGGCACCGGCAGCGCGAACTCGGCCACCAGGTCCGCGGAGTTCCCGCCGGCGAGCATGGCGTCGATGCGACCGTCGACGATCTCCTGGATGGCCGGGCGCAGCTCGCGGATCTTGCGCACGGTGAACTCGGGGATCAGCGTCTTGCGGAACCGGCCGTGCTCGGGCGGGTCGAGGGCGACGAACCAGCCGGGCACGTCGGGCACCCCGCCCGTGCGCCCGATGCGAGGGAAGCCTTCGTGGCCCGGGTTGGAGCTGATCCGCGGGTCCGTGAGCACGGCGCGCACCTCTTCGTGGCGCGTCACGAGCCACACGGTGTTCCCGCCGGGCAGCTGCGACCGCACCAGCCCGGGCTGCTCGCGCAGCCGCGCGTATTCCGGCGGCGGGAACGGCGCTCCCTCCCGGCGGGCGGGGAACTCGACGAGGGTCGTCGACTCGGCGCTCGGCATGGCAGGTGTCTCCCTTCGGACGGGCGCTCAGCCCGCCTGGTAGAACTCGCGGACCTTGCCCGTGATGTGGTCCTGGTCGGCCTCGGTCAGCCCGGTGTGCGTGGGCAGGTAGAAGCCGTCTTCGGCGAAGGTGTTCGCCTTGAGCTGGGGCCAGACCGGGTCGAGGTACAGGGGCTGACGGCTCATCGGCTTGAAGAACAGCCGCGTCTCGATCCCGTTGTCGGCCAGGAACGCGCGCAGCTCCTCGCGGCGGGTGGCGCGCAGGTCGTACATCCACAGCACGTCGCGCGGGGGCATCAGCGTGATGCCGTCGATGCCCGCGAGGCCGGCGTCGTAGCGGGCCTCGATCTTGGCGCGCTCGGCGAGGATTTCGTCCAGGCGCTCGGTCTGGGCGAGCGCGACGGCGGCCTGCATGGCCGTCATGCGGAAGTTGTAGGCGAGCTTCTTGTGCAGGAAGCTGTGGTCGCTCGTGAACGCCATCGCGCGCAGGTGCGCCATCTGGCCGGCCAGGTACGCGTCTTCGGTGAGGCAGATCCCGCCCTCGCCGGAGGTGATGATCTTGTTGGCGAACAAGGAGAAGCACGCGATGTCGCCCACCGGCTTCACGCCGTGGGCCTCGGCGGAGTCCTCCACCACGCGCAGGCCGTACTGGTGCGCCAGGTCCATGATCGGGCCCATCGCGCAGGCGCGGCCGTAGATGTGCACCGGCATGATCACCTTGGTGCGCGGGGTGATCTTCTCCTCGATCAGGGCCGGGTCGATGTTGAGGTCGTCACCGCAGTCGACGAACACGGGCGTGGCGCCGGTGTAGGTCACGGCCCACGCGCTGGCGATCATCGTGAACTCCGGCACGATCACCTCGTCGCCGGGACCGACGCCCAGCGCCCGCAGCGCCAGCGTGAGCGCGGTGGTGCCCGACGAGCACGCGACACCGTGGGCGCTGCCGTTCCAGGCGGCGAATGCCTCCTCGAACCGCCGGACGAACGGGCCCTGGGAAGAGATCCAGCCGTCGCCGATGGTCTCGGTGACGTAGTCGAGCTCGTGGCCGGTCAGGTGCGGCCGGGACACCGGGTACTGGTACGCCATGGAGAGTCCTCGCTCGGGGTTCGGGGGTCAGGGGCGCGCGAGCAGCGCGAGCACGGCGTCGGCGGCGGCTTCGCGGCCGCCGGCTTCGCGTTGCGCGCGGGAGAAGTGCTCGGCGCGCGTGCGGTAGCGCGACTGCTCCAGCACGCGGGTCAGCTTGTCGGTGACGTCGTCGGGGTCGAAGGTGTCCGGCCGGTCGAGGGTGAGGCTCACGCCGGCGTCGGCGCCGCGGACGGCCTGGTCGTAGCAGTCCACCCAGAGCGGGCGGATGACGAGCGGCTTGCCGAAGTAGATGCCTTCGTGGAACCCGTTGCCGCCACCGTGGTTGAAGAACACCTTCACGCTGGGATGTGCCAGCACGTCGAACTGCGAGGGCACCCAGTCCTCGATGCGCAGCGTCGGCGGCAGGTCGGCGGGCAGGAAATGCTGCTGCTCGCTCGGCAGCTTCCACAGCACCGAATGCCCGCGCGAGCCGAGGCTGCGCGCCACCTCCACGAGCGAGGCGACCTGCTCACGGGTGAGCCGCGTGATCGTGCCGAATCCCATGTAGACGACGGAGTCCTGCGCGTCGAGCCACGCCGGGAGCTCCTCGGCGCCGGGCGCCTGCGGCAGCGGCGGCACGAGCGCGCCGACGAGCTTCATGTGCTCCGGCACGGGGAAGGGGTAGTCGAGGCCGGCGACGGAATAGCACAGCACGAGCTGTGCGTGGTCGATGCGGGACATCACGCCGCCGGCCTCGGGCGCGATGCCCAGCTCGGCGCGGACCTCCTTGTCCTTCGCCAGCTGCTTCGCCATCTCCGGCTTGAGGAACATCGCCAGCGTGCGCAGCTTGAACAGGCGGTTCTCCCAGCGCTGGCGCGCGGTCATGCGGTAAGGCAGGCCCGAGTGCGGCACGGGGAAGTCGCGGCCGGTGTAGCTCTTGGCGAACGGCGTGTAGGCCGTGAGCATGGTGCTCGCCATGAACGGCACGCTGAGCACGTAAGGGATCCCGCGTGTGATCGCCAGCTCGAACGCGAACTGCGACATGCTCTCGATCACCATCAGCGCCGGCTCGATCTTGTCGACCGCGGCCTCGAGCTTGCGGTACTTCGCCACCCGCAGCCCGGGGTCGAGCGTGTGCTCGATGACCGCGCGGTGGGCCCTGAACCGCGAGCGCTGCGTCACGGCGCGGTAGGTCTCGTCGCCCCACGTCACCGCCGACATCTCGGGGACGACGTCGCCGAGGGAGGCGAACTCGACGATGCTGCGCGCGCCGTGGCCGCCGAGCTCTTCGACGGCGCCGCGCCGGTTCTCGTCGGTGGCGAACCAGAGGTCGGGCACGCCGCGGCGGGCGAGCTCGCCGGCCAGCGTGAGCACCGGGTTCAGCAGCCCCGCCTCGGGTGAGCTGACGAACAGGATCGGCCGCCGGACGTCCGGGTCGGCGGGGTCGTCGGTCTCGTGCACGGGTTTCTCCTCGGCTCGGTGCTGCCCACGTCCGGACTCTGTGATCCCACGCGGGGGCCGGGAAAATCCCTAGAACCGGCGGCGAAACGCGTCCGGGAGCGCGGTTTCTGGGGGTTTCCCTTGATCGCCGCGCGGAAACTGGGCTTCGGGTGGGGCCGTCCGGTGACGGCGCCCGGGGGGAGCAACCCATTCCACGCAGGGTCGAGGAAGAGGTTCACCGAACATGGCGATGATCTGCGGGACGGACTCCGTCCGCACACTGACCGACCTCGAACGCGACGCCGTGAAGATGGCCGAAGAGCTGGCGTCGCGGGGGATCGGCCGTTCGGATCGGGTGCTGCTGAAGGCGGACAACTCGGTGGGCTACCTGACCGCGCTGCTCGCCTTGATGCACGTGGGCGCGTCGGTCGCGCTCATCGACCACCAGGAGAAGGCCGAGTCCACCGGCGAGCTGATGGACCGGGCCGGCGTGGTGCTGTGCGTGACGGACGAGAACGCCGAGCTGCCCGAGGACACCGACGTCAGCCGGATCACGATCTACGAGCTGGCCCTGGCCTCGGCCGGGCGCACGCCGAAGGCGACGCTCGACACCACCTCGTGGTCCGAGCTGCCCGACGGGTTGCTGATGTGGTCGTCCGGCTCGACCGGCAAGCCGAAGGCGATCGTGAAGTCCGGCGGCTCGTTCCTCGAGAACCTGCGCCGCAACATCGACGCGGTGGGGCACCGGGAAAGCGACGTACTGGCGCCGTTCCTGCCGTTCTCGCACCAGTACGGGCTGTCGATGCTGCTCATCGCGTGGCTCACGCGGTGCTCGCTCGTGGTGGCCCCCTACCGGCGGCTCGACCACGCGCTGAAGATGGCCGACCTGTGCGGGGCCACGGTGTTCGACGCGACGCCCGCGACCTACCGCAGCATGCTCAACATCGCCCGCAAGCGCCCGGCGCTGCACGCGACGCTGAACCGCGCGCGGATGCTGTGCGTCGGCGCGGCGCCGCTGATCCCGGGCCTGGTCGACTCCTACGTCGGCGAGTTCGGCAAGCCACTGCTCGACAGCTACGGCAGCACCGAGCTCGGCAACGTCTCGTTCGCCACGACCGACAACCCGGTGGCCACGGGCCGCCCGGTGCGCGGCGTCGAGCTGAAGATCGTGGACGACAACGGCGTCGAGCTGCCCGCGGGCGAGACCGGCGAGATCCTGGTGCGCACGCCCGACGTGATGGCCGGCTACCTCGACGAGTACGGCCAGGTCGACCCGGTGCTCGGCGACTGGTTCGCCAGCGGCGACTTCGGGATCCTCGACCGCGGCGGCAGCCTGCACGTGCTCGGCCGCAAGCGCGCCGTGCACCGCGGCGGCTACACGCTCTACCCGGACATGATCGAGCGGCGCGTGGCCGAGACCGGCTGC
Organism: Amycolatopsis sp. NPDC047767; assembly: GCF_040704195.1. Classification (NCBI taxonomy): domain Bacteria; kingdom Bacillati; phylum Actinomycetota; class Actinomycetes; order Pseudonocardiales; family Pseudonocardiaceae; genus Amycolatopsis; species Amycolatopsis sp. NPDC047767. The sequence continues at coordinate 219,535 of NZ_JBEYSJ010000011.1, forward strand.
CTGACGAAGATCGTCGCGGTGCCGTGCGAGCGCTACGGCAGCCAGCTGATCGCGTTCGTGGAGGACGAGAAGGATCGCGACGCGGCGTTCTGGCGGGCGCGGATGGCGGAGGTGCTGCCCGCGTACGAGGTGCCGAGCCGGGTCGTGGTGATCGACGCGTTCCCGCTCAACCGCAACGGAAAGCCCGACAGCAAGCGGCTGCAGGAACTGGCGGTCACGGCATGAGCTCGCCCCACCCGGCGCCGTCCCCGCTTCCCGGCGGGGGCGGCGCCGCCGCGGTGTTCCCGGGGATGGCCGCGGCCTCGTACGCGGATCTCGGGCGGTTCCTCGTGCTGGACCGGTACGCCCGGCCACTCGTGCGGGCGGCCGACGAGGCGCTGGGCGATTCGCTGCTGACCGGATACCGCGCGGAGGAGTCGACGTACGGGCCGTTCTCCCAGGTCGCGTTCCTCGTGGCGTCCCTCGCCTGCGCCGAGCGGGCCACGGCCGAACTGGGCCTGCGTCCGGACGTCTGCGCGGGCGCGAGCTTCGGCCACCGCCCGGCCGCCGTGCTCGCCGGGGCACTGTCCTTTCCGGACGCCGTGCGGCTGACGGCGGACCTCGCGCGCTGCGAGGTCGCGTATTTCGGGGAGCTGGGCGAAGAACTCGTGACGCAGTGTTTCGTCCGCGTGCCCGACGGCGTCGTGTCGGCGTTGCTGGCGGACTTCGCGGAACGAGGGGAGTGGCTCGAGCTGTCGGTGGAGCTGGGCGACGGCTCGGTGATGTTGTCGCTGCCGGAGCGCCTGCTCGACGAGGTGATCGCCACGATGCGCGAGGCCGGCGCGTACGTGATGCAGACGATGCGCCCGGCCGTGCACGCCCGACGCTTCACGCCGCTGCGCGAGCTGGCCACCCCGTTCGTCGACCGGTGCGCCCTGACCGACCCGGCGCTGCCGCTGATCGCCGACCAGGACGGCCGCGTGCTCCGCACCGCCGCCGAGGTCCGCACGATGCTGCTCGACACCTTCGACCACCCCGTGGACTGGCCGGCGATGGTGACGTCGCTGGCGGCCGGGGGAGCGGCCACCGCGTACGTGACCGGCCCGGACCAGCTGTTCCACAAGCTGGCGGCGACGAAACGCGCGTTCGCGACCGTCGTGCCGGTGACGCCGAAGACCGCCCAGCGGCCGGTCACGCAGCCGGTCTGAAAACCACCGAAGGCCCGCCCGATCACCGGGGCGGGCCTTCGCTGTGTCCACCGAGACTTGTGTATAACGACCTATACAGCTCGCGATGGGTGCCGCAGCTCAGCCGGGGAGCTCGACCGGCGCCAGCTCGGCGAAGACATCGCCAGGACCGGGGTTGGCCGGGAAAGTCGTGCCACCCAGGTGGTCGAGCACGCCCCACACCGCGTTGAGCGCCGTGGTGACGGCGCCCTCGGCGAAGCCGGCCGTCCAGGAGATGTCGTCGCCGCAGAGGAAGAAGCCGCGGCGGTCCGGCGGCAGGTCGTGCTGGCGGAACTGGGTGAACAGGCGGCGCTGGTAGCGGTACTGGCCGGGCAGGTTGGCGCGGAAGGCACCCATGAAGTGCGGTTCGCGCTCCCAGCTGATGGTGACCGGGTCGCCGATCACGTGCGACGCGATGTCCACACCGGGGTAGATGGACTCGAGCCGGCGCAGGAGCACGGCCAGGCGCTCGTGGTCGTCGAGCGTCGCGAACTTCGCCGAGTCGTCGTTCCACGTGTAGGACAGGCACATCACGCCCTGGCGGTCGGGGCCGTGGTCGAACAGGTACACGCCGCGGGGCGAGCGATCGGTGAGCGTCATGCCCATCACGTCGTGGCCACCGTCCGGGTCGGCGTCGAGCCAGAACGGGCGGTCGGTGAGCACGAAGAGCTTCGACGAGCTCATGTAGTGCGTGCGCTCGACCGCGGTCCACTCGTCGGTGGTCAGCAGCGGTTCGTGGCAGTCGACGCGGCCCAGCAACGCCCACACGTGCGGGGTGAACACCACCGCGGGGTAGGCCTCCGACCGCCCGGTCGCGTCGGTGACCACGAGGTCGCGGCCCGCGCGGCGGATCTTCGCCACCGACGGGCGCGGGCTGCCGCGGTGCAGCGCGGCGAGCGAAGTGCCTTTCGGCCAGAACACCGTGTCCGGCGAATGCGTCCACAGCCCGCGCGGCACCTGCTGCGCGCCGCCGACGATGCTGACCTGGTCCACGTCGGCGTGGGTGTAGACCACGCGCAGGATCTCCAGGATCGAGTTCGGGAAGTCGGTGTCCCAGCCGCCGGTGCCGAAGCCGACCTGGCCGAACACCTCGCGGTGGCGGAACGAGTCGAACGCGCCGGAGCGGGCGAGGAAGCCGTAGAAGGACTCGTCGTCCAGCTCGGCGACCAGGCGGTTCCACACGGCCTTGATGAGGCCGACGTCGCGGCGCAGGATCGCGTTCTCCATGGTCGAGAGCTCGGCGCGATCCTGCAGCGCCTTGTCCCACGCGTCGGCGACCTCCTGGTACACCGTCGGCAGGTCGCGCGCGGTGCGGGCGCGGTGCACGGTGCCGCCCAGCTCGATCACGGTGCTGGGGGTCGTGGGGGCGAGCGGGTTCGGGAACGGCCCGGTCTCGAGCCCGAGCGCCTCGATGTAGTGGAACAGCGTGGTCGCCGACGGCGGGAAGCGCATCGCGCCGAGGTCGGCGACGGCGTGCTCGTGGTCGCCGAAGGTCACCGACCGCATGCGCCCGCCCAGCTCGCCCGCCTCGTAGACCACGGGCCGCAGCCCGAGGCGCATGAGCTCGTACGCCGCGACCAGCCCGGAGACCCCGCCGCCGACGACGGCCACGGGCGTGCCGTGCCGGTGGGCCGGCAGTTCGCCGAGGCCGGCCGGGTGGGTCACCCAGCGGTCGTAGCCGAAGGGGAAGTCGGGCACGAGCATCGTCATCCGCTCGGTCGCGGCCAGCGTCATTTCGGCACCTCATTCTCCGGGTGATCGCCTCCGATGGTGCGGGCGCGCGGTCCGGGAAAACCCGAGAGATCCCGGCGGGAAAGGGCCGTCGTCTAAGGGAAAGTACAGCGGGACCGTCCCTAACATCCGGGCACGATGGGTGTCCTCCTGCCTGCTTAGGGGTGGTTCTGCGTCATGACGAGCGAAGCCTTCGACGAGCACGTCGACCGACCGGCGCTCCTGGAGCGCATCGGGAGCGGAGCGCGTGAAGACGCGGTGCGGGTGCTGACCGGCCTGGTCCGGCAGCACCTGGCCGCGGCGCTGGACGGCGATGTGTCCGGAGTGGACGATCCGGGCCGCGGGTTCGCGGAGCTGGGCGTGAGCTCGCTGGCGGCTGTGGAGCTGCACCGCCGCCTGGTGGCCGACACCGGCCTCGCGCTGCCGGTGTCGCTCGTCTACGACCACCCGACGCCGCGCGCGCTCGCCGAGCACCTGGCCGGGCTGCTGCGCGGGGACAGCTCCGACGACACTGGCGAAGACGCCGGTCCGGCCGTGGTGCCCGCGGATCCGGACGACCCAGTCGTGATCGTCGGCGCGGCCTGCCGGCTTCCCGGCGGCATCAGCTCGCCGGCGCAGCTGTGGGACGCGCTGCTGGCCGGCACCGATGCGATCGGCGAGTTCCCCGACGACCGCGGCTGGGACGTCGCCGCCGTCTACGACCCGGACCCCGACCGGCCGGGCCGCACCTACGCGCGCCGCGGCGGGTTCCTGGCCGACGCCGCCGAGTTCGACGCCGGGTTCTTCGGCATCTCGCCGCGGGAGGCCGCGGCGATGGACCCGCAGCAGCGGCTGCTGCTGGAGACGTCGTGGGAGGTCCTGGAGCGCGCGGGCGTCGACCCGTTGAGCCTGCACGGCAGCGCGACCGGCGTGTTCGTCGGCGCGGAGAACCACGAGTACGGCCCCGGGCTGCAGGACGCGCGGGACGGCGCCGAGGGCCACCTGATCACGGGCACGGCCGGCAGTGTCGTCTCCGGGCGCATCGCCTACCACCTCGGGCTTCAGGGCCCGGCGCTCACGATCGACACCGCGTGCTCGGCTTCGCTGGTCGCCCTGCACGTCGCGGCGCGGTCCCTGCGGCAAGGCGAGTGCGAGCAGGCGCTGGTCGGCGGCGTGGCCGTGATGGCGACGCCGGGTTCGTTCCTCGCCTTCAGCCGCCAGCGGGGCCTTTCGGCCGACGGCCGGTGCAAGGCCTTCGGTGCCGGCGCGGACGGCACGGGCTGGAGCGAGGGCGCCGCGATGGTGCTCGTCGAACGCCTGTCGACCGCCCGCGCCCGCGGGCACCGCGTGCTCGCCGTGCTGCGCGGCTCGGCGGTGAACTCCGACGGTGCGAGCGCCGGGCTGACCGCGCCCAACGGCGTGGCCCAGCAGCGGGTGATCCGCCAGGCGCTGGCCGACGCGGGCCTGCGTCCGTCCGAAGTGGACGCCGTCGAGGCGCACGGCACGGGCACGCGCCTGGGCGACCCGATCGAGGCCGCGGCCTTGCAGGCGACCTACGGGCGGGACCGGGAACGGCCGTTGCTGCTGGGGTCGGTGAAGTCGAACCTGGGGCACACCCAGGCCGCGGCCGGTGTCGTCGGCGTGATCAAGCTGGTGGAGGCGCTGCGCCACGGCGTGCTGCCGCGCACCCTGCACGCCGACGAGCCGACGCCGCACGTCGACTGGGCGGCCGGCGGGCTGTCGCTGCTGACCGAGGACACGGACTGGCCGGAGACCGGCCGTCCCCGTCGCGCGGCGGTGTCGTCGTTCGGGTTCAGCGGGACCAACGCGCACGTCGTGCTGGAGCAGGCGCCGGACGAACTCACCGAACCCGTGGAGCCGGCGGAGGTCGCGGTGCCGCTGGTGCTTTCGGCGCGCACGCCGGAGGCGCTGCGGGCCCAGGCCGCGCAGCTGAGTGCGGTGGTGGACCACGGTTCGGCACTCGACGTCGCGTACAGCGCCGCCACCGAGCGTGCTGCGCTGGAGCACCGCGCGGTGATTCTCGGCGACCCGGCCGAAGGGCTGGCGGCGCTGGCGTCGGGGAGTTCGCACCCGGGTGTCGTGACCGGCACCGCGGGGCACGGGCGTCTCGCGTTCGTTTTCCCGGGCCAGGGCGCGCAGCGCGCCGGGATGGGCCGGGACCTGTACGAGCGGTTCCCGGCGTTCGCCGCGGCTTTCGACGCCGCGTGCGCCGAGCTCGATCTGCACCTCGACGTGCCGCTGCGCTCGGTCGTCTTCGCCGAACCCGGCACGCCCGAGGCGGCGCTGCTCGACCTGACCGGGTACACGCAGCCGGCGTTGTTCGCCTACCAGGTCGCCGCGTTCCGGCTGGTGGAGTCGTGGGGCCTGCGGCCCGACGTGGTCACCGGGCACTCGATCGGCGAGGTGGCCGCCGCGCACGTCGCGGGGATCTGGTCGCTCGCCGACGCGAGCGCGTTCGCCGCGCACCGCGGCCGGCTGATGCAGCAGCTGCCCGCCGGAGGGGCGATGCTCGCGGTCGGCGCCGACGAAGCCGACCTGGCCGACTTGCTGGCTGAGCACGACGACGTCTGCGTCGGCGCCATCAACGCGCCCGGCTCCGTCGTGCTTTCCGGCGCGGCGGAGGCGATTGCCGCGATCGAGGCCGTGGTGCGAGAGCGTGGGCTGCGCGCGAAACAGCTGACGGTGAGCCACGCGTTCCACTCGGCCCTGATGGAGCCGGCGCTCGACGAACTGAGCTGGGTCGCCGACGTGCTTGCCTACCGCGAGCCGCGGATCCCGATCGTCTCCACGCTCACCGGCGCGCGCCACGACCTCGGCTCGCCCGAGTACTGGGTGCGCCAGGCCCGTGAGGCCGTCCGGTTCGCCGACGCCGTGGCGACACTGCGCGAAGAAGGTGTGACGGCCGCCCTGGAGCTTGGCCCGGACGCCGTGTTGTCCGGTCCGCTCGCGCAGGGGCTGGCCGGGGAGAGCGAAGCCGTCGCCGTCCCATTGCAGCGCGAAGGCCACGATGCCTACGCGGCGCTCGCGGCGCTGCACGTCCACGGCAACGGTCCGAAGTGGACCGAGTTCTTCGCCGGCTTGGGCGCCCGGCACACGGACCTGCCGACGTATCCCTTCCAGCGCAAGCACTTCTGGCTCGACGCCGGGGCCCGCCGCGGCGGCTCGCTCGACCACCCCGTGCTCGACTCCGTGCTGGACCTCGCGGGTTCGGCCGGGCTCGTGGTCACCGGGTCGCTCTCGCGCACCACGCACCCGTGGCTGGCCGACCACGAGATCGGCGGCACGGCCATCGTGCCCGGGACCGGCCTGGTGGAGCTGGCGATCCGCGCCGCCGACGAGGCCGGCTGCGACCGTGTGGCGGAGCTGGTCCTGGAAGCGCCGCTGCTCGTGCCCGCGGACGGCCGCGTGGAACTGCAGCTCGCCCTCGGCGAGGCCGACGACACCGGCATCCGCACGCTGACCGTCCACTCGCGCCCGCAAGGCGGCGGCTGGACCCGCCACGCCACCGGGCTGGTCGCCTCGGGCTCCGCCGACTTCGCGTTCGCCGAGGAGTGGCCGCCCGACGGCGCGGAGCCGGTCGACGTCACCGGCGCCTACGACCGCCTCGCCGCCGCGGGGTACGGCTACGGCCCGGCGTTCCAGGGCCTCACCGCCGCGTGGCAGCGCGGCGACGACGTGTTCGCCGAGGTCGTCCTGCCGGAGGACGCGCAGGGCGACGCGTCGTTCGCCGTGCACCCGGCCCTGCTCGACGCCGCCCTGCACGCCACCGCGCTCACCTCGGGGGAGTCGCGCGCGACCCTGCCGTTCTCGTGGACCGACGTGACTCTGCACGCGAGTGGCGCGACCGCGCTGCGTGTACGGCTCACCCCGGCCGGACCGGACACCACGGTGCTGCACGCGACCGACCCCGAGGGCGCCCCGGTGTTCTCGGCCGGTTCGCTGGTGGTGCGCCCGGCGCCGGAGAACTTCGAGTCCGCTGTGCACGGTGCCGAGCTGCCGCTGTGGCAGCTCGACTGGGTGCCCACGCAGCCGGCCACGCCGTTCACCGGCACCGTCGGCGTCCTGGGCGCGGACCCGCTCGGCCTCGCCGTGCCGGGCAGCCACACCGCGAACACGCTGGCCGACCTCGCGCCCGCCGACATCGTGCTGTACCCGATCGAGAACACCGCGCCGGCCGCGGTGCTGGGTGTGGTGCAGGACTGGCTGGCCGACGAGCGGTTCGCCGATGCCCGCCTGGTCGTCGTGACGCGGGGCGCGGTCGCCGTCGACGACACCGAGGAGATCACCGATCTCACCACCGCCCCGGTGTGGGGCCTGGTGCGCTCGGCCGCCCTGGAGAATCCCGGCCGGTTCGCGCTGGTCGACACCGACGCGGCTGAGGTCACGGACGCGTTGGCGGTCGGCGAGACGCAGGTCGTCATGCGGGCCGGCGAGGTCCGCGTCGCCCGGCTCGCCCGGTTCTCCTCCTCGCTCGTCCCGCCGAGCGGCACGCCGTGGCGGCTCGACAGCCGGCGCAAAGGCAGCCTCGACGCGCTGGCCCTGCTGCCGTTCGCGGCCGCCGAGGCGCCGCTGGGCGCGCACGACGTCCGCGTCGCCGTCCGCGCGGCCGGCCTGAACTTCCGCGACGTCCTCAACGCACTCGGCATGTACCCCGGCGAGGCCGGTCCGCTCGGCGCCGAACTCGCCGGCGTCGTCACCGAAGTCGGTTCGGCGGTTCAGGACCTGGCCCCGGGCGACCGCGTGTTCGGCATGCTCGACGGCGGCTTCGGCCCGCTGGCCGTCGTCGACGAGCACTACCTCGCGCGTGTCCCGGACGCCTGGAGCGACGCCGACGCCGCCGGCGTGCCGCTGGTCTTCCTCACCGCGTACTACGCGCTGGTCGACCTCGCCGCGGCCCGGCCCGGCGAGGCGATCCTGATCCACGCCGGAGCCGGCGGCGTCGGCATGGCCGCGATCCAGCTCGCGCACCACCTCGGCCTCGAGGTCTACGCGACGGCCAGTGAGAGCAAACAGGCCGTGCTGCGCGAGCTGGGCGTCGCCGACGACCACATCGCCTCCTCGCGCACCCTGGACTTCGCCGGGCAGTTCGGCCCCGTCGACATCGTCCTCAACGCGCTCGCGGGCGAGTTCGTCGACGCCTCGCTCGGCTTGCTGCGCGAAGGCGGCCGGTTCCTGGAGATGGGCAAGACCGACTTGCGCGCGGGCGTGCCCGGCTATCGCGCGTTCGACCTCGTCGAGGCCGGCCCGGAACGCACGCGCGAACTGCTCGCCGCGTTGCTGGGGCTGTTCGAGGCCGGGACGCTCACCCCGTTGCCGACGAAGACCTGGGACGTGCGCCGCGCGCCGGAGGCGTTCCGGTACATGAGCCGGGCCAAGCACGTCGGCAAGCTCGTGCTCACGATGCCGCGCGCCTGGAACCCGGACGGCACCGTGCTCGTCACGGGCGGCACCGGCGGGCTCGGCCGTGCGCTGGCGAAGCACCTGGTCGCCACGCACGGTGTGCGGCACCTTCTGCTCGCCGGCCGCCGCGGTCCGGACGCGCCCGGCGTCGACGAGCTGCTGGCGGAGCTGCCCGGCACCGAAGTCACAGTCGCGGCCTGCGACACCGCCGACGCGGACGCGGTTCGCGCGCTCGTCGCGAGGGTCGACCCGGCGCACCCGCTCACGGCGGTCGTCCACGCCGCGGGCGTGCTCGACGACGGTGTGGTCGGCTCGCTCGACGCCGGCCGGCTCGACGCCGTCACCGCGCCGAAGCTGGGTGGCGCCTGGGCCCTGCACGAGGCGACGCGCGAGGTGGACCTCGCCGCCTTCGTGCTGTTCTCCTCGATCACCGGTGTGCTCGGTGGGCCTGGCCAGGCCAACTACGCCGCGGCCAACACCGGCCTCGACGCCCTCGCCCGCCACCGCCACGCCCGCGGCCTGCCCGCCACCGCGCTCGCCTGGGGCGCGTGGTCACCCGAGGCCGGCATGACGGCCGAACTGTCCGAAGCGGACCTCGCCCGCCTGGCCCGCGACGGCCAGCCGCCGTTGCCCCTGGCCGAAGGGCTTGCCCTCTTCGACGCCGCCATCGCCACCGACAGCCCGGTGGTCGTCCCCGCGCTGGTCGACACCACGGCGCTGCGCGCGCTGCCGGCGGTGCCGGAGGTGTTCCGCGGCCTCGTGCGCGGACCTCGCCGCGCCGCGGCGGCCGGCTCGGACACCCGGCTCACCGGACTGTCCACAGCGGACCGCGAGGCGGCGCTGCTCGACACCGTGCGCTCGGAGATCGCCGCCGTGCTCGGCCACGACTCGGCCGATGGCGTCGAGGTCTCCCGCCCGTTCCGCGACCTGGGTTTCGACTCGCTCACCTCGGTGGAGCTGCGCAACCGGCTCGCCGCCGCGACCGGCCTGCGCCTGGCGCCGACGCTCGTCTTCGACTACCCGACGCCGCTCGCGCTCGCCGCGTTCCTCGCGGGCGAGCTCGGCGGCACCACGTCCACCGCCGCGACGCGGACCACCCGCGTGACCGGCGACGACCCGCTCGCGATCGTCGGCATGAGCTGCCGTTTCCCCGGCGGTGCCGACACTCCCGACCAGCTGTGGCAGCTGCTGACCTCCGGCGGCGACGCGATCGGCCCCGTCCCGGCCGACCGCGGCTGGACCGGCCTCGGCGGCCTGCGCGGCGGGTTCCTCGCCGGCGCGGCCGACTTCGACGCCGAGTTCTTCCGCATGAGCCCGCGTGAAGCCCTGGCCGCCGACCCGCAGCAGCGCCTGCTCCTGGAAGCCGCGTGGGAGGCGTTCGAGCGCGCGGGCATCCGGCCCGGCACCGTCGCCGGCTCCGCGACGGGGGTGTTCATCGGCGCGTCGAGCGCGGACTACGCCCAGCTGCTCACCGGCGCCGCGCGGGCCGAAGGTTTCGTGCTCACCGGCAACACGGGCAGCGTGATGTCAGGCCGGCTGTCTTACACCTTCGGGCTGGAAGGCCCGTCGGTCACCGTCGACACCGCGTGCTCGTCGTCGCTCGTGGCGCTGCACTTGGCCGCGCAGTCGCTGCGGACCGGCGAAAGCTCGCTGGCGCTGGTCGGCGGCGTGACGGTGCTGGCCGACCCGTCGATCTTCGCCGAGTTCGGCAAGCAGGGTGGCCTCGCCGCCGACGGGCGCTGCAAGGCGTTCGGCGAAGGAGCCGACGGCACCGGCTGGTCCGAAGGCGTCGGCATGCTGCTCGTCGAGCGGCTGTCCGACGCCCGGCGCAACGGCCATGAGGTCCTCGCCCTGGTCCGCGGCACCGCGGTGAACCAGGACGGCGCGTCCAACGGCCTGACCGCCCCCAACGGTCCCGCTCAGCAACGTGTGATCCGCTCGGCGCTGGCGAATGCCGGACTGTCCACTTCGGACGTCGACGCGGTCGAGGCCCACGGCACGGGCACGGCGCTGGGCGACCCGATCGAGGCGCAGGCGCTGCTGGCCACGTACGGCCAGGACCGCGAAACGCCGCTGCTGCTGGGTTCGGTCAAGTCGAACCTCGGCCACACGCAGGCGGCCGCCGGGGTGGCCGGCGTGATCAAGATGGTCCTCGCGCTGCGGCACGGCGTGTTGCCGCGCACCCTGCACGCAGGGGAGCGGTCCTCGCGCATCGACTGGGCGGCCGGCGACGTCGAGCTGCTCACCGAGGACACGCCGTGGCCCGACGCCGGCCGCCCGCGCCGGGCCGGGGTGTCGTCGTTCGGCATCAGCGGCACCAACGCGCACGTGATCCTGGAGCAGGCGCCGCCGGTCGCCGCGCCGGTGGTCGTCGAGCCACGAGCGGGACTCGTCCCGTGGCCGCTCTCGGCGCGTACGCCCGAGGCGCTGACCGCGCAGGCCGCACGGCTGGGTGCCTTCGTCGAGGAGCACGACGCTCGGACCACCGACGTCGGCCACACGCTGGCCGCGCGCACGGCGTTCGACCACCGCTCGGTGCTGGTCGACGGGGCCGAGGTCGCCCGCGGTGAAGCGGCCGACCGGACGCCGGCGGTGCTGTTCGCCGGGCAGGGCGCGCAGCGGCTCGGCATGGGCCGTGAGCTGCACGCCCGGTTCCCGGTGTTCGCGGCGGCGTTCGACGAAGCTCTCGCGCTGCTGCCGGACGGCCTGCGTGAGGTCGTGTGGGGCACCGACGACGAGGCGCTGAACGACACCGGCTGGGCGCAGCCCGCGTTGTTCGCGCTGGAGGTCGCGCTGTTCCGGCTCGTCGAGTCGTGGGGGATCGCGCCGCAGTTCGTGGCCGGCCACTCGATCGGAGAGATCGCCGCCGCGCACGTCGCCGGGGTGCTGTCGCTCGCGGACGCGGCCCGGCTGGTCACCGCTCGCGCGAAGCTGATGCAGGCGTTGCCGCGCGGAGGCGAGATGGTGGCGCTGGAGGCCACCGACGACGAGGTCACGCCGCTGCTCACCGCGGACGTCTCGATCGCCGCCGTCAACGGGCCGCGGTCTGTGGTGGTCGCGGGCGACGAAGACGCGGTCGCTGCCGTCGTGGAGTGTTTCGCGGACCGCCGGACGAAGCGGCTGAGCGTGTCGCACGCGTTCCACTCGCCGTTGATGGACCCGATGCTGGACGAGTTCCGCGCCGAGGTCGAGCAGCTGAGCTTCGCCGAGCCGGCGATCCCGCTCGTGTCCACGTTGACCGGCGCGCTCGCGACGGCCGCCGAGCTCACCTCGCCCGAGCACTGGGTCCGGCACGTGCGCGAGACTGTGCGCTTCGCCGACGGGGTGACCGCGCTGGCGGCTCAGGGCGCCAACGCGTTCCTGGAGCTGGGGCCCGACGGCACACTGTCCGCCCTGGCGTCGGCTCTCGTGCCGGACGCCGTCGTCGTTCCGGCGCTGCGCCGCGAGCGTGCCGAGGAACTCTCCGCCGTCACGGCGCTGGCCACCCTGCACGTGGCGGGCGCCGACGTCGACTGGTCGCCGTTCTTCCCGGGTGCACACCGGATCGACCTGCCCACCTACGCGTTCCAGCACGAGCGCTACTGGCCCGAGCCGCCCGCCGGCAGCGACCCGGTCGCGCCGCTGCGGCACCGTGAATCGTGGGTCCGCATCGCCGCCGGTGAACGTAAGCCGGGCGACTGGCTCGTGGTGGCGGGGGCGGACAGCGAGCTGACTGACTTCGTCGCCGGAGCTCTCGATGCCGAGATCACGACCGTCGGCCAGCTGGCCGGCCGCGTCGGCGAGGTGGCGGGTGTGGTGTCCCTTATGGACACCGCCGGCACCGCCGAAGTGGTGCAGATCCTGGCCGAGACGGGCACCCGGGTCTGGGCGGTGACGCGGGAAGCCGTGAGCGCCGCCGACACCGTGGTGAATCCGCGCGCGGCCGGTGTGTGGGGCCTCGGGCGCGTGGCCGCGCTGGAGCACCCGCAGCTGTGGGGCGGTCTCGTCGACCTGCCCGCCACGCTCGACGCGACGATCGCCGATCGGCTTGCCGCCGTGCTGGGCGGGGCCGAGGACCAGGTCGCCGTCCGCGCCTCCGGGGTCTACGGCCGCCGGATCGTGCCGGTCGGCGCGGCCGCGGACGAGACGTGGGCGCCGTCGGGCACCGTGCTCGTCACCGGCGGCACGGGTGCCCTCGGCGCGCAGGTCGCGCGCCATCTCGCCGCGGCCGGCGCCGAGCGCCTGGTGCTCGTGAGCCGCCGCGGTGCCGAGGCGCCGGGCGCGGCCGAGCTGCGCGCGGACCTGGCGGAGTCGGGCGCCGACGTGGTGGTCGAGTCCTGTGACGTCGCCGACCGCGACGCTCTGGCCGGTCTGTTCGCGCGGCACGAGATCACCTCCGTCGTCCACACGGCCGGCGTGCTCGACGACGGCGTGCTCACCGCCCTCACCCCCGAGCGGCTCGACGCGGTGCTACGGCCCAAGGCCGAAGCCGCGCTGCTGCTCGACGAACTCGCCGGCGACGTCGAGAAATTCGTGCTCTTCTCCTCGGTCGCCGGAGCCCTCGGCAACCCGGGCCAGGCGAGCTACGCCGCGGCCAACGCCGTGCTCGACGCCCTGGCCCAGCGGCGCCACGCCGAAGGCCGCCCCGCGACGTCGATCGCCTGGGGTGCCTGGGCGGGTGACGGCATGGCCGCCGGGCTGCGCGCCGACCTCGCGCCGACGACCGCGCTCACCGCGTTGCTGCAGGCCGCCGCCGAGCCCGAGCCCGCGCTCGTCGTCGCGGACCTGGCCGACCCCGAAGTCCTGGCGCCGCTCGTCGCCGCGCGGGCGTCGCGGTCGCTGGCCGAGCTGCCCGGCGCGCGTGACCTGGCGGCCCCGCAGGCCACCGGCACCCTGCGGGCCCGTCTCCTGGAACTGTCCGAAGAGGACCGTGAAGCCACGACGCTGACGCTGGTCCGCGAGCACATCGCCGCGGTCCTCGGGCTGTCCGGCACGGCCGGCATCGGCGCCGACCGCGCGTTCCGCGACCTGGGCTTCGACTCGCTCACGGCCGTCGAACTGCGCAACCGCCTCGAGACCGCCACCGGTCTGGCGTTGAGCAGCACCGTGGTGTTCGACCACCCGAGTGCCGCCGCGCTGGCGACCCACCTGATCACCACGGCGTTGGGCGAAGATGCGGCCCTGCGCCCGGTGACCACGACGACGCGCGTGACCGACGACCCGATCGTGATCGTCGGCCTGGCCTGCCGGTTCCCCGGGGGCGCGGCCACCCCCGAGCAGTTCTGGGACCTCGTGGCCGGCGGCGAGCACGGGATCTCGGACTTCCCGGCCGACCGCGGCTGGGACCTCGACCGGCTCGCGGGCGACGGCCGAGGCCGCAGCGCCACCCAGCTCGGTGGGTTCCTCTCCGACGCCGCCGACTTCGACGCCGGCTTCTTCGGCATCTCCCCGCGTGAAGCCCTCGCGATGGACCCGCAGCAGCGCCTGCTGCTGGAGACGACGTGGGAGGCGTTCGAGCAGGCCGGCATCGACCCGGCAACGCTGCGCGGGTCGAGCACCGGCGTCTTCGTCGGCACCAACGGCCAGGACTACGGGGCCCTCATTGCCACCGCACGCGAGGATCTCGAAGGCCACTCGGGCACCGGCGTCGCCGCCAGTGTCGTGTCCGGCCGCATCTCCTACACGTTCGGCTTCGAAGGCCCGGCGCTGACCGTCGACACGGCGTGTTCGTCGTCGCTCGTCGCGATGCACCTCGCGGCGCAGTCGCTGCGCGGCGGCGAGAGCTCCCTCGCGCTCGTCGGCGGCGTGACGGTCATGTCGACGCCTGAGGGCTTCAGCGAGTTCACCCGCCACGGCGGCCTCGCCGCCGACGGCCGCTGCAAGGCCTTCTCCGACGACGCCGACGGCACCGCCTGGGGCGAGGGCGTCGGCCTGCTCGTCCTCGAACGCCTCTCCGACGCCCAGCGCAACGGCCACCGCGTCCTCGCCACCGTACGCGGCAGCGCGGTCAACCAGGACGGCGCGTCCAACGGCCTGACCGCCCCGAATGGCCCGTCGCAGCAACGCGTGATCCGCGCCGCCCTCGCCGACGCCGGACTGTCCACTTCGGACGTCGACGCCGTCGAGGCGCACGGCACCGGCACCGCGCTCGGTGACCCGATCGAAGCCCAGGCCCTGCTGGCCACGTACGGGCAGGACCGGGAAACGCCGCTGCTGCTGGGTTCGGTGAAGTCCAACATCGGGCACACCCAGGCCGCCGCGGGAGTCGCCGGCGTGATCAAGATGGTGCTCGCGATGCAGCGCGGCACCCTGCCGCCGACGCTCAACGTCGGCGCGCCCTCGACGCACGTCGACTGGAGCGCGGGCGCGGTCGAGCTGCTCACGGAGGCGGCCGTGTGGCCGGAGACGGACCGGCCGCGTCGCGCGGGCGTGTCGTCGTTCGGCATCAGCGGCACCAACGCGCACGTCGTCCTCGAAGGAGCCCTCGCCGAGGAGCCGGCGCCGGTCGAGGACCGCGACCTCGTGCCGTGGGTCGTTTCCGCGCGCAGCCCGGAAGCCCTCGACGCCCAGGTCGCACAGCTGACCGAACTGACCGGCGCGCACCGCCTCGATGTCGGCCACTCGCTGCTCGGCCGGACCACCTTCGAGCACCGCGCCGTGGTGCTGGCCGACGCGGACGCCGTCACCGAGGTCGCCCGCGGCTCCGCGGCCGACCGCACCCTGGCGATCCTGTTCGCCGGCCAGGGTTCCCAGCGGCTCGGCATGGGCAGGGAGCTGTCCGCCCGGTTCCCGGTGTTCGCGGCGGCCTTCGACGAAGCCCTCACCCTGCTGCCCGACGGGTTGCGCGAGGTCGTCTGGGGCGTGGACGAAGAAGCGCTGAACGCGACCGGTTCGACGCAGCCCGCGCTGTTCGCCCTGGAAGTCGCCCTCTTCCGGCTGGCCGAGTCGTGGGGGATCCGCCCCGCGTTCCTGGCCGGGCACTCGATCGGCGAGATCGCCGCGGCCCACGTCGCCGGCGTGTTCAGCCTCGAAGACGCCGCGAAGCTCGTCACCGCCCGGGGGCGGTTGATGCAGGCCCTGCCCGCCGGTGGCGTGATGCTGTCGCTGCGGGCGACCGAAGACGAGGTGACGCCGCACCTGACCGGCGACGTCACCATCGCCGCCGTCAACGGACCGGAGTCCGTGGTGCTCGCGGGCACCGAAGCCGCCGTGACCGCCGTCGCCGAGCAGTTCGGCGATCGCAAGGCCAAGCGGCTGAGTGTGTCCCACGCGTTCCACTCGCCGCTG
Organism: Amycolatopsis sp. NPDC047767; assembly: GCF_040704195.1. Classification (NCBI taxonomy): domain Bacteria; kingdom Bacillati; phylum Actinomycetota; class Actinomycetes; order Pseudonocardiales; family Pseudonocardiaceae; genus Amycolatopsis; species Amycolatopsis sp. NPDC047767. The sequence goes on from NZ_JBEYSJ010000011.1 coordinate 235,137, forward strand.
ATGGACCCGATGCTCGCCGAGTTCCGGGCCGTCGCGGAAACCCTGACCTACGGCGAACCGCGGATCCCGCTCGTCTCCACGCGCACCGGCGCGGCCGCGGGCCCGGGCGACTTCGTGACGCCCGAGTACTGGGTCGGCCACGTCCGCGAGGCGGTCCGGTTCGCCGACGGCGTCCGCACGCTCGCCGGCCTCGGCGCCGACACGTTCCTGGAGCTGGGCCCGGACGGCGTGCTGTCCGCGATGGCGCTCGGCTGCCTGGACGACGACGCCGTGGTGGTGCCGTTCCTGCGCCGCGACCGGGCGGAAGACCGCTCGGCGCTCACCGCGCTCGGCGCCCTGCACGTCGCCGGGGTCCGCGTGGACTGGACCCCGCACACCGGCGGCGGCCGCCGCGTCACCCTGCCCACCTACGCCTTCCAGCGCGAACGCTTCTGGCCGAACCTCGTCTCCGGAGCCGGCGACGTCGCGGCTGCCGGGCTCGTCGCGGCGGAGCACCCGCTGCTGGGCGCGGCCGTGCGGCTCGCCCACGGTGACGGCGCGCTGTTCACCAGCCGCCTCTCGCTGGCGACGCACCCGTGGCTGGCCGACCACGCCGTCGGCGGCGACGTCCTGTTCCCCGGCACCGGGTTCCTGGAGCTCGCACTGCGCGCCGGCGACCAGGTCGGCTGCGACCGCGTGGAGGAGCTCACGCTCGCCGTCCCGCTCGTGCTCCCGCGCACCGGCGCGGTGGCCGTGCAGATCTGGGTCGGCGACGCGGACGCCGACGGCCGCCGTGAGGTGACCGTCCACTCCAGCCCCGCCGGCGAGCCCGATCCCATGTGGACACTGCACGCCTCGGGCACCCTCGCGACCGGCGAGCACACGGCCGAGCTCGACAGTTCCACCTGGCCGCCGGCCGGCGCCGAACGCGTCGAGCTCGGGGAGTTCTACCCGGCACTGGCCGCCGAGGGCTTCGGCTACGGCGAGACCTTCCAGGGCCTGAAGTGGGTGTGGCAGCGCGGCGACGAGGCGTTCGTCGACCTCGCGCTGCCGGCGGGTGTCGAGGACGCCGACGCCTTCGGCCTGCACCCGGCCCTGCTCGACGCGGCCCTGCACGCGATCTCCTTCGCCGGCCTCGACGCCGCAGGCAAGCGTGTGCTGCCGTTCTCCTGGAACGACGTGTCGCTGCACGCCACCGGTGCGTCCGCGCTGCGGGTCCGCCTGACCCGGACCGCGCCCGACTCGGTCGCGCTCACTGCCGTCGACGTCGAGGGCGCCCCGGTGCTGTCCGTCGGCACGCTCGTGATGCGCGAGGCGACCGCGGCGAAGGCCCCGGAGGCCGAGTCGCTGTACCGCGTCGGCTGGGTGGCCGCGCCGCAGCTGCCGGCGGGCGAGGACCTGCGCTGGGCCGTGCTCGGCGCCGACTTCGACATCCCGCTGCCCGCCGTGGTGGCGGACCCTGCGGACGCCGACGTGGTCATCGTCCCCGTGCTCGGCGGTACGGACCTGCCCGGCGCGTTGCGCGAGGTGACGAGCCGCGTGCTCGGCCTCGTGCAGGAACACCCCGACGCCCGGCTGGTCTTCGTGACCCGCGGCGCGGTGTCCACCGTGGACGGTGCCGACGTCGACGACCTCGCCGCGGCGTCGGTGTGGGGCTTGATCCGGGCCGCGCAGACGGAGAACCCGGACCAGTACGTGCTGGTCGACGTGGACGACGACCCGGCCTCGCTCGCGCTGCTGCCCGGGATCGTGGAATCGGGCGAGCCGCAGGTCGTGGTGCGTGAAGGCACCGCGCACGTGGGCCGGCTGGCCAAGCTGTCCGCGGGCCCGGCCCTGCTGCCGCCCGCGGACGGCGCGCCGTGGCGGCTCGACAGCCGGGCCAAGGGCAGCCTCGACGACCTCGTGCTGGCCGCCGACCCGGAGCTCGCCGCACCGCTGACCGGTCGTCAGGTGCGCCTGCGCGTCGAGGCGGGCGGCATCAACTTCCGCGACGTGCTCAACGCGCTCGGCATGTACCCCGGCGAAGCCGGTCCGCTCGGCGCCGAAGCGACCGGTGTGGTGGTGGAGACCGGCCCGGACGTCGAGCACCTGGCCGCGGGCGACCGCGTGTTCGGCATGGTGCCCGACGGCTTCGGCTCCCTGGCCGTGGTGGACGAGCGCTACCAGACGAAGGTGCCCGACGGCTGGTCCGCCGAGACGGCCGCGAGCGTGCCACTGGTCTTCCTCACGGCCTACTACGCGCTGGTGGACCTGGCCGGGTTGCGGGCGGGGGAGTCGATCCTGATCCACGCCGGCGCGGGCGGCGTCGGCATGGCCGCCATCCAGCTCGCGCACCACCTCGGTGCCGAGGTCTACGCGACGGCGAGCGCGGGCAAGCAGCACATCCTGCGTGAGCTGGGCGTGGCCGAGGACCACATCGCGTCCTCGCGCACGCTCGACTTCGAGGAGAAGTTCCGCGCGGTCTCCGGCGGCCGCATCGATGTGGTGCTCAACGCCCTGGCCGGCGAGTTCGTCGACGCTTCCCTGCGCCTGCAGGGCGAAGGCGGGCGGTTCCTCGAGATGGGCAAGACCGACGTCCGCGAGGAGACTCCGGGCTACCGCGCGTTCGACCTCTTCGACGCCGGCCCCGACCGCACGCGCGAAATGCTGGCCGCCCTGGCCGGGCTGTTCGCCGAAGGCGTGCTCGAACCGCTGCCGGTGACCACGTGGGACGTGCGCCGGGCGCGCGACGCGTTCCGCTTCATGAGCATGGCCAAGCACATCGGCAAGCTCGTGCTCACCGCGCCGCGGCCGTGGGACCCGGACGGCGCCGTGCTCATCACCGGCGGCACGGGCGGGCTGGGCCGCCTGCTCGCGCGGCACCTGGTGACCGAACGCGGAATGCGGCACGTCGTGCTCGCCAGCCGCCGCGGCCCGGACGCCCCCGGCGCGGCCGAGCTGGTGGCCGAGCTCGGCGTCTCGGTCGTCGCGTGCGATACCAGCGACGCCGACGCGGTGCGCACGCTCGTCGACGGCTTCGACCGGCCGCTGACGGCCGTGATCCACACCGCCGGGGTGCTCGACGACGGCGTGCTCGATTCCCTGACCCCCGAACGGTTCGACCGCGTGCTGGCGCCGAAGGCCGACGCCGCCTGGCACCTGCACGAAGCCACCCGCGACCACGACCTCGCCGCCTTCGTGCTGTTCTCCTCGGTCGCCGGCGCGATGGGCAGCCCGGGCCAGGCCAACTACGCCGCTGCCAACGTGGCTCTCGACGCCCTCGCCGCCCACCGGCGCGCGTTGGGGCTGCCGGCCACCTCGTTCGCCTGGGGCCCGTGGGGGCAGGGCAGCGGCATGACGAGCGAGCTGACCGAAGCAGACCTCCAGCGCATGAGCGCCGCCGGCATGCAGCCGATCGACGCCGAGCTCGGCATGCGGATGTTCGACGACGGCGTCGCCTCGCTCGAACCCCAGGTCGTCGCCGCGCGCCTCGACACGCAGGCGCTGCGCCGGCAGCACGAAATCCCGGCGCTGCTTCGCGGGCTCGTCACCGGCGCGCGCCGCAGCGCGGCCAAGGCCGGATCCGGGAAGGCGAAGACGCTGGTGCACCAGCTCGTCGCGCTGCCCGAGGCGGAGCGGGCGCGGTTCGTGGCCGAGCTGGTCCGCGGTGAGGTTGCGGCTGTGCTGGGCCACCCGTCGGCCTCGACCATCGACCTGCGCAAGGAGTTCCGCGAGCAGGGCATCGACTCGCTCACCGCGGTCGAGCTGCGCAACCGGCTCATCGCGGCGACCGGCCTGCGCCTGACCTCGACCCTCGTCTTCGACTACCCGACGCCGGGCGTCCTCGCCGAGCACGTGCTGGGCGAGCTGCTCGGCGACGTGGCCGCGGAGGCCGACACCGCCACGGTCACCCGGGCGCACACCGGCGACGACCCGATCGTGATCGTCGGCATGGGCTGCCGGTACCCCGGCGGGGTGCGGTCGCCGGAGGACCTGTGGCGGCTCGTGGACACCGCGGGTGACGCCATCGGCGGGTTCCCGACCGACCGCAACTGGGACGTCGAGAAGCTCCTCGGCCTCAGCCAGACCCGCCACGGCGGGTTCCTGCAGGAGATGGCCGGCTTCGACGCCGCGTTCTTCGGGATCTCGCCGCGCGAAGCCCTCGCGATGGACCCGCAGCAGCGGCTCGTGCTCGAGACGTCGTGGGAAGCCCTGGAACGCGCGGGCATCGCGCCGAACTCCTTGCGCGGCCGGCGCGCCGGGGTGTTCGTCGGCGCCACGCACGGTGGCTACCAGGAGATGCTCGGCTCGGCCGCGGCGGAACTGGCCGGGCACCTGCTGACCGGCAACACCTCCAGCGTGATGTCCGGCCGCGTCGCCTACACCCTCGGCCTCGAAGGCCCGGCGGTCACGGTCGACACGGCGTGCTCGTCCTCGCTCGTCGCGCTGCACCTGGCAGCGCAGGCGATCCGCTCCGGCGAGTGCACGATGGCGCTCGCGGGCGGCGTCACGGTGATGGCCGGCCCCGACGGCTTCAGCGAGTTCAGCAAGCAGGGCGGCCTCGCGCCGGACGGGCGCTGCAAGGCGTTCGCCGACGGAGCGGACGGCACCGGCTGGGGCGAGGGCGTCGGCATGGTCGTGCTGGAACGCCTGTCCGAGGCGCGCCGCCACGGCCACGAGGTGCTCGCCGTGCTCCGCGGCTCCGCGGTCAACCAGGACGGCGCGTCCAACGGGCTGACCGCCCCCAACGGCCCGTCGCAGCAGCGCGTGATCCGCGCCGCGCTCGCCGACGCCGGACTGTCCACAGCGGACATCGACGCCGTCGAGGCCCACGGCACCGGCACCCGCCTCGGCGACCCGATCGAAGCCCAGGCACTGCAAGCGACCTACGGCCAGGACCGCGAAGAGCCGCTCTGGCTCGGGTCGATCAAGTCGAACATCGGCCACACGCAGTCGGCGGCCGGCATCGCCGGCGTGATCAAGATGGTCCAGGCCATGCGCGCCGGTGTGCTGCCGCAGACACTGCACGTGGACGCGCCTTCGTCTCATGTGGACTGGAGCGCCGGCGCCGTCACATTGCTGACGGACCGGCGGGACTGGCCGGAGACCGGGCGCCCGCGCCGGGCGGCGGTGTCGTCGTTCGGCATCAGCGGCACCAACGCCCACGCCGTGCTGGAGGCCGCGCCCGTCGCGAAGCCGGCGCCGGAGCGCGAGGAGACCACCCGGATCGTGCCGTGGGTCCTCTCGGCGCGGGACGACGCGGCGCTGGCCGAGCAGGCCGTGAACCTGGCCGCGCAGCTGGAGGAGCGGACCGAGCACCCGGCCGATGTCGCCCACTCGCTGCTCACGAGCCGCTCGGTGTTCACCCGGCGCGCGGTGTTCGTCGGCGACGACACCACGGATCTCGTCGCCGCGTTGCGGGGAGACGAGACGACCGGCGCCGTCGTGCGCGGGGTGGCCGACGTCGAGGGCAAGCGGGTGTTCGTGTTCCCGGGTCAGGGTTCTCAGTGGGCCGGGATGGGGGCGCAGCTGCTCGACGAGTCGCCGGTGTTCGCCGAGCGGTTGCACGAGTGCGCTGCGGCCCTTTCGTCTTTTGTGGATTGGTCGTTGCTGGATGTGCTGCGGCAGGTCGAGGGTGCGCCGACGTTGGAGCGCGTGGATGTGGTGCAGCCGGCGTCGTGGGCGGTCATGGTGTCGCTGGCCGAGTTGTGGCGCTCGCACGGGGTTTCGCCCGACGCGGTGGTGGGTCACTCGCAGGGTGAGATCGCGGCGGCTTGCGTGGCCGGGGCGCTGTCGCTGGCGGACGCGGCGCGGGTGGTCGCGTTGCGCAGCCAGGCCATCGCCCGCACGCTCGCGGGCCACGGCGGGATGATGTCCGTGTCGCTGCCCGTCGACGAGGTCGAGCCGCGGCTGCCCGGCGGCGTGTCGATCGCCGCGGTCAACGGGCCGCGTTCGGTCGTCGTCGCCGGTGATCCCGGCGGCCTGGACGAGCTGTTCGAGCAGCTCGGCGCCGAGGGCGTGCGGGTGCGCAAGATCGCCGTGGACTACGCGTCGCACTCCGCGCACGTCGGGGCCATCGAGGCCGAGCTGGCCGGCCTGCTCGCGCCGATCGAGCCCCGCGCGGCCGAGATCCCGTTCTACTCCAGCGCCGAGGGCGCCTGGCTCGACACGACCACGATGGATGCGGGCTACTGGTACCGCAACCTGCGCGGGCGCGTCGGCTTCGAGCCGGCGATCCGCGCGCTGGCCGAGCAGCACAGCGTGTTCGTCGAGATCAGCTCCCACCCGGTGCTGGTGATGGGCGTCCAGGAGACCCTGGAGGACACCTCGGCGCCGATCGTCGTGACCGGCACGCTGCGGCGCGACCAGGACACGATGGCACGCTTCCTCACGTCGGCGGCGGAGCTGTACGTCCGCGGCGTCGACGTCGACTGGGGCATCGAGGGCAGCCGCGTCGCACTGCCCACGTACGCCTTCCAGCACAGGCGTTTCTGGCCCGCGCCGTCCGTGACCGCGGGCGACGTGAGTGCCGCCGGCCTCGCCTCGGCCGAGCACCCGCTGCTCGGCGCCGCGATGACACTGGCCGAAGGCGACGACGTGGTCTTCAGCGGCCGTGTCTCCCTGGCCACGCACCCGTGGCTGGCCGACCACGCCGTGGGCGGCGCCGTGTTCTTCCCCGGCACCGGGTTCCTCGAGCTCGCCATCCGCGCGGGCGACCAGGCGGGCTGCGACCACGTCGAAGAGCTGACGATCGCGGCGCCGCTCGTGCTCGACCCGGCCCGCGCCGTGGTGCTGCAGGTCCGCGCGGGCTCGCCCGACGAGGCCGGCCGCCGTGAGCTCGGCATCCACGCCCGTCCGGCCGACGACGCCGACGCGCCGTGGACGAAACACGCCGGCGGTGTGCTGGCGAGCGGCTCGAAGACCGCGGCCTTCGACACGGCACCCTGGCCGCCGGTCGGCGCCGAACCGCTCGACCTCGCCGGCTACTACGAGCGCGCCGCGGCCGACGGCTTCGGCTACGGCCCGGTGTTCCAGGGCCTGACCGCCGCGTGGCAGCGCGGCGAGGAGGTGTTCGCCGAGGTCACGCTGGCCGACCAGCCGGGCGGCCAGGACACCGCCGCCGCGTTCGGCCTGCACCCCGCGCTGCTCGACGGCGCGCTGCACGCCATCAAGTTCGTGCCCGGCCCCGGCGGCGAGGGCAAGGCGCTGCTGCCGTTCACCTGGTCCGACGTGTCCCTGCACGCGGCCGGCGCGCAGACGCTGCGCGTACGCCTCACTCCGACCGGCGGCGACTCGGTCTCGCTGGCCGCGGTCGACGTTGAGGGCGCGCCCGTCGTGTCCGTCGAGTCGCTGCTGCTGCGGGCCGCCGGTGCCGCGCCGAAGCCGAGCCCGTACGACAGCCTGTTCCGTCTCCAGTGGACCACGGTCACCTCCGACGCCGCGTCCGGCACCTGCGTGGTCCTCGGCGACGATCGCCTGGCCGCGCCACTGCACGCGCTCACGGTGACCGACCTCGACGACGTCGACACCACCCCGGACGTCGTGCTCGTCCCGGTCCACAGCGGCGCGACCCCCGCGGCCGTGCACGAAGCCACCACGAACGCACTCGCGCTGCTGCAGCGCTGGCTCGCCGACGACCGCTTCGCCGACACCCGCCTGGTGTTCGTCACGCGCGGCGCCGTGGCCACCCGCGACGGCGAGGACGTCACTGACCTGGCCGGCGCGGCCGTCTGCGGACTGGTGCGCTCGGCGCAGTCGGAGAACCCCGGCCGTTTCACCCTCGTCGATCTCGACGGGACGGGCGCCGACGCACTGTCCACTGTGCTCGGTTCCGCCGAACCACAGCTCGCGGTGCGCGCCGGTGAGCTGCTCGCGGGCCGGCTCGCCCGGCTCGGCACCGGCTCCGCGCTCGTCCCGCCCGCCGGCGGCGAGCCGTGGCGTCTGGACACCCGTCAGAAGGGCAGCCTCGACAACCTGTTCCTGACCCCGAACCCCGAAGTCCTGGCCCCGCTGGGCGAACGTGAGGTGCGCGTGCGCCTCGCCGCGTCGGGCCTGAACTTCCGCGACGTGATCGACGCGCTCGGCATGAACCCCCGCAAGTCCGGCCTGCCCGGCCTCGAAGGCTCGGGTGTGGTCACCGACGTCGGCTCCGCCGTGACCGGGCTACGGCCAGGCGACCCTGTGTTCGGCGTCCTCAACGGCGGGTTCGCCGACGTCACCGTGGCCGACGAGCGTTACCTGGCGCGCGTCCCCGAGGGCTGGACCGCGCAGGAGGCGGCTTCGGTCGCCCTCGTCTACCTGACCGCGTACTACGCGTTCGTCGACCTCGCCGACGTGCAGCGCGGGCAGACGGTCCTCATCCACGCCGGCGCCGGCGGCGTCGGAATGGCCGCGATCCAGCTGGCGCACCACTTCGGCCTCGAGGTCTACGCCACCGCCAGCGAAGGCAAACAGCACCTGCTGCGCGAGCTCGGCGTCGCCGAGGATCACATCGCCTCGTCGCGCACGCTCGACTTCGAGGAGAAGTTCGGGCCGGTCGACGTGGTGCTCAACTCCCTGGCGCACGAGTTCGTGGACGCTTCGGTGCGGCTGCTGACCGACGGCGGCCGGTTCCTCGAGATGGGCAAGACCGACATCCGCGAGGCCGCGGACTTCCCGCGGATCCGCTACCGTGCGTTCGACCTCGTCGAAGCCGGCGCCGACCGCACGCAGGAGATGCTCACAGCGCTGCTGGAGCTGTTCGACGCCGGCGTGCTGAAGCCGCTGCCCGTGACCACGTGGGACATCCGCCGCGCCCGCGACGCGTTCCGGTTCATGAGCCAGGGCAAACACACCGGCAAGATCGTGCTCACCCAGCCGAAGGCGTGGGACGCCGAAGGCACCGTCCTCATCACCGGCGGTACCGGCGTGCTCGGCGGAGAGCTGGCCAAGCACCTGGTGGCCGAACGCGGGATGCGCCACTTGCTGCTGGTCAGCCGCCGTGGCGCGGACGCGCCCGGCGCGGCCGAACTCCACGCCGCCCTGACGGAGCTCGGCGCCGAGGTCACGCTCGCCGCGTGCGACACCGCGGACCGCGACGCCGTCGCTGCCCTGCTCGCATCGGTGCCGGCCGAGCACGCGCTGACCGCGATCGTCCACACGGCCGGTGTGCTCGCCGACGGCACTGTGGAATCCCTGACGCCCGAAAGGCTGGCGCAGGTGCTGCGGCCCAAGGTCGACGCCGCGTGGCACCTGCACGAGCTGACGCGCGACGACGATCTCGCGGACTTCGTGCTGTTCTCCTCGGTCGCCGGCGTGACCGGCAGCCCGGGCCAGGGCAACTACGCCGCGGCCAACGGCTACCTCGACGCGCTCGCCGCCCACCGCGCCGCACAAGGACTTCCGGCGACGTCGATCGCCTGGACGCTGTGGGCGCAGGCCAGCGGGATGACCGGTGAACTGAGCGACACCGACGTGGCGCGCATGAGCGCCGCGGGGCTGCCACCCATCGACACCGCCCACGGCCTGACGTTGTTCGACGGCGCGGTCGGCACCGACGAGGCGCTCGTCGTCGCCGCGAAGCTCGACACCGCGGCACTGCGCCGCCAGAACGAGGTCCCTGCGTTGCTGCGCGGCCTCGTCACGGGCGGCCGGCGCACGGCGGCCCAGGCTTCGGCGACGGGCGCGGCCAGCTCGCTCGGCCGTCGCGTCGGCGAGCTTCGGCCGGGCGAACGGCTCAAGTTCCTGGCCGAGCTCGTCCGCACGGAGGCGGCGGCGGTGCTCGGCCACGCGTCCGGACACGCCATCGACGTGCGCCGCGAGTTCCGTGAGCAGGGCTTCGACTCGCTCACCGCGGTCGAGCTGCGCAACCGGCTCACGGCTGCGACCGGCCTGCGGCTGCCGTCCACTTTGGTCTTCGACCACCCGACGCCGGAGCGGCTCGCCGAGCTGCTGCTGACCGACCTGGTGGGCGACGCGCAAGCGGCACCGGAAGCCGTCGCGGCGCCGGCGAAGGCGCTGGACGGCGACCCGATCGTGGTCGTCGGCATCGGCTGCCGTTACCCGGGCGGCGTGCGCTCGGCCGAAGACCTGTGGGCCCTGGTGGGCGCCGGGGTCGACGCGGTCACGGAGTTCCCGGCCGACCGCGGCTGGCGCATCCGCGACCTCTACGACCCGGACCCCGACCGCGCCGGCAAGACCTACGCCACGCACGGCGGGTTCATGGACCAGGCCACCGACTTCGACGCGGAGTTCTTCGGCATCTCGCCCCGCGAGGCCGTCGCGATGGACCCGCGCCAGCGGCTCCTGCTGGAGACGGCGTGGGAGACGTTCGAACACGCCGGCATCGACCCGGCGACGCTGCGCCGCAGCCGCACGGGCACGTTCGTCGGCGCCAGCGCCGACGACTACAGCTCATCCGCCTTCAAAGCTCCCGACGGGGCCGAAGGCCACCGCGTGACCGGCGCCGACTCGAGTGTGCTGTCCGGTCGGATCTCCTATGTCTTCGGGCTGGAAGGCCCGGCGGTGACGATCGACACGGCCTGCTCGTCTTCGCTGGTGTCGATGCACCTGGCGTGCCAGTCACTGCGCAGCGGCGAGAGCACGCTGGCGCTGGCCGGTGGTGTGCAGCTGGTCGCGACGCCGAGCACGTTCGTCGGCTTCAGCCGCCAGCGCATGATGGCGGCCGACGGGCGCGTCAAGGCGTTCGCCGAGGCCGCCGACGGCATGAGCATCGCCGAGGGCGTCGGGCTCGTGCTGCTGGAACGCCTGTCCGATGCGAAGCGCAACGGCCACGACATCCTGGCCGTCATCCGCGGCTCCGCCGTGAACCAGGACGGCGCCTCCAATGGCCTCTCCGCACCGAACGGGCCTTCGCAGCAACGCGTGATCCGGGCCGCGCTGGCCAACGCGGGACTGTCCACTCAGGACGTCGACGTGATGGAGGGCCACGGCACCGGCACCGCGCTGGGCGACCCGATCGAAGCCCAGGCGCTGCTCGCGACTTACGGGCAGGACCGTGAGACGCCGATGCTGCTGGGCTCGGTCAAGTCCAACATCGGTCACAGCCTCGCCGCCGCCGGCGTGGCGGGCGTGATCAAGATGATCATGGCGGTGCGCGAAGGCTCCGTGCCGAAGACGCTGCACGTGGACGCGCCTTCGTCGCACGTGGACTGGACGTCGGGCGCGATCGAGCTGGCCACCGAACCGCGGCCGTGGCCGGAGGTCGACCGCGTGCGGCGTGCGGCGGTGTCGTCGTTCGGCATCAGCGGCACCAACGCGCACCTCATCCTGGAACAGGCCCCGGCGGCCAAACGCCCGGAGCCGGCGACGCTGGCGCCGACCGTGGTGCCGTGGGTGTACTCCGCGAAGACGCCGGAGGCGCTGGACGCGCAGATCGCCCGGGTCGCCGGTGACCCGCTGGACGTCGGCCGCACGCTGGCCGGCCGCAGTGTTTTCGCGCAGCGCTCGGTCCTCGCCGACGGCGTGGAGCTCGCTCGCGGCGAAGCACAGGATCGGACGCTCGCGGTGCTGTTCGCCGGCCAGGGCGCGCAGCGGCTCGGCATGGGCCGCGGGCTCTACGCGCGCTTCCCGGTCTTCGCCGAGGCGTTCGACGAGGTCCTGGCGGTGCTGCCCGAAGGCCTGCGCGACGTCGTGTGGGGCGAGGACGCCGACCGGCTCGACGAGACCGGCTGGACACAGCCCGCGTTGTTCGCGCTGGAGGTGGCGCTGTTCCGGCTCGCCGAGTCGCTGGGTGTCACGCCGGAGTTCGTCGCGGGGCACTCGATCGGCGAGATCGCCGCGGCCCACGTCGCCGGGGTGTTCAGCCTCGAAGACGCCGCGAAGCTCGTCACTGCTCGTGGGCGGCTGATGCAGGCCCTGCCCGCCGGTGGCGTGATGCTCGCGCTGGAAGCCACCGAGGACGAGGTCACGCCGCACCTGACGGACGACGTGGCGATCGCCGCGATCAACGGACCGGCCGCGCTCGTCCTGGCGGGCACCGAGGCCGCGGTCGACGCCGTTGCCGCGCACTTCGCCGACCGCAAGACCAAGCGCCTGGCCGTCTCGCACGCGTTCCACTCGCCGCTGATGGAGCCGGTGCTCGCCGAGTTCCGCACGGTGGCGGAGTCACTGGAGTACTCGGCGCCGGCGATCCCGATGGTCTCCACCGTGACCGGCGCGCTCGCCGAACCGGCGAACGCCTGCTACTGGGTCGAGCACGTCCGCGCCACCGTCCGGTTCGCCGACGCCGTGCGGGCGCTCGCCGAGCAGGGCGCGACCGCGTTCCTGGAGTTCGGGCCCGACGGCACCCTCGCCGCGATGGCCCGCGCGAACGGCGCCGAGGTCGCGGTTCCGCTGCTGCGCAGGGACCGCGACGAGGAGCAGGCCGCGGTGACCGCGCTGGCCGAGGTGTTCGTGGCCGGCGTGGACGTGCGGTGGTCCGAGCTGTTCACCGGCACCGGGGCGGCCCGCGTGGTGCTGCCGCCGTATGCGTTCCAGCGCGAGCGGTTCTGGCCCGAGCGCGCCGACGAGCACGTGGCCGACGACGAGTTCTGGGCCGCCGTCGACCGCGGTGACGTCGCGGCGCTGGCCGCCTGGCGCAACCGCAGCCGCGCGGACTCCCTGCGGTACCGCGAAACCTGGGTCCCGGCAGCCGTCACGGGCAGCCTCACCGGCACCTGGCTCGCCGTCGTCCACGAGCACGACGAGTGGACCGAGCGGATCGTCGACGGTCTCGGCCTGACGCCGGTCGCCGCGGATGAGCTGGCCGACGTCGAGGATGTCACCGGCGTCGTGTCGCTGCTGCCGAGCGTCGAGCAGACGGCCGAGCTGGCCCGCACCGCGAACGCTCCCTTGTGGACGGTCACCCGGGACTACGGGGCCGACCTGGCCCAGGCCGCGGTGTGGGGGTTCGGCCGCGTCGCGGCGCTGGAACACCCGGCGACGTGGCGTGGTCTCGTCGACCTGCCGGCCGCGCTCGACGACGACGTGCTGGCCAGCCTGGCCGCCGTGCTGAGCGGTGCCGGGGACGAAGACGAGCTCGCCATCCGCGAGACCGGCGTGCTGGCCCGGCGCCTGGAACCGGCTCCGGCGCCGGACTGCGGCGAGTGGACGCCGTCCGGCACCGTCTTGGTGACCACCGCCGGCCCGCTCGGCGAAGAAGTCGCCCGCAGCCTCACCGAATGGGGCGCCGACGACGTGCTCCTGGTCAGCCCGGGTCGCGAGGCCATTGCCGAACTCCTCGCGAGCCACGACATCACCGCCGTGGTCCACACCGCGGGCTTCGACGGCGACGACTGGGCCACGACCGTCGAGCCCGCGCTCGTCCTCGACGAGCTGGCCACCGACCTCGACGCGTTCGTGCTCTTCGCCTCGGCTTCCGGCTCGGTCGGCACCCCGGCCCACGCCACCCAGGCGACGGCCGGCGCGGCTCTCCGCGCCCTCGCTGCCCGCCGCCGCGCGGAGGGCAAGCCCGCGACGGCCATCGGCTGGGGCGCGTGGGGCACCGAACCCGGCGCGCTCGACCCGCAGCTCGCCCTCACCGAACTGCGGCGGCTGGTCGCGGCGGACGAGACCTCGACTGTGGTCGCCGACCTGCGGCACCGGCCGTTCCTCGAGGCGGTGCTGGGCCTGCGCCCGTCGCCGCTGCTGTCCGGGCTGCCGGAGGCCCGGCAGGTGCTGGCCGACCAGCGCGCCGCGGCCGCCGCGGCGGGATCCGCGCTCACCGAACGGCTGCGCGGCCTGCCCGAGCAGGAGCGCCGCGCGGTGGTGCTGGACCTCGTGCGGCGGAACGTCGCCCGCGTCCTCGGCCACGCCGGGAGCAAGACGATCGCGCCGGACCGCGCGTTCCGCGACCTCGGGTTCGACTCGCTCACGGCCGTCGAGCTGCCCACACGCCTCAAGGCGGCGACGGGACTCGCCTTGCCGGCCACGCTCGTCTACGACCACCCGACGGCTTCGGTGCTCACCGACCACCTCCTCGCCGAGCTGCTCGGCGAGCGCAAGACCGGCACCGCGGCGCGGGGCACTCGTCCTTCGACCCAGGGGGCCGACCACGACGACCCCGTCGTGATCGTCGGCATGAGCTGCCGCCTGCCCGGCGACGTGACCTCGCCCGAGGAGTTCTGGGAGCTGGTGGCCGAAGGCCGGGACGGCATCACGCCGTTCCCGACCGACCGCGGCTGGGATCTCGACCTGCTGGCCCACGGCGACGGCGACGGCCGCGGCCGCAGCGACGCCCTGCACGGCGGTTTCCTGCACGACCTCCCGTTGTTCGACGCCGCGTTCTTCGGCATCTCGCCGCGCGAGGCGCTGGCGATGGACCCGCAGCAGCGGCAGCTGCTCGAAACCACCTGGGAAGCGTTCGAGCGCGCGGGCATCGACCCTGCCGCCGTGCGCGGCACCGACGCGGGCGTGTTCATCGGCACCAACGGCCAGGACTACGCCGACCTCGTCGCCCACGCCGCCGAAGACCTGGAAGGCCACGTCAGCACCGGGCTCGCGGCGAGCGTCGCGTCCGGCCGGCTGGCCTACACGTTCGGCTTCGAAGGCCCGGCGGTCACGGTGGACACGGCGTGCTCGTCCTCGCTGGTCGCGCTGCACTGGGCGAGCCAGTCGCTGCGCTCGGGCGAGTGCTCGCTGGCCGTCGTCGGCGGCGTCACCGTCATGACCACCGCCGACTCGTTCAGCGAGTTCACCCGCCAGGGCGGGCTCGCGCCCGACGGCCGGTGCAAGGCGTTCGCCGACGGCGCGGACGGCACCGGCTGGTCCGAAGGCGTCGCCGTGATCCTCGTCGAACGCCTTTCCGACGCCCGCCGCCACGGCCACGAGGTGCTGGCGGTCGTGCGGGGCAGCGCGGTGAACCAGGACGGTGCGTCCAACGGCCTGACCGCCCCGAACGGCCCCTCGCAGCAGCGCGTGATCCGGCAGGCACTGGCCAACGCCGGACTGTCCACTGCGGACGTCGACGCCGTCGAGGCCCACGGCACCGGCACGGTCCTCGGCGACCCGATCGAGGCGCAGGGCCTGCTCGCGACCTACGGCCAGGACCGCGAAACGCCGCTGCTGCTGGGTTCGGTGAAGTCGAACATCGGCCACACGCAGGCGGCCGCGGGCGTCTCGGGCGTGATCAAGATGGTGCTCGCGCTGAAGCACGACCTGCTGCCGAAGACGCTGCACCTGGCTGCACCGTCGTCCCGTGTCGACTGGAGCACCGGCGCGATCGACCTGCTCACCGAACCCCGGGCCTGGCCCGAAACCGGACGTCCGCGCCGGGCCGGCGTGTCGTCCTTCGGCGTGAGCGGCACGAACGCACACGTGATCATCGAGCAGGCGCCGCCGGCCGAGCCGGTCGAGGAACCGGCGGTGACGCCATCGGTGGTGGCCTGGCCGGTCTCCGGACGCGACGCCGAAGCACTCGACGAGCAACTGGCCCGCGTGCGTGCTTTCGCCGACACCCACCCGGAAACCCCCGCGATCGACGTCGCCCGGGCACTGGCCGCGCGCCCGCCGTTCGAGCACCGCGCAGTGCTGCTGGCCGACACGGACGGCGTCACCGAGGCCGCCCGCGGCGAGAGCGGTGAGCGGACGCTGGCGGTGCTCTTCGCCGGCCAGGGCTCGCAGCGGCTCGGCATGGGCCGCGACCTCTACGCGCGTTTCCCCGCGTTCGCGGAAGCGTTCGACGCCGTCGCCCGGCTGCTGGACGCTCAGCTGGCGCGGCCGTTGCGGGAGGTCGTGTGGGGCGAGGACGCCGAAACCCTCGACCGGACGGAGTGGGCGCAGCCCGCGTTGTTCGCGATCGAGGTGGCGCTGTACCGGCTCGTCGAGTCGTTCGGCGTGCGGCCCGACCTGCTGGCCGGGCACTCGATCGGCGAGATCGCGGCGGCCCACGTCGCCGGTGTCCTGACGCTGGAGGACGCCTGCGTGCTCGTGGCGGCCCGCGGCCGGCTCATGCAGGCGCTGCCCGCCGGCGGCGCGATGGTCTCCGTGCAGGCGAGCGAGGACGAGGTCGCGCCGCGCTTGGGCGAGAGCGTCTCGATCGCCGCCGTGAACGGCCCGGACGCCGTCGTGCTCGCCGGCCGCGAAGCCGAAGTCGCGCAGGTCGCGGCGGAGTTTTCCGCGCTGGGCCGAAAGACTAGGCGTTTGCCGGTCAGCCATGCGTTCCACTCAGTGCTGATGGAACCCGTGCTGGAGGAGTTCGCGCGAGTGGTGGAGACGCTGAGGTTCGCCGCGCCGCGGATCCCGATCGCCTCGACCGTGTCGGGGTCGATCGGGGACGCGGCCGAACGGATGGGCACGCCCGGCTACTGGGTGAGCCACGTCCGCGAGACCGTGCGCTTCGCCGACGGCGTCGCGGCCCTCGAAGCCGCCGGTGCGGACACCTTCCTCGAGCTCGGCCCCGACGGCGTCCTCACGGCGCTCGCGCTCGGCTCGGCCGATGGCGACGACGTGATCGCCACCCCGGCGCTGCGCAAGGACCGTGCCGAGGAACCGTCGCTGCTGGCCGCTCTGGCCCGCCTGCACACCGCGGGTGTGGACGTCGACTGGGCTCGCGCCGGCGACGGCACCGGCGCCGGCCACGTCGAACTGCCCACCTATCCCTTCCGCCACCAGCGGTTCTGGCCCGAGCGGGCCGCGGCGCCGGTGGCGGCGAGCTCGGCCGACGCCGTCGACGCGGAGTTCTGGGCCGCCGTCGAACAGGAAGACCTGGCGACGCTCGCGGCCAGCCTGGAGCTGGAACTGGAGGGCGCGGCACTGTCCACTGTGGTGCCCGCGCTGTCCACGTGGCGCCGCCGCCGGCAGGCCCGCTCGGCGCTGGACGCGCACCGTTACCGCGAGACCTGGTCCCCGGTGCGGCTCGGCTCGGCCACGCCGGGCCCCCGCCTGGTACTCGTCCCGGCCGGGGCCGACGCCTGGACCACCGAGGTCGTGGCCGCGCTCGGCGACGTCACCGTGGTCGAGATCGCGGACCCGAGCCGTGGCTGCCTGGCGGAGTCGCTGCGCGAGGCAGCGAAATCCTCGTACACCGCGGTGGTTTCGCTGCTGGCCACGGCCTCGCCGGGCCAGTCCGGCGCGGTCGACACGACTGCGTTGATCCAGGCCCTGGGCGACGCGCAGATCGGGGCTCCGCTGTGGGTCTTCACCCGGGCCGCGGTCGCCGCCGTGGCCGGCGACGTGGTCGAGGACCCGTACCGGACCGGCGTGTGGGGCCTGGCGCGGGTCGCCGCGCTGGAGTACCCGCAGCTGTGGGGCGGTGTGGCCGACCTGCCCGAGGACCTCGGCGCCGACGTCGTGCGCCGGATCGCCGACGTCGCCGGCACTTCCGGTGAGGACCAGCTGGCGGTGCGCTCGACCGGGATGTTCGGCCGCCGTCTGGTGCCGGCCCGGCCGGCCGAGGGGACGCCGTGGCAGCCGTCCGGGACGGTGCTCGTCACCGGCGGCACCGGTGCGCTGGGTGCGCACGTCGCCCGGCGGCTGGGCGCCACGGGCGCCGAGCACCTGCTGCTGGTGAGCCGCCGCGGCTTGGACGCGCCGGGCGCGGCCGAGCTGCGCGACGAACTGACGGCCGGCGGCACCCGCGTCACCGTGGCGGCCTGCGACGTCGCCGACCGCGCGGCGGTGGCGGCCCTGCTGGCGGGTGTTCCGCAGGAGCACCCGCTGACCGGGATCGTCCACACCGCCGGGGTGCTCGACGACGGCGTGCTCGACAGTCTCACGCCCGACCGGTTCGACTCCGTCTACCGCGCCAAGGTGACCTCGGCGCTGGTGCTCGACGAGCTGACCCGCGACGTCGACCTGGCCGCGTTCGTGCTGTTCTCGTCGGTCTCCAGTGCGGTCGGCAACCTCGGCCAGGCCAACTACGCGGCGGCCAACGCGGTCCTCGACGGACTCGCCGAACGCCGGCACACCGCCGGGCTCGCGGCGACCTCGATCTCCTGGGGCGCCTGGGCCGGCGGCGGCATGGCCACGACGGCGGAGCTCGACCGGATCGGCGCCGCGGCGCTGCCGCCCGAGCTGGCGCTCGACGCGCTCGCCCACGCGGTGACCGATCGCGCCCCGGCGCTCGTGGTCGCGGACCTGCAGCACCGCCCGTTCCTGATGGGGCTGCTGGAAGTCCGCCCGAACGCGGCGCTGGGCGACCTGCCTGCCGCCCGCGAAGTCCTCGACTCCGTGGCCGCGGGCAGGCGTGAGGCGGAATCAGCCGCGTCCGGCCTGCGGGAACGGCTGGCCACGCTGCCGGTCACCGACCGTGCGGGCGCCGCACTGGACGTGGTGCGGACGCAGGTGGCCGCGGTGCTCGGCCACGGGGACCCGAAGGCTGTCGCGGCCGGGAAACCGTTCCGGGACCTGGGTTTCGACTCGCTCACCGCGATCGAGGTCCGCAACCGCCTCGCCGCCGCGACCGGCCTCGGGCTCGCCGCGAGCCTCGTGTTCGACCACCCGACGCCTCGCGTGCTCGCCGAGCACCTGGCCGGGCTGCTGTGCGGCGACACCGACGAAGCAGCCGAACCGAGCGAGGAAGCCGAGATCACCCGCCTGCTGGCGACGATCCCGCCTGACCGCCTGCGCGACGCCGGCCTGTTGCGGCAGCTGCGCGAGCTGGCGGAGCAGCACCCGGAGGACCCTGCCGTGGACGATCGCGCCCCGGAGGCCTCGATCGACTCGATGGACGTGGACGACCTCGTGCAGGCGTTCCTCACCGATCCCGATCCGACCCGCGACTAGACGGAGCTGACACCCATGACCACGCCCAGCGAGAAGGTCGTCGAGGCCCTGCGGACGGCGGCGAAAGAGGTCGAGCGCCTGCGCCGCCGGAACAAGCAGCTCGAGGCGAAGGCGCACGAGCCGATCGCGATCGTGGGCGTGGGCTGCCGGTTCCCCGGCGGGGTGCGCTCCGCCGAGGACCTGTGGGCCGTGGCCGCCGAGGGCCGGGACGTGATCGGCGAGCTGCCGGCCGACCGCGGCTGGCCCGCCGAGCTCGACGGCGGCGAGTTCCCCGTGGCCTGCCGCGGCGGGTTCCTGGAGGGGATCGCCGACTTCGACGCCGCGTTCTTCGGGATCGCGCCGCGCGAGGCGCTCGCGATGGACCCGCAGCAGCGGTTGCTGCTGGAGACGTCGTGGGAGGCCATGGAACGCGCGGGTCTCGACCCGGCGCGGCTGCGCGGCTCGCGGACCGGCGTGTTCGTGGGCACCAACGGCCAGGACTACGGCTCGGTGCTCAGCGAGGCTCGTGAGGACCTGGAGGGCTATGTCAGCACGGGCGTCGCGGGCAGTGTGGCGTCCGGGCGGCTGGCCTACACCTTCGGCTTCGAAGGCCCGGCGGTCACGGTGGACACGGCGTGCTCGGCGTCGCTGGTCGCGCTGCACTGGGCCGCGCGGTCGCTGCGGACGGGGGAGTGTTCCCTCGCGCTGGCCGGCGGGATGAGCGTGATCACCACGGCCGCGCCACTGGTCGAGTTCAGCCGTATGCAGGCGCTCGCGCCGGACGGCCGGTGCAAGGCGTTCGCCGACGGCGCCGACGGGTTCGGCTGGGCCGAGGGCGCGGGGATGCTCGTGCTGGAACGGCTTTCCGACGCCCAGCGTCACGGCCACGAGGTCCTCGCGGTCCTGCGCGGCTCGGCGGTCAACCAGGACGGCGCGTCCAACGGCCTCACGGCGCCCAACGGTCCTTCGCAGCAGCGGGTGATCCGGCAGGCACTGGAGAACGCGCGACTGTCCACCGAGGACGTCGACGTGCTGGAGGCCCACGGCACCGGCACCGCGCTGGGCGACCCGATCGAAGCCGACGCGCTGCTGGCCACCTACGGCCGCGACCGGCCCGCCGAGCGGCCGCTGCTGCTCGGGTCGATCAAGTCGAACATCGGCCACACTCAGGCCGCGGCCGGGGTCGCCGGCGTGATCAAGATGGCGATGGCGCTCAAGCACGGTCTCGCCCCGAAGACGCTGCACGCCGAGACGCCGTCGCCGCACGTCGGCTGGTCCTCGGGCGCGGTGTCGCTGCTGACCGACGCGGTGCCGTTCCCCGAGACCGGACGCCCGCGCCGGGCGGCGGTGTCGTCGTTCGGCATGAGCGGCACCAACGCGCACGTGATCCTGGAGCAGGCCCCTGCCGTCGAGCCAGTGCCGTCTGCGGAACGGACCGGGGTCGTGCCGTGGCTGCTGTCGGCGCGGAGCAAGGCCGCGCTGCGCGGCCAGGCGCGGGCGCTGCTCGACGTCGACGCGGACCCGGCCGATGTTGCGTACTCGCTGGCCACCGGCCGGACGTTGCACGAGCACCGCGCGGTCGTCGCGGGCGAGAACCGCGAGGACCTGCTGGCCGGGGTCCGCTCGCTGGCCGACGGGACGCCCGGCCCCGGCGTGGTCGAGGGCGACGGCCGGATCCCCGACGAGCGCCGCACCGTGCTGGTGTTCCCCGGCCAAGGTTCCCAGTGGGCCGGCATGGGGGCGGAGCTGCTTGCCGCGTCGCCGGTGTTCGCGGCGCGGATCGACGAGTGCGAAGCCGCGCTCCGGCCGCTGGTGGACTGGTCGCTGCGGGACGTGCTCACCGGCGCGGAAGGCGCGCCGGGCCTGGACCGCGTCGACGTGGCGCAGCCCGCGCTGTGGGCGATGATGGTCGCGCTGGCCGAGGTCTGGCGTGCGGCGGGCGTGGTCCCGGCGGCGGTCGTCGGGCATTCGCAGGGCGAGATCGCGGCGGCGTGTGTCGCGGGTGGACTGTCCCTCGAGGACGGTGCCCGCGTGGTCGCGTTGCGCAGCCAGGCCATCGCGCGCGAGCTGTCCGGCCTCGGTGGGATGGCCTCGGTGACCGCGTCGCGTGAGGTCGTGGCCGAACGCCTGGAGAAGCACGACGGCGTGTCGATCGCCGCGGTCAACGGGCCCGGCTCGGTGGTCGTGTCCGGCGACGCCGGCGCGCTCGACGAGTTCCTCGAGGCGTGCGCAGCCGACGGCGTCCGGGCGAAGAAGGTGCCCGTGGACTACGCCTCGCACTCCCACCACGTCGAGCGCATCCGCGACGAACTGCTGCGGGACCTGGCCCCGGTCGCGCCGCGGACCTCGGCGGTCCCGTTCTTCTCGACCGTCACCGGCGCGTGGCAGGACACCGCCGGGCTCGACGCGCGGTACTGGTACGACAACCTCCGCGGCGTCGTGCAGCTGGAGACCGCGCTGCGGGCGCTGCTGGCCGAGGACCACGACGTGTTCGTGGAGGCGAGCGCCCACCCGGTGCTGGTCATGAGCATCCAAGACACCGCCGACACCGACGGTGTTGTCGCCGTCGGGTCGTTGCGCCGCCACGAGGGTGGCCTGGCGCGGCTGTACACGTCCTTCGCCGAGGCCCATGTGCGTGGCGTGCCGGTGGACTGGACATCGGCGATCGACGGTGGCCGACGGGTGGACCTGCCGACGTATGCGTTCCAGCGGCAGCGGTTCTGGCCGGAGGTGCTGCCCTCGGCCGCCGACGCCACCGGGCTCGGCGTCGCCGCCGCGGACCACCCGCTGCTCGGCGCGGCCGTGCCGCTCGCCGACGACCGGGGCGTGGTCCTGACCGGCCGCGTGTCGCTCGCGGCGCAGCCGTGGCTGGCCGACCACGCGGTGGCGGGCACGGTGCTGGTGCCGGACACGGCGTTCGTCGAGTGGGCCGTGCGGGCCGGCGCCGAGGCCGGGCTGCCGGGGCTCGCGGAGCTGACCGTGCACGAACCCCTCACGCTGGCCGGCACCGCGGCGGCGCAGGTCCAGGTCATCGCCGAACCGGACGGCGGGACGGGCACCGTCGCCGTCTACGCGCGATTCGACGACGGCCCGTGGACCTGCCACGCGAGCGGCACTTTGCGTCCGGCCGCGCCGATCCCCGCGCTGTCGTGGCCGCCGGAGAACGCCGTCGCCGAGGACCTCGACGCGTTCGCCGGCCGAGCCGTCCGCCACGGCTTCGAGGCCGGCCCGCTCTTCGCGGCGGTGACCGGCGTGTGGCCGGGCGACACCGACGTGTTCGCCGAGGTCACGCTCGCGGCCGACCTGGAGGAGGACGCCGGGCAGTGTCTCCTGCACCCCGCGCTTCTGCAGTCGCTGCTGGCTTGCGTCTCCGAGGACACCCTCGCGCTGCCGTCCGCTTGGCACGGCGTGACCGTGGCGGCCACCGGGGCCACGACCCTGCGGGTCCACTTGCGCCGGACGTCCGACGGCGTCGCGCTGACCGCGATCGACGGTTCCGGCCAGCCGGTGGTGGCGTGCGAGAACATCGAGCTTCGCCCGCTCGACCCGGCCAAGATCGCGGCGCCCGACGCCGAACTGCGCTCCGCGCTCTTCCGGCTGGACTGGGCTCCCGCGCCGGCCGGCCGGCCCGCGGACTACACGACGGTGGGCACCGGCCCGCTCGCCGAGAAGCTCGGCGCCATCGCGGCGACCGTGTCCGAAGTGGACCCGAGGCCGTTCGTCGTGCTGCCCCTCGTACCGGCGCAGGACGACCTGGTCACCAGCGTCCACGAGACGACGGCCGCGGCGCTGGAAGCCGTGCGCGCCTGGCTCGCCGACGACCGCTTCGACGACAGCCGCCTGGTCCTCCTGACCCGCAACGCGGTCGCGGCCGGACCCGGCGACACCGTGGCCGGGCTCGCCGGCGCGGGCGTATGGGGCCTCGTGCGGTCCGCCCAGACCGAGCACCCCGGCCGGTTCGTGCTGGTCGACGTGGACGACGACGAAACGTCCCTGGCCGCGCTCACCCCGGCGCTCGGCAGCGGTGAACCCCAGCTCGCGATCCGCGGCGGCGCGATCACCGTGCCTCGCCTCGCCCGCGCCGAACGCACCGCGGAGCCGGCCAGCTGGGGCACCGGCCCGGTGCTGCTGACCGGCGGCACCGGCACCCTGGGCGCGCTCGTCGCCCGGCACCTCGTCACCGAGCACGGCGTGACCGACCTGCTGCTCACCAGCCGCCGTGGTCTCGACGCCCCGGGCGCCCGCGAACTCGTCACCGACCTGACCGCGCTCGGCGCCACCGCCCGGGTCGAGGCCTGCGACGTCACCGACCGCGCGGCACTCGCGAAGCTGCTGGCCGGCGAGCCGCTCACGGCCGTCGTACACCTCGCCGGCGTCCTCGACGACGGCGCCCTCGAAGCCCAGACGCCGGACCGCCTCGGCCCGGTGCTGCGGCCCAAGGTCGACGTCGCTGTGGCACTCGACGAGCTGACGCGGGACAAGGAGCTCGCCGCGTTCGTGCTGTTCTCCTCCGCGGCGGGCGTGTTCGGCAACGCCGGCCAGGCCAACTACGCCGCCGCCAACACCTTCCTCGACGCCCTCGCCGCACACCGCCGGGCCGAAGGTCTCCCGGCCACGTCGCTGGCATGGGGCTTCTGGGCCGAGCGCAGCACGATGACCGGTGGTGTCGAGGACACCGATCTCGCCCGGTTCCGCCGCGGCGGGGTGCTGCCGCTGTCCGCCGAGCTCGGGCTGCGGCTGTTCGACGCCGCCGCCGAGGTCGACGCGGCACTGGTCGTACCGGTGCCGATGCGGCTCGGCGGCACGTCCCACGAGGAGATCCCGCCCGTGCTGCGCGGGCTCGTGCGCCCGCCGGCGCGGCGTGCGGCCGGGGCGGCCGCACCCGCGGAGGCGGGCGGCTCGGCCTTGGCGGAAAAGCTGGCCGGCCGCAGCGCGCGGGAGCAGCAGGCCATCCTGCTGGAGCTCGTGTCGCGGCACGCGGCGACCGTGCTGGGGCACGGCTCGCCGGAGGCGCTGGACGTCGAGCGCGGGTTCACCGATCTGGGCATGACGTCGCTGACGGCGGTCGAGCTGCGCAACCGGCTCACCGCCGAAACGGGCGTGAAACTGCCCGCCACCACCATTTTCGACCACCCGACACCCGTCGCGCTGGCCCGCAGGCTCGGCGCCGACCTCGGTGCCGGGGCCGACGACGAAGGAGCCGGGTCCGTGTTCGCGGAGCTCGAGCGGCTGGAGGCGGCCCTGGCCGCGGCCGCGCTCGAACCCGCGGTGCGGACGCGGCTCGGCAAACGGCTCTCCGCACTGCACTGGAAGGTCGAGGAGCACGACGGCGGGCAGGCAGCCGCGTTGAGCGGTGGCAGTGCCGCCACGGACGCCACCGCGCTCGCCGAGTCGACCGACGACGAGATGTTCGCGCTCATCGACGAGGAACTGGGGCTCGGCTGAGCAACCCGGTAGGTCGAGACGTCTTTCCCTGGAACACCGGGAGGTTTTCGCGCCATGACCAGCACCGAGGACAAGCTTCGGGAATACCTGAAGCGCGTCACCACCGACCTGCAGCAGACGCGTCAGCGGCTGCAGGCGGTCGAGGCGAAGGGCAGCGAGCCCATCGCGATCGTGAGCATGGCCTGCCGCTTCGGCGGCGGGGCCGACACGCCGGAGAAGCTGTGGCAGCTGCTCCTCGACGGCGGCGACGCGATGACCGGCTTCCCCGTCGACCGCGGCTGGGACGTCGACGGGCTGTACGACCCCGACCCCGACAAGCCCGGCAAGACCTACGTGCGCGAGGGCGGGTTCCTCACGGGCGCCGCCGAGTTCGATGCCGAGTTCTTCGGGATCTCGCCGCGTGAGGCGCAGGCGATGGACCCGCAGCAGCGGCTCCTGCTGGAGTCGGCCTGGGAGGCCTTCGAGCGCGCCGGTGTCGCGCCGAACTCGTTGCGCGGCAGCAGCACCGGCGTCTACGTCGGCGCCTTCAACACCAGTTACGCCTCCAGCATCAGCGGTGGTGAAGGCGGTGACGGGCACCTGCTCACGGGCAACGCGACCAGCGTCGTCTCCGGCCGCATCTCCTATCTGCTGGGCCTCGAAGGCCCGGCGGTCACCGTCGACACGGCGTGCTCGTCCTCGCTCGTCGCACTGCACTGGGCGGCGCAGGCACTGCGGGCGGGGGAGTGCTCGCTCGCCCTGGCCGGCGGCGTCACGGTGCTGCCGGTGCCGGACCTGTTCGTGGAGTTCGCCCGCCAGCGCGGCCTCGCACCCGACTCCCGGGTGAAGGCGTTCGCCGACGCCGCCGACGGCACGGCGTGGGGTGAAGGCGCCGGGATCCTCGTGCTGGAACGGCTTTCCGACGCGCGCCGGCTGGGGCACCCGGTGCTCGCCGTGGTCCGCGGCAGCGCGATCAACCAGGACGGTGCGTCGAGCGGTCTGTCGGCGCCCAACGGCCCGTCGCAGCAACGCGTGATCCACGCCGCGCTGGAGAACGCGCGGCTGTCCACCTCGGACGTCGACGCCGTCGAGGCCCACGGCACCGGCACGGCGCTGGGCGACCCGATCGAGGCGCAGGCCCTGCTCGCCACCTATGGCCGCCGGCGCGAGCGGCCGCTGCTGCTGGGCTCGGTGAAGTCGAACATCGGCCACACCAACGCCGCGGCCGGGGTCGCGGGCGTGATCAAGGTCGTGCAGGCGATCCAGCACGGCCTGCTGCCGAAGACGCTGAACGTCGACGCGCCCTCGTCACACGTCGACTGGACGGCGGGCGACGTCGAGCTGGTCACCGAGCACACGCCGTGGCCCGAGACCGGCCGCGCTCGCCGGGCGGGGGTGTCCGCGTTCGGCATCAGCGGGACCAACGCGCACGTGATCGTCGAGCAGGCGCCGCCGGCCGACGAGCCCGAGGAGAGCTACACCGGGCCGGCCACGGTCCCGTGGGTGCTGTCGGCTCGTACGCCCGAGGCGTTGCGGGCGCAGGCCGCACGGCTGCGCGACGGCCTGGCGGACGACGCCACGCTGGCCGACGTCGGGTTCACGCTGGCGACCGCACGGGCGCACCTGCCGCACCGGGCCGCGGTGCTCGCGACCGACCGCGAGGCCGCGCTGTCCGCGGTGGCGGCGCTGGCCGACGGGGAGCCCGCCGCGGTCGAAGGGTCCGTGCTGGCGGGCCGCCTCGCGGTGCTGTTCACCGGCCAGGGCGCCCAGCGGCTCGGCATGGGCCGTGAGCTGCACGCGAGTTTCCCCGTGTTCGCGGCCGCGTTCGACGAGGCCGTGTCCGCAGTGGACAGTCACCTCGACGGCTCGCTGCGCGAGGTGGTCTGGGGCGCCGACGAAGCCGCGATCGACGAGACCGGCTGGGCCCAGCCCGCCTTGTTCGCGCTCGAGGTCGCGGTGTTCCGGCTCGCCGAGTCGTGGGGCATCGTGCCGGACTTCGTGGCCGGCCACTCCATCGGCGAGATCGCCGCAGCTCACGTCACCGGCGTCCTGTCGCTGGGCGACGCCGCCGCGCTGGTCGCCGCCCGCGGCCGGCTCATGCAGGCTCTGCCCGCCGGTGGCGCGATGGTGTCGATCCAGGCGGCCGAGGACGAGGTCGCCCCGCTCCTGACCGGGGACCTGGCGCTCGCCGCCGTCAACGGGCCGGCTTCGGTGGTGGTCGCCGGTCCCGAGGGCGCCGCGCTCGCGCTGGCCGAGCGGTTCGCTGCAGATGGACGCAAGACCAAGCGCCTGGCCGTCTCGCACGCGTTCCACTCGCCGTTGATGGACCCGATGCTCGGCGACTTCCGCGCGGCGATCGAAGGCCTGAACTTCCACGCTCCCGAGATCCCGTTCGTCTCTACGCTGACCGGCGCGCTCGCCTCGGCCGACGAGCTCGCCACACCCGAGTACTGGGTGCGCCACGTGCGTGGCACCGTCCGGTTCGCCGACGGCGTCACCGCGCTGGGCGCGCTCGGCGTCCGCAAGTTCCTGGAGGCCGGGCCGGACGGGGTGCTGTCCGCGATGGCGCAGGACTCCGTGCCCGCCGGCGCGCTGCTGGTTCCGCTGCTGCGCAAGGACCGCGCGGAGGAGACCACCGCCCTCACGGCGCTGGCCACCCTCCACACCCGCGGCGTCCCGGTCGACTGGGCCGCGCTGTTCCCCGGCGCGCACCGCACCGACCTGCCGACGTACGCGTTCCAGCACGAACGCTTCTGGCTCAGCTCCGGGGACGGCGCGGGCGACGTGACCGCCGCCGGCCTGGAGGCGCCGGGGCACCCGCTGCTCGGGGCCGCGGTCGAGCTGGCCGACGGTGCGGGTCTGCTGTTCACCAGCCGGCTTTCGCTGCGTTCGCACCCGTGGCTGGCCGACCACGCGGTGGGCGGGCGCGCGATCTTCCCCGGCACCGCGTTCGTGGAGCTGGCCGTGCGCGCCGGCGACGAGGTCGGCTGCGACCGCGTCGAGGAGCTGACGCTCGCCGCGCCGCTCGTCGTGCCCGCGGAAGGCGCGGTGCGGCTGCAGCTGCGCGTCGGCGCCCCGGACGAGACGGGCCGCCGCGCGGTGAGCGTGCACAGCCGGGCCGATGGCGCCGTCGGCGAAGCCTGGACGCAGCACGCGTCGGGCTTCCTCGTCGAAGCCGCGGGCGCGCCCGCCGAGTTCGACACCACGGTGTGGCCGCCGGAAGGCGCCGAGTCCGTGCCCGTCGAAGGCTGCTACGAGTCCTTCGCCGAAGGCGGCTTCGCGTACGGGTCGGTGTTCCAGGGCCTGCGCAACGTCTGGCGGCTGGGCGAAGACGTGTACGCCGACGTCGCGCTGCCCGACGGGGTCGAGCCCGGCGAGTTCGGCCTGCACCCGGCGCTGCTCGACGCGGCCGCGCAGACCACGGCGTTCACCGGCGCGCCCCCGGGCATGCCGTTCTCGTGGGCCGACGTGACCCTGCACGCCTCCGGCGCGACCGCGCTGCGGGTGCGGCTGTCGCCGCGCGGTGAGAGCGTGGAGCTCGCCGTCGCCGACGGCACCGGCGCGCCGGTGGCGACTGTCTCGGCGCTCACGATGCGGGCGATCACGACCGGGCCCGAAACCGGCTCGGTTCACCGCGACTCGCTGTTCCGCCTCGACTGGCTGCCCCTGCGCTCGGCCCCGCCGGCGCCCGAGTCGTTCACGGTTCTGGGCGAGGGCACCCTGCTGCCCGAAGCCGCCGTGGCGGAGGGACTCGACGAGCTGGCCGCCGTGCCGTCCGTCGTGGTGCTGCCCGTGGCCGAATCCACGGGTGATGTCGTCGCCGAGACCCACGAGCGCACGTCCGAAGTGCTGGCCCTGCTGCAGAAGTGGCTCGGCGACGATCGGTTCGCCGACGCCCGCCTCGTGGTCGTCACCCGCGGTGCGACGACCGGCGCCGACCTGGCCGCCGCCGCCGTGCACGGCCTGGTGCGTGTGGCCCAGTCGGAGAATCCCGGCCGCTTCGGCCTGGTCGACCTGCCCGACGGCAGCACCGACGGGCTGGCCGCGGCGCTCGGCTCCGAAGAACCCCTGCTCGCGCTGCGCGGCGGCATCCCGCTCGCGGGCCGGCTCGTCCGCGCCGAAGCCGGTGCCGGTACGCACGACTGGGACGGCACCGTCCTCGTCACCGGCGGCACCGGCGGGCTCGGCAGCCTGCTGGCCCGCCACCTCGTGACCCGCCACGACGTCCGGGACCTGGTGCTCGTCAGCCGCCGCGGTGCCGAGGCCGACGGCGCCGCCGAACTCCGCGACGAGCTGACCGCGCTCGGCGCCGACGTCACGATCGAGGCCGCCGATCTGACCTCCCGCGAAGCCACGGCCGCCCTGCTGGCCAGGCTCGACCGTCCGCTGAGCGCCGTGGTCCACACCGCCGGCGTCCTCGACGACGGCGTGCTCGGCTCCCTGACGCCCGACCGCATGGCCACGGTGCTGCGCCCCAAGGTCGACGCGGCGTGGCACCTGAACGAGCTGATCGGCGACCGGACCGCGCTCGTCCTGTTCTCCTCGGTGTCCGGCACCTTCGGCGGCCCGGGCCAGGGCAACTACGCCGCCGGCAACGCCTTCCTCGACGCGCTCGCCCAGCACCGGCGCGCGGCCGGGCTGCCGGCCGTCTCCCTGGCGTGGGGGCCGTGGGCCAGCACCTCGGGCATGACCGCGACGCTCTCGGAAACCGACCTGCGCCGCATCTCCGGCTCCGGCATCCCGGAGCTGGCCGCCGAGGAGGGCATGGCGCTGTTCGACGCCGCCGTCACCTCCGGCGCGCCGGTGCTGCACCCGATCCGGCTCGACCTCCCGGCGCTGCGCGCGCAGGGCGAGCTGCCGCACCTGCTGCACGCGCTCGTCCGGCCGTCGTCGCGCCGCGCCGTGGCGACGTCGGCCGCGGCCGACGGACTCGCCGCGCGCCTGTCCGGACTGTCCACAGCGGACCGGCTGCGCGAGCTGGTCGACCTCGTGCGTACCCAGGTCGCGATCGTGCTCGGCCACGCCGGGTCCGCCGCGATCGACCCGGCGCGCGCGTTCAGCGACCTCGGCTTCGACTCCCTGACCGCGGTGGAGCTGCGCAACCGCCTCGGCGCCGCCACCGGCCTGCGGCTGCCCGCGACCGCCGTGTTCGACTACCCGACCCCGGCCGTGCTCGCCGAGCACCTGCACGACGAACTCGTCGGCAGCACACCGGAAGTGACCGCAGCGGCCGTCACGAGCCGCGCCGTGGCCGACGACCCCGTGGTGATCGTCGGCATGAGCTGCCGCTACCCGGGCGGCGTGCGCTCACCCGAGGACCTCTGGCGGCTCGTCGCCGAGGGCACCGACGCGATCACGACGTTCCCGGAGAACCGCGGCTGGGACCTCGACGCGCTCTACGACCCGGACCCCGACCACGCCGGCACCTCGTACACGCGTTCGGGCGGCTTCCTGCACGACGCCGGCGAGTTCGACCCCGCGTTCTTCGGCATGAGCCCCCGCGAGGCCCTCGCCACGGACTCGCAGCAGCGCCTGCTGCTGGAGGTCTCGTGGGAGGCGCTGGAGCGCTCGGGCATCGACCCGGCCGGTCTGCGTGGTTCGCCGACCGGGGTGTTCGCCGGCGTGATGTACAACGACTACGGCACCCTGCTCGGCGGCCGCGAGTTCGAAGGCTTCCGCGGCAACGGCAGCTCGCCGAGCGTCGTCTCCGGTCGCGTGTCCTACACGTTCGGCTTCGAAGGACCGGCCGTCACGGTCGACACCGCGTGCTCCTCCTCGCTGGTCGCGATGCACTGGGCGGCGCAGGCGCTGCGCAGCGGGGAATGTTCGCTCGCGCTGGCCGGCGGCGTGACCGTGCTGTCCACTCCGGACCTGTTCGTCGAGTTCTCCCGCCAGCGCGGCATGTCGGCCGACGGCCGGTGCAAGTCGTTCGCCGACGGGGCGGACGGGGTCGGCTGGGCCGAGGGCGTCGGCGTGGTCGTGCTCGAACGCCAGTCGGACGCCGTCCGCAACGGCCACCACATCCTCGCGGTGCTGCGCGGTTCGGCGGTCAACCAGGACGGTGCGTCCAACGGGCTGACCGCGCCGAACGGGCCTTCGCAGCAGCGCGTGATCCGCCAGGCCCTGGCGAGCGGGCGACTGTCCACTCAGGACGTCGATGTCGTGGAGGCCCACGGCACCGGCACGACCCTGGGCGACCCGATCGAGGCGCAGGCCCTGCTGGCCACGTACGGCCAGGGCCGCGAGACCCCGCTGCTGCTCGGCTCGATCAAGTCCAACCTCGGCCACACCCAGGCCGCGGCCGGGGTCGCCGGTGTGATCAAGATGGTGCAGGCGATGCGGGCCGGGCTCGTGCCCTCGACCCTGCACGTCGACGGCCCGTCGTCGCATGTGGACTGGACGGCCGGCGACGTCGAGCTGGTCGCCGAGACCACCGCGTGGCCCGAGGCGGACCGCCCGCGCCGCGCGGGGGTGTCGTCGTTCGGCATCAGCGGCACCAACGCGCACCTGATCCTGGAGCAGGCCGCCCCGGTCGCCGAGCCGGCCCCGTCGGCGGTCACCGGCCCGGTGCCGTGGGTGGTCTCCGGGCGCACGCCCGACGCGGTCCGCGCCCAGGCGGGCAAGCTGCTCGCCGCGGCGCAGGCCGAGCCGGAGCACTCGCTCGCCGACGTCGGGTTCAGCCTCGCCACCACCCGCGCGGGCCTGGAGCACCGCGCCGCCGTGGTCGGCCAGACCCGCGACGAACTGCTCGCCGGCCTCGGCGCGCTCGCGGCGGGTGAACCGCACGCCGACGCCGTGGAGGGGGTGGCCCGCACCGGCCGGCTCGCGATGCTGTTCACCGGCCAGGGCGCGCAGCGGCTCGGCATGGGCCGCGAGCTCTACCACCGGTTCGCAGTGTTCGCCGCCGCGTTCGACGAGACCCTCGCCGCGCTCGACGCGCACCTGGGCACACCGCTGAAGACCGTGATCTGGGGCGAGGACGCGGCCGCCGTCGACGAGACCGGCTGGACCCAGCCGGGCCTGTTCGCCGTCGAGGTCGCGGGTTACCGCCTCGCGGAGTCCTGGGGTGTGCGGCCCGACTTCGTCGCGGGCCACTCGATCGGCGAGATCGCGGCGGCCCACGTGGCCGGGGTCTTCACCCTCGAAGACGCGGCCGCGCTCGTGTGCGCCCGCGGCCGGTTGATGCAGGCGCTGCCCCGCGGAGGGGCGATGGTGTCGATCCGCGCGAGCGAGGAAGAGATCACGCCGCTGCTGACCGAAGGCGTGTCGATCGCCGCGATCAACGGACCCGCGTCGATCGTGGTTTCCGGCGTCGAGGCCGAGGTCACCGCAGTGGCCGAGCACTTCGCCGCGCAAGGCCGCCGCACGCGTGAGCTGCCGGTGAGCCACGCGTTCCACTCGCCGCTGATCCAGCCGATCCTGCGCGCCTTCCGTGGGATCGCCGAAGAACTCACTTACCACGAGCCGAAGATCCCGGTCGTCTCGACGCTGACCGGCGCCGCCGCCACGGCCGAGGAGCTGTGCTCGCCCGAGTACTGGGTTCGCCACGTCCGCGAGGCCGTCCGGTTCTCCGACGGCATCCGCACCCTCGCCGACCTCGGTGCCACCACGTTCTTCGAGGTCGGCCCGGACGGCGTGCTCTCGGCCATGGCCCGAGAGTCGCTGGAGGACGCCGACGCGGTGTTCGTCCCGCTGCTGCGCAAGGGCCGCGACGAGGTGCGCACCGCCGTGACCGCGATAGCGCGGCTGCACGTCGCCGGCACGCCGGTCGACTGGGCCGCCGTGTTCCCCGGCGCGCACGTCGTGGACCTGCCCACCTACGCCTTCCAGCACCAGTGGTTCTGGCCGGCCGCCACGCCGGGCCTCGGCGACGCGGCCGCCGTGGGCCTGCGCCCGGCCGAGCACCCGCTGCTCAACGGCACGGTCGAGCTGGCCGAAAACGACGGCGTGCTCTTCACCGGACGGCTTTCCCTCGCGTCGCACCCGTGGCTGGCCGAGCACGCGGTTCAGGGGACGGTTCTGCTGCCCGGCACCGCGTTCCTCGAACTGGCGTTCCGAGCCGGCGACGAGGTCGGCTGCGACCACGTGGACGAGCTCACGCTCGCGGCCCCGCTGGTGCTGCCCGAACGCGGCGCGGTCCAGCTGCAGGTCCACGTCGGCGCGCCCGGCGACGGCGAGGGGCGCGCGCTGTCCGTCCACTCGCGAGCCGAAGGTGAGCTCGACGCGTGGACGCTGCACGCCACCGGCGTGCTCAGCTCCGGCGCGGCCGACGACGGTGGCTACTCGAGCGCCGAATGGCCTCCGGCCGGCGCCGAGCCGATCGACCTCGGCGGCTGCTACGAGCGCTACGCCGAGGCCGGGTTCGCGTACGGAGCCTCGTTCCAGGGCCTGCACGCGGCGTGGCGACGTGGCGACGACGTGTTCGCCGAGGTCACGCTGCCGGGTGCCGAAGGCCGCGCCGAGGAGACGGCCGCGGAGTTCGGCCTGCACCCGGCCGTGCTCGACGCCCTCCTGCACGCCGCGGGCCACCTCGGCATCGGCGACGAAGGCGGCTCGCTGCCGTTCTCGTGGTCCGGTGTGTCGCTGCGCGCGTCCGGCGCCGCCACGGTCCGGGCGCGGCTGACGCGCACCGGTGACGACACGCTCTCACTCGACCTGACCGACGCGGCCGGGGCGCCCGTCGCGTCGGTCGGCGGCCTCGCGCTGCGCGCGGTTTCCGCGCTCGGCACCGCACCTGTCGCGGGATCGCGTGATCCGCTGTTCCGGCTGGCGTGGCCGCCGATCGCGGGCGAGCCGGCGGTGCCGGGCGACGTCGCCGTCGTCGGCCCGGACACGCTGGGTCTGGCGGCCGCGATCGAACACTGCACTGCGGTGACGTCGTACGCGCGGTTGTCCGATGTGGACGCCGTGCCCGCTGTCGTCGTGATCCCGGTCGACGCCGGCATCGCCACCGGCACCGTGCCAGAAGCCGCCCACGCCGAATCGGCCGAAGTACTGGCGCTGCTGCAGCAGTGGCTCGCCGAGGAGCGGTTCTCCGCGGCGCGCCTGGTTTTCGTGACGCGCGGCGCCACGACCGGCGAAGACGTGGCGGCCGGCGCCGTGTGGGGGCTGGTGCGCGCGGCCGACGTCGAGCACCCGGGCCGCTTCGGTCTGGTCGACCTCACCGACGACGACACCACGTTGCTTGCCGCCGCGCTGGGCACCACCGAACCGCAGGTGGCGATCCGCGCCGGCGCCGTGACCTCGGCCCGACTCGAACGCGCCGCGCCCGCCGACCCGGTGACCTGGAACCCCGGCGGTACGGTGCTGATCACCGGCGGCACGGGCGGCCTGGGCCGCATCATCGCCGAGCATCTCGTGACCCAGCACGGCGTGCGGAAGCTGCTGCTGCTCAGCCGCCGCGGTGGCGAGGCCGCCGGGGTCGTCGAACTGGTCGCGGAACTCGCGACGCACGGCGCCGACGCGACTGTGGTCGCCTGCGACGCCGCCGACCGCGAAGCCCTCGCCGCCGTGCTCGCCGAGCACCCGGTTTCGGCGGTGGTCCACGCCGCCGGTGTCCTCGACGACGGCGTGCTCGACGCGCTGACGCCCGAGCGCATGACGACCGTGCTGCGCCCCAAGGTCGACGCCGCGTGGAACCTCCACGAGCTCGCCGGAGACCTCGACGCGTTCGTGCTCTTCTCCTCGCTGTCCGGCACCTTCGGCGGGGCGGGGCAGGGCAACTACGCGGCCGGCAACGCGTTCCTCGACGCGCTGGCCGAACACCGCCGCGCGGCCGGGCTGCCCGCCGTGTCGCTGGCGTGGGGCCCGTGGGCCCAGGCGGCCGGCATGACCGGTGCGCTGACCGAGGCCGAGATGCGGCGCATGGCCCGCTCGGGCATGCCGGCGCTCACCCGCGAGCAGGGGCTGGCGCTGTTCGACGCCGGTGTCGCCGCGGACGACGCCGCCGTGGTCACCGCCCGGCTGGACCTGGCCGCCCTGCGGCAGGCCGGCGAGATCCCGCCGGTGCTTCGCGGGCTCGTCCGCACCCGGGCCCGCCGCGCAGCCGCCGGTGGGGCCGCGACCGCGGGTGCGCTGGCCCAGCGGCTCACCGGGCTCGACGGCGCCGCACGCAAGCGCGAACTGGTGGACCTCGTCCGCGGGCAGGTCGCCGTCGTGCTCGCCCACGCCGACGCGAGCGCCGTGGAGGCGACCCGCGCGTTCTCCGAGCTCGGCTTCGATTCGCTGACGGCGGTGGAGCTGCGCAACCGTGTCTCCGCCGTCACCGGACTGCGGCTGCCCGCCACGGCGGTGTTCGACCACCCGACGGTCGAGGCGCTCGCCGCGTTCGTGCTCGACGAGCTGTTCGGCACTGAACTCGACGAAGCCGTGCCCGCCGTGACCGGGCAGGTCGTGAGCGACGACCCGATCGTGATCGTCGGCATGAGCTGCCGCTACCCGGGTGGCGTGTCGTCGCCGGAAGACCTGTGGCGCCTGGTGTCCGAGGGCGTCGACGCGATCACGGAGTTCCCGAACGACCGCGGCTGGGACGTCGACTCGCTGTACGACGCCGACCCCGACCGGCCGGGCACCACGACCACGCGCTTCGGCGCGTTCCTGCACGACGCCCCCGCCTTCGACCCGGAGTTCTTCGGCCTGAGCCCCCGCGAGGCGCTGACCACCGACTCGCAGCAGCGCCTGCTGCTGGAAACCTCGTGGGAGGCCCTGGAACGCGCCGGGATCGACCCGGCGGGCCTGCGTGGTTCGCCGACGGGTGTGTTCGCCGGCGTGATGTACAGCGATTACTCGAGCCTGCTGTCCGACGCGGAGTACGAGGGTTACCAGGGCAGCGGCAGCGCGGGCAGCATCGCGTCCGGGCGCGTGTCCTACACGTTCGGCTTCGAAGGTCCCGCGATGACGATCGACACCGCGTGCTCGTCGTCGCTGGTCGGCCTGCACCTCGCGGCCCAGGCCCTGCGGGCGGGCGAGTGCTCGCTCGCGCTGGCCGGCGGCGTCACGGTGATGTCCACACCGGGCACGTTCATCGAGTTCTCCCGCCAGCGCGGCCTCGCCGCCGACGGCCGCTGCAAGTCCTTCGCCGAGGGCGCCGACGGCACCGGCTGGGGTGAAGGCGTGGGCATGCTGGTGCTCGAACGCCAGTCCGACGCGCTGCGCAACGGCCACCGCGTGCTCGCCGTGGTCCGCGGCTCCGCGATCAACTCCGACGGCGCGTCCAACGGCCTCACCGCACCCAACGGGCCCGCGCAGCAGCGCGTGATCCGCCAGGCGCTGGCCAGCGGCCGACTGTCCACCGCGGACGTCGACGCCGTCGAAGCGCACGGCACCGGTACGACGCTGGGCGACCCGATCGAGGCCCAGGCTCTGCTGGCGACCTACGGCCGCGACCGCGAAACCCCGCTGCTGCTGGGGTCGATCAAGTCGAACATCGGCCACACGCAGGCCGCGGCCGGCGTGGCGGGCGTGATCAAGATGGTGCAGGCGATGACCCACGGCGTGCTGCCGCGGACCCTGCACGTCGACGCGCCGTCGTCCCACGTGGACTGGAGTGAGGGCGCGGTCGAGCTGCTCACCGAGCCGCGCCCCTGGCCCGAGGTCGAGAGGCCGCGTCGCGCCGGCGTGTCGTCGTTCGGCATCAGCGGCACCAACGCGCACGTGATCCTGGAGCAGCCGGCCGCCGTCGCGGTGCCGAAGCCGGCGCCGTCCGCCGGGGTGGTGCCGTGGGTGCTGTCCGGCCGCACGCCGGAAGCCGTGCGCGCCCAGGCGGCGCGGCTCGCGGAGCACCTCGACGGCTCGGCCGAGGGCTCGTCGCCGGCCGACCTCGGCTGGTCGCTCGCCTCGACGCGGTCCGCGTTCGACCACCGCGCCGTGGTGCTCGCCGAGGACCACGACCAGGCCGTCGCCGCGCTCATCGCGCTGGCGGCGGGGGAGCCGGGCGCGGTCGAGGGCACGGTGCTCGGCGGCCGTACGGCGGCGTTGTTCACGGGTCAGGGCTCGCAGCGGCTCGGCATGGGCCGCGATCTCTACAACCGCTTCCCGGCGTTCGCGAAGGCTTTCGACGCGGCGGTCGCGGAGCTCGACCGGCAGCTGGAAAGCCCGCTGAGCGCGGTCGTCTGGGGCGAAGACCCTGACCAACTCGACCGCACCGGCTGGGCGCAGCCCGCGATCTTCGCACTGGAAGTGGCGCTGTTCCGGCTCGTCGAGTCGTGGGGCGTGAGTCCGGAGCTGGTGGCCGGGCACTCGATCGGCGAGATCGCGGCCGCCCACGTCGCCGGTGTCCTGTCGCTGGCCGACGCCGCGGTGCTCGTCGCCGCGCGCGGCCGGCTCATGCAGGGCCTGCCGCGTGGCGGCACGATGGTCTCGATTCAGGCCAGTGAGGACGAGGTCACGCCGCTGCTCACCGACCAGGTCTCGATCGCCGCGGTGAACGGGCCGAACTCCGTGGTCGTCGCCGGTGCCGAACGCGCCGTGCTCGCGATCGCCGACGAGTTCGCCGCGCGGCGGCGCAAAACCCGCCGGCTGCGGGTGTCGCACGCGTTCCACTCGCCGCTGATGGACCCGATGCTCGACTACTTCCGCGCGGTGGTGGGCGAACTGACCTTCCGCGCGCCGGAGATCCCGTTCGTCTCGACGGTGACGGGCGAGCTCGTGGCGGCCGAAGAGCTGACCGACCCCGAGTACTGGGTGCGGCACGTCCGCGAAACCGTGCGGTTCGCGGACGGCATCCGCACGCTGGCCGACCAGGGTGCCCGCGTGTTCGTCGAGCTGGGACCGGACGGCACGCTCTCCGCGATGGCGCAGGACAGCGTGTCCGAAGGGGCCGTGCTCGTTCCGCTGCTGCGCAAGGACCGCCCGGAGGACGTCTCGGTGCTCACCGCGCTGAGCCGCCTGCACGTCGGCGGCGTGGCCGTGGACTTCGCGTCGCTGTTCCCCGGTGCCCGTGTGGTGGACCTGCCGACGTACGCCTTCCAGCACCGGCGTTTCTGGCCCGCCGCGGCCACCGGGGGTTCGGGCGACGTCCGGGCCGCAGGCCTCACTTCGGCCGGCCACCCGCTGCTCGGCGCCGCCGTGCAGCTCGCCGACGGCGAGGGCGCGCTGTTCACCAGCCGGCTGTCGGTGCGGTCGCACCCGTGGCTGGCCGAGCACGCCGTGCACGGCGCGGTGCTCGTGCCGGGGACGGCGCTGCTGGAGCTGGTCGTCCGCGCCGGCGACGAGGTCGGCTGCGCGGTCGTCGAAGAGCTCACGCTCGCGGCACCGCTCGTGCTGCCCGCAGACGGCGCCGTGCAGGTGCAGCTGCGCACCGGCGCCGCCGACGAAACCGGACGGCGTACCGTGACCGTCCACTCGCGACCGGAGGGCCACGACGACTGGCGTCAGCACGCCACCGGTGTGCTCGCCGGGGGCCCGGTCACGGCGCCGTCGTTCGACGCCACCGAGTGGCCGCCCGCCGGAGCCGAGGTGATCGGCCTCGACGGGTTCTACGAGGAGTTCGGCGAGGCCGGCTTCGCCTACGGCCCGCTGTTCCAGGGTGTGCGCGCGGCCTGGCGGCTCGGTGCCGACGTGTTCGCCGAGGTGGTCCTGCCCGAGGACACCGCGGACGCCGCGGCCGCCTTCGGCCTGCACCCGGCGCTGCTGGACGCGTGCCTGCACCCGGCGGCGTTCGCCGGCCTGGACCGCGGGGTGGTCCCGTTTTCCTGGCGCGACACCACACTTCGGGCGGCCGGCGCGGCCGAGGTCCGCGTGCGGCTGAGTCGCGCGGCGGACGACGAGATCTCGCTGGAGCTCGCCGACGTGACCGGTGCGCCGGTCGCCTCCGTCGGCTCCCTCAAGCTGCGCGAAATCGGCACCGGCCTGAGCGCCGGGTCCGACGCGCTGTTCGAACCGGCCTGGGCGCCGCTCGGAGCCGAGAGCCCGCTGCCCGCCGCGGCCGTCATTCTCGACGACGACGGGCTGGGCCTGGCCGACGCGTTCGCCGCGGCGGGCGTGCCGACGGACGTGGTGGCCACGGCGGCCGGCCCGGTCGTCGCGCTCGTCGGACTGTCCACTCCGGACCTGCCGGTGCCCGCCGCCGTGCGGACGCTGACGGCCGATGTCCTGGCCCGTCTGCAGAGCTGGCTGACCGAGGACCACGCCGAGACCGACCGGCTCGTGTTCGTCACCCGCGGCGCCACGACCGGCGCCGACCCGGCGGCCGCCGCCGTGTGGGGCCTGGTGCGCTCGGCGCAGTCGGAGCACCCGGGCCGGTTCGGCCTGGTGGACCTCGACACCGACAGCGTGCTGGTGCCCCAGGCGGTCGCTTCGGGCGAACCGCAGGTCGCCGTGCGCGACGGTGCGTTGTTCGCACCGCGCCTGGCGCGTGCGGGTTCGGCGGGCGAGCCCGTGACCTGGAACCCGGACGGCACGGTCCTCGTGACCGGCGGCACCGGCGGGCTGGGCCGGATCTTCACCGAGTACCTCGTGACCGAACACGGCGTGCGCAACCTGCTGCTGCTCAGCCGCAGCGGCCCGGACGCCCCCGGGGTGGCGCGATTCGTCGAGACCCTCGCCGAAGCCGGCGCGAGTGCCGAGGTCGTGGCCTGCGACGTCGCCGACCGCGACGCGCTCGCCGCGGTCTTGGCCGAGCACCCGGTCTCCGCCGTGGTCCACACCGCCGGCGTCCTCGACGACGGCGTGCTCGAATCCCTGACCCCGGACCGCTTCGACACCGTGCTGCGGCCCAAGGTCGACGCGGCCTGGAACCTGCACGAGCTCACGAGCGACCTCGACGCGTTCGTGGTCTTCTCCTCCGTCGCCGGGCTCTTCGGCGGCGCCGGGCAAGGCAACTACGCGGCCGGCAACACGTTCCTCGACGCCCTCGCCGAACATCGGCGGGCCGCGGGGCAGCCGGCGGTGTCGCTGGCGTGGGGCCCGTGGGCGCAGGACTCCGGCATGACCGGCGTGCTCACGAGTGCCGACCTGCGGCGCATGCAGGACTCGGGCCTGCCGCCGCTCGAGCGTGAACAGGGCCTCGAGCTGTTCGACGAAGCCCTGGCCACCGGCCGGCCCGTCGTCGTGCCCGCGCGGCTCGACCTCGGCGCCTTCCGCGCGGCACCGGAGATCCCGCCGCTGGTGCGGGGTCTGGTGCGCACACCCGTGCGCCGCGCCGCCGCCGGTGCCGCGGCCGGGGCGACCCTGGTGCAGAAGCTGCTGGGCCTGCCTGAAGCCGACCGGCGCGAAGCTGTGCTCGACCTCGTGCGCCGCGAAGTCGCCGGGGTGCTCGCCTACGCCGACGCGGGTGCGGTCGAGCCGGCCCGGGCGTTCCAGAGCCTCGGGTTCGACTCACTCACCGCCGTCGAGCTGCGCAACCGGATCACCGCCGTGTCGGGGCTGCGGCTCCCGGCCACGCTGATCTTCGACTACCCGACCTCCTACGCCCTGGCCGAGCACCTTTGGACGGAGCTGTTCGGCGACCTGGCGGGCTCGGCGGACGGCACGTCGGTGCCGGCGGCGGCGATGCCGTCGCTGACCGACGACCCGATCGTGATCGTCGGCATGGCCTGCCGCTACCCGGGCGGGGTCGCCTCGCCCGAGGACCTGTGGCGGCTCGTGACCGAGGGCGCGGACGCGATCACCGAGTTCCCCGCCGACCGCGGCTGGGACGTCGAGTCGCTCTACGACCCGGACCCCGAGCACCTCGGCACGTCCTACACGCGCTCGGGCGGCTTCCTGCACGACGCGGCCGAGTTCGACCCCGGCTTCTTCGGGATGAGCCCGCGCGAGGCGATGACCACGGACACCCAGCAGCGCCAGCTGCTCGAAGTCTCGTGGGAGGCGCTGGAGCGTTCGGGGATCGACCCGGCCGGCCTGCGTGGTTCGCCGACCGGTGTGTTCGCCGGCGTGATGTACAACGACTACAGCTCGACGCTGTCGTCGTCGGAGTACGAGGGCTACCAGGGCCACGGGAGTGCCGGAAGCGTGGCCTCGGGCCGAGTCTCCTACACGTTCGGCTTCGAAGGCCCGGCGGTCACGGTCGACACGGCGTGCTCGTCGTCGCTGGTCGCGATGCACTGGGCGGCTCAGGCGCTGCGCAGCGGGGAGTGCTCGCTGGCACTGGCCGGTGGCGTCGCGGTGATGTCGACGCCGGCGGCGTTCGTCGAGTTCTCGCGCCAGCGCGGCCTTTCGCCGGACGGGCGCTGCAAGGCGTTCAGCGAGTCGGCCGACGGCGTCGGCTGGGCCGAGGGCGTCGGCGTGCTGGTGCTGGAGCGCCAGTCCGACGCCGTCCGCAACGGGCACCACGTGCTCGCCGTGCTGCGTGGCTCCGCGATCAACCAGGACGGTGCGTCCAATGGCCTCACCGCGCCCAACGGGCCTTCGCAGCAGCGCGTGATCCGGCAGGCGCTGGCCAGCGGCGGATTGTCCACCGCGGACGTCGACGTGGTGGAGGCCCACGGCACGGGCACGACACTCGGCGACCCGATCGAGGCGCAGGCGCTGCTGGCGACCTACGGGCAAGACCGCGAGACCCCTTTGCTGCTGGGGTCCGTGAAGTCGAACATCGGGCACACGCAGTCGGCCGCCGGTGTCGCGGGAGTGATCAAGATGGTGCTCGCAATGCAGGCCGGGCGGGTGCCGCACACGCTGCACGTGACCGAACCGTCGACGCACGTCGACTGGACCGCGGGCGCGGTGAGCCTGGTGACCGAGCCGACGGTGTGGCCCGAGACCGACCGTCCGCGCCGCGCGGGGATCTCGTCGTTCGGCATCAGCGGCACCAACGCGCACCTCATCGTCGAGCTGCCGCACGAAGTCCACGTGCCCGAGCTGGACGACGAGCCGGAACCGGCCGGCCACCACGCGGCCCGCGACGGACTGGTGCCCTGGGTCCTGTCGGCCCGGACGCCGGCCGCGCTGCGGGCACAGGCCGCGCGGCTGCACACGGCGCTGGCGGAGCAGGACACGCTCTCGCCCGCCGACGTCGGCTGGACGCTGCTGGCCGGGCGCTCGCTGTTCGAGCACCGCGCCGTCGTCCCGGCCGAGGACCGGGCCTCGGCGCTCGCCGAGCTGGCCGCCCTCGCGGCCGGTGAGGGCAACGCCGTGACGGGCTCGGTGCGTACCGGCAAGCTGGCCGTGCTGTTCCCGGGCCAGGGTGCGCAGCGGCTCGGTATGGGCCGCGAGCTGTACGACCGGTTCGCGGTGTTCGCGGCGGCGTTCGACGAGGTGGTGTCCGAAGTGGACCGGCACCTCGACGGCTCGCTGCGGGACGTGGTCTGGGGCTCTGACGACGCCGAGCTGAACCAGACCGGCTGGGCGCAGCCGGCGTTGTTCGCATTGGAAGTGGCGTTGTTCCGGCTCGCCGAGTCGTGGGGCGTCGCACCGGACCTGGTCGCGGGCCACTCGATCGGCGAGATCGCGGCCGCGCACGTGGCCGGGGTGCTGTCGCTGGCCGACGCCGCGGCGCTGGTCGCTGCACGCGGTCGGCTGATGCAGGCGCTGCCCGGAAGCAGGAAAGCGTCGCGCAGCGACTCCGTTGAGAGTGGCGGCGGGGGCATGGACGGAGGGGCGATGGTCGCGGTGCAGGCGGCCGAGGACGAGGTCGCGCCGCTGCTGTCCGACGGCGTGACGATCGCCGCGATCAACGGTCCGGACTCGGTCGTCGTCGCCGGTGCCGAGGCCGCCGTGACGGC
Organism: Amycolatopsis sp. NPDC047767; assembly: GCF_040704195.1. Classification (NCBI taxonomy): domain Bacteria; kingdom Bacillati; phylum Actinomycetota; class Actinomycetes; order Pseudonocardiales; family Pseudonocardiaceae; genus Amycolatopsis; species Amycolatopsis sp. NPDC047767. The sequence goes on from NZ_JBEYSJ010000011.1 coordinate 276,860, forward strand.
GGTGGCCGAGCAGCTCGCCGAGCGCGGCCGCCGGACCCGGCGCCTGGCCGTGTCGCACGCGTTCCACTCGCCGTTGATGGACCCGATGCTCGACGAGTTCCGCGCGGTCGTGGAGACGTTGTCGTTCCGCCCGCCGAAGCTCGCGTTCGTCTCGACGCTCACGGGCACGCCGGTGACGGCCGACGAGCTGTGCTCCGCGGACTACTGGGTGCGCCATGTGCGCGAGGCCGTGCGGTTCGCCGACGGCGTGCGGGCGCTGGCGGACCAGGGCGCGCGGAAGTTCCTCGAGCTGGGTCCCGACGGCACGCTCACCGCAATGGCCGCGGCCTCCGTGCCGGAGGACGCCGTGACGGTGTCGTTCCTGCGCAAGGACCGGGGCGAGGAACAGGCTGCGGTGACCGCGCTCGGGGTGCTGCACGTCCACGGCACCGCAGTCGACTGGGCGCCGCTGTTCCGCGGCGCGCACCAGGTGGACCTGCCGACGTATGCCTTCCAGCACCAGCGGTTCTGGCCGGCCCCGGTGGCCGGTGCGTCCGGGGACGTGCGCGCGGCCGGGCTGGGGGCGCCGGACCACCCGTTGCTCGGTGCGGCGGTGGAGCTCGCCGGGTGTGAGGAGCTGCTGTTCACGAGCCGGCTTTCGCTGCGGTCGCACCCGTGGCTGGCCGACCACACCTTCGGTGACGCGGTGCTGGTGCCGGGCACGGGCCTGCTGGAGCTCGCCGTGCGGGCGGGTGCCGAGGTCGGGTGCGAGACCGTGGAGGAGCTCACGCTCGCGGCGCCGCTGATCCTGCCGGCGGAAGGCGCGCTGCAGGTGCAGCTGCGGGTCAGCGCTCCGGACGCGGCGGGCAGCCGGCCGGTGACCGTCCACTCGCGACCCGAAGGCGAGAGCGAGTGGGTGCAGCACGCGAGTGGCCTGCTTGCGGTGGCGCCGAAGCCGGCCGCGCCCGCGGTCGAGAGCTGGCCGCCGGCCGGGGCCGAGCCGATGGAGCTCGAGGGGTGTTACGAGGCCTTCGCGGACGCCGGGTTCGGGTACGGGCCGGTGTTCCAGGGGCTGCGGGCGGCGTGGCGGACCGAGGACGAGATCTTCGCCGAGGTCACGCTGCCCGACGGCGTCGACGGCCGTGGGTACGGGGTGCACCCGGCACTGTTGGACGCGTCGCTGCACGCCTCGCTGCTCGCGGGGTCCGAAGAGGACGGTGGTGGGCTGCCCTTCCTGTGGGAGGGCCTGACGGTCCACGCCGGTGGCGCTTCGGCGGTGCGGGTGCGGTTGACGCCGCGGGGCGCCGATGCGATGGCGGTGGCGTTGACCGATCCGGCCGGGAACCCGGTGGTGTCGATCGCGAACCTGCGGACGCGGGTCGTGGCGCCGAGCGGGATCGAGGACACGGCGTTGTTCCGGGTCGGCTGGGTGCCGGTGACGTCCGGTGGAGAGCTGCCGGCCGCGGTGTCGGTGTCGGTGTCGGATGCTGCTCTTGCTTCGTCGCTTTCGGACGCCGGAGTTGCTGTGGCGGACGACGCGCCGGTCGAGGTGGTGGCGATGCCGGACGGTTCCGTGGCCGATGTGACGAACGCGGTGCTGGAGCGACTGCAGCCGGCGTTGACCGGGGACACCCGGGTGGTGTTCGTGAGCCGTGGTGCGGTCGAGGGGGACAACCTCGCCGCAGCGGCCGCGCACGGGTTGGTGCGGTCGGCGATGGCGGAGAACCCGGGTCGCTTCGGGCTCGTGGATCTGGATTCCGGGCCGGTCTCCGCGGAGGCGTGGGGCCGGGTGCTGGACGGTGGCGAACCGCAGGTGATCGTGCGGGACGGGGCTGTGCTGGCGGCTCGGCTGGAGAGGCAGCCCGCGCCGGAGGAGCGCGTCTCGTGGCGTGGCCGGGTGCTGGTGACCGGCGGGACCGGTGGGCTCGGGAGTGCGGTGGCCCGGCATCTCGTGGTTGAGCACGGGGTGCGGTCGCTGGTGCTGGTGAGCCGGCGTGGTCCGGCTGCTCCCGGTGCTGATGCGCTCGTCGAGTCGCTTCGCGGGCTCGGGGCCGAGGTGTTGGTGGAGGCGTGTGATCCGGCGGATCGGTCGGCCTTGGCTGAGTTGCTCTCGCGGTATCCGGTGGATGGTGTCGTGCACGCCGCCGGGGTTGTCGATGACGGGGTGATCGCGTCGTTGACGCCGGAGCGGATGGAGAAGGTGTTGCGGGCCAAGGTGGACGCGGCGTGGAATCTGCATTCGCTGGTCGGTGAGGTGTCGGCGTTCGTGCTGTTCTCGTCGGTGGCCGGGGTGTTCGGCGGGGCCGGGCAGGGGAACTATGCGGCGGGGAACGCGTACCTGGATGCGTTGGCGCAGCTGCGGCGGCGCGAGGGGAAGCCGGCGGTGTCGTTGGCTTGGGGGCCGTGGAGTGAGGTCGGGATGGTCGGTGCGTTGGGTGCCGATGAGGCCGAGCGGATGAATCGGTCCGGGTTCCCGATGCTGGCGGTTGATGACGGGCTGGCGTTGATGGATGCGGGGTTGTCGGTGTCGTCTGCTGCGGTCGTTGCGGCGCGGATTGAGTTCGGGGTGTTCAGGGCTGGTGGGGATGTGCCGGCGTTGATGCGTGGGCTCGTCCGGGTGCCGGTGAAGCGGGCGGCTGTGGTGGCTGGTGGTGGGCGGCTTGCTGAGCGGTTGAGTGGGCTCGGTGAAGCGGAGCAGACGGAGGTGTTGCTCGAGGTGGTGTGTCGGCAGGCTGCGGAGGTGTTGGGGCATGCCGATGCGGGGGAGATTTCGGGGAAGAGTGAGTTTCAGAGTCTGGGGTTCGATTCGCTGACTGCGGTCGAGTATCGGAATCGGCTCGGGGCTGTGGTGGAGATGAGGTTGCCGGCGACGTTGTTGTTCGATTATCCGACGCCGGTGGAATTGGTGGGGTATTTGCGGGAGCGGTTGGTTCCGGAGGAGGCCGGGGCTGGTGCGTTGCTGGCGGAGTTGGATCGGATTGCGGTGGTGATGGGGGAGATGGTGGTTGAGCCGGGGATGGTTGAGGAGGTTGCCGGGAGGATTGAGGTGTTGAGGAGTCGGTGGGGGAAGGTGGCTGGGGATGCTGGGGGTGCTGGGGGTTCTGGTTCGGAGTTTGATTTTGAGGGGGCTTCGGATGATGAGGTGTTTGATATGTTGGATAATGAGTTGGGGTTGAGTTAGGTCCATTTGGGGAGGGAGTGCCTCGGGTTGGGGTGCTTCCTCCTTCTTTTGTCCGGCTCGGCGCGCGGGGCGCGCCATTGCCGGATGTCGGTGGTGGAGGTGGGCACCCCGATTTTTGATTGTCACGACAGTAGAGATCGGCTTGTCAAGGCGGGAAAGAGTACCTTGACAAGCCGATCTCTACTGTGTTGGGGAAAAGAATCGGGGGGCCGGGAGGGGGAAGGTTGCGGGGAGGGGTTGGGGGAGCGTTTGTTGCGTTGCCGGGTGGTGGTTGGGTGGGGGCAAGGGCGCGCTTGGCTGGGTGGGTGGTGGGTTTGTGGTGGCGGGTGGTGGTTGTGGAGTGGCAAGGGCGCGCGCGAGGCGGCGGGGTGGTGGGTTTGTGGTGGCGGGTGGCGGGTGGTTTGAGTGACTCGCTGACTGGCGATCCTGATCCGGTGGCTCACCTGACGTGGCACGCCGTTCGATCCATGTGATGTGCCCGAGCGCGCTTGACTCGCCAGCTCAGGCACTGAGTCAAGCGCCGGCCCGGCTAAGCACATTCGATCTACCCGACCATGCCGATTCATCCAGCGTGCCGGGCCCCCGATTCGTTGGCCCCGTCGGCCATCCCGCGTGGCTCCGCGGCCATGCATGCCCGAGGTGTGCCTTGGGTGGGCGTGAAAGAGCCCCGGCCCAGGTGAAGGGGGTGGTCACCTGGGACGGGGCTCCGAGCGCGCGGAGTGGAGCGGAGGGAGGGGCACCGCGCGCGGTCACGGCGGCGTGGGGAAGGGCGCGGCCGTGAGGTCAGAAGGGGCGGCGGAAGAAGTGGTTGGCGGCGAAGGCGCCGACGGCGGCCAGGGCGGCGCTGATGAGCAGGGTGGTGCCGGCGGCGGAGAAGCCGCCGCCGGGCATGCCGAGGGCGATGGAGCGGATGGTGTCGACCGCGTAGGTCAGGGGGTTGGCCTGGGCGACGGCGCGGAGCCAGTCGGGGAGGGCTGCGAGGGGCACGTAGGCACTGGAGACGAACATGAGCGGGAAGACCGCGACGATGCTGATGTTCTGCATGGTCTGGGCCCGCCGCAGCCAGGCGCCGAGGGCGAGGAAGACCCAGCTGAGGCCGTAGCTGACGACCAGGGCCAGGGCGACCGAGACGACGCCGCCCAGGAAGCCGCCGCCGGGGCGGTAGCCGAAGACGGCGACGGCGGCGACGAGGAGGGCCACGAGTTGCAGGGCGCAGTAAGCCAGATCGGCGAAGCTGCGGGCGACCAAGGGTGTCGAGCGGTGGATGGGCATGGAGCGCAGGCGGGCGAGGAAGCCGTTCTTCAAATCCTCCACCAGGCCGACGCCGGATTGCATGGCTTGCTGCACCGCGTTGTTCAGCAGAATCGCGGGCATCAGGTAGTCGATGTAGGTGATGCCGGGCGGGAAGCTCGACGTGGTGGCCATGACGGCGAACACCTGCGTGAACATGAACAGCAGCACGGCCGGCTGCAGCAGGCTGAACAGGATCATCTGCGGATCGCGCACGGACGTCATCAGGGAGCGGCTGGTCAGCACCGCCACCTGGGTGGTGAACGAGCTGCCCCGCGGGCGGGGCGGCGCGGCCGTGGGTGCGCCGCGGGTGAGGGTCGACGTCATCGGGTACTCCAGGAAGCTCAGGCGACGCGCGAAGCGTGCTGGTCGGCCAGGGTCAGGTAGACGTCGTCGAGCGTGGGTTCCGCGAGGGCCACGTCGTCGGCTTCGATGCCGGCGCCGTCGAGGGCGCGGAAGACGGTGGCGATCTCGCGGGACGACCCGATGGGCGCGACGATGACACCCGGCTCGGAGACGGCGGGGTGCAGGCCCACGCCACGCAGAGCGGCGCAGGCGAGGTCGGTGCTGCGGAGCCAGTCGAGGCGCACGGTGACCGTGCGCTGCCCTACCTGGGCCTTCAGCTCGGCCGCGGTCCCGGACGCGACGACGGCGCCCGCCGAGAGCACCGTGATGATGTCGGCGAGGCGGTCGGCCTCGTCGAGGTACTGGGTCGTGAGCAGCACCGTCGCGCCCTCGCCGACCAGGCCCTCGACGATCTGCCACAGGTTGAGCCGGCTCGTCGGGTCCAGGCCCGTGGTCGGCTCGTCGAGGAAGATCACCTCCGGCCGGCCGACGAGGCTCGCGGCGAGGTCGAGCCGCCGGCGCATGCCGCCGGAGTAGGTGCGCGCCGCGCGGTCGGCGGCCTTGGTGAGGCTGAACGCCTCGAGCAGCTCGTCGGCGCGCGCCCGCGCCTGCGTGCGGGTCGAACCCAGCAACCGGGCCAGCAGCACGAGGTTCGCGCGGCCCGTGAGCTCTTGGTCCACCGAGGCGAACTGCCCCGTGAGGCCGATGCGGGAGCGGACCTCACCGCCTTCGCGCGCGACGTCGAACCCGGCGACGCGCGCGGTGCCGGAGCTGGCCGGCAGCATGGTGGTGAGGATGTTGACCAACGTGGTCTTGCCCGCGCCGTTGTGGCCCAGCAGGCCCAGCACGGTGCCGCGCTCGACGCTCAGGCTCACCGAGGACAACGCGTCGACCGACCCGAACGTCCTGGTGATGCCGGTGGCCTCGATCATCGGGTCGCCGGTGCTCATTCGTGCCCTCCGGGGCTCGCCTCGGGCCGGCAGCGAGCTTCTCGGTCCTTCCGGACAGCCGCCGGCGGTGCTTCGACGAGCCGAGTCTCACCCGGGGACGACGAGGGGTCCACCGCGCCGTATCAGCAAAACTCTCGGTGGACCGCTAGAGAAAGACCCCGGTCAGGCGGCCTCGTGCAGGGCCGCCAGCAACCTCGCGGCGCGCGTGTCCACGTCCTCGGCCTGCAGTTCGTTGGTGGTGAAGGAGAACGAGACACCGCGGTTGGGCCACGCGCCGTGCCGGCCGCCGCCCGCGCCCGAGTGGCCGAAGGCGCCCGGGTCGGCGCCGTCCGGGCCGTAGGTGCCGATCGGGTCGGCCAGCTCGAAGCCGAGACCGAAACGCAGCGGCCGGTCGTTGATCGCGTCGACGCCCTCGCTCCACGTGCGGGTCGCCTGCGTCAGCACGGCCGACGGGACGAGCGAACCCGCCAGCAGCAGGTCGTAGAGCCGCGCCATGCTCGTGGCCGTGCCGACGCCGCTGCCGGCCGCGAGCTCGGCGCCGCGGTACCCGGGCGAGTTCATGGTGTCGGTGGAGTCCAGCAGGCCGCGGTACATGCGCTCGACGACGCGGCGGCGCTCGTCATCCTGAAGGAACGTGCTGATCCGGTAGCCGGGCGCGCGTTGCAGCGTCGCGACCGGGATCGACGGCGGGGTGCCGAGCCGCAGATCCAGCCCGTGCGGAGCGGCGAGCAGCTCGTGCAGCAGCTCGCCGACGCGTTGGCCGGTGACGCGGCGGATCAGCTCCGTGGCGAGGTAACCGTAGGTCAGGGCGTGGTACGCGACCCGGGAGCCGGGTGTCCACAACGGACTCTGTGTGGCGAGGGCGGCCGCGCTGGCGGCGTTGTCGGTCATCGGCACGTCGGCGTCCACATAGGGCAGCCCGACGGTGTGCGCGAGCACCTGCGACACGGCCACGTCGGCCTTGCCCGCCGCCGCGAACTCCGGCCAGTACCGCGCCACCCGTTCGCTCGGGCCGAGCTGGCCGCGGGCGGTGAGCATCGCGACGAGCGTGGCCACGATCCCCTTGGTACCGCTGAAGAGCACCACGCGCGTGTCCCGGGTCCACGGCACACCGGGCGCCGCCGATCCGGCACACAGCTCGACCACGAGACGGCCCCGCCGGAAGACGCTGAACGCGACGCCGCCCGAGGCCGCGGCGGCGACCTCGTCGAACGCTTCGCGCACCGTCTCGAACCCCGGCCGCACCTCGCCGTGGCCGGTCATAGGCGCGGCGTGGTGGCCAGCAGTTCGCCGGTGTAGGGGTGGGCGGGCGCGGTCAGCACGGCTTCGACCGTACCCTCTTCCACGATCTCCCCGCCGCGCAGAACGGCGATCCGGTCGGCCACCTCGGGCGCGAGCGCGATGTTGTGCGTCACGAACAGCACGGCCATCCCCAGCTCACGGCGCAGCTCGCCGAGCAGCTCCACGATGGTCGCCTGCACCGACACGTCCAGCGCGGAGGTCACCTCGTCGCACACCAGCACGTCGGGCGTCGTGACCAGCGCCCGCGCGATGGCCGCGCGCTGGCGCTCCCCGCCGCTGAGCTGGTCGGGCAGGCGGTTCGCGAGCGACCGGCCCAGCCGCACGCGGTCCAGCACCTCGGCCACGCGTTCGCGCCGCTGCGGGCGCGACAGCGAGGTCAGGTGCACCAGCGGCACCTCGATCGACTGCGCGAGCGTGCGGCGCGGGTTGAGCGAGGAGAACGGGCTCTGGAACACGTACTGGATCCGCCGCCGCTCGTCGTTGCTGCGCTGGCGCGTGCCGGGCGCGAGCGGGGTCCCGTCGAGCGCGACGGTGCCGGTGAAGCCACGGGTGAGGCCCGCGACGCACTGCGACAGCGTGGTCTTGCCGGACCCGGACTCGCCCAGCAGCATCACGCACTCGCCGCGCGTCACCTCCAGATTCACCCCGCGCAGCACCTCCTGGCGCCCGTAGGAGACCCGGATGCCGCGCGCGGCCAGCACCGCGTCCGACGGCGGGGGAGCGGCACCCGGTTCCGCGCCCAGATCGGGCACGGCGCCCAGCAGTTCGCGGGTGTACGCGTGTTCTGGTCGCTTCAGCACGTCCTCGGCCGGCCCGGTCTCCACCACGCGACCCCGGTACATCACCGAGACGCGGTCGGCGAGCTGCGCGACCACGGCCAGGTCGTGGGTGATGTAGAGCGCGGCCACGCCGTGCTCGGCCGTCAGCCGCCGCACGGTCTCCAGCACGAGCGCCTGCGTCATCACGTCGAGCCCGGTGGTCGGCTCGTCGAGCACCACGACACTCGGCCGGCACGCGAACGCCATCGCGATCCCCACGCGCTGCTGCTGCCCGCCCGAGAGCTGGTGCGGGTACCGCCGCCGGTAGGCCGGATCGGCGGGCAGACCCACCTCGGTGAGCACCTCGGCCACGCGCTCCTCGACCGGGCCGGGGTAGCCGTGGGTCTGGAGTACCTCGGCGATCTGCAGCCCGATCCGCAACGACGGGTTCAGCGACAGAGCCGGGTCCTGCGGCACGTAGGAAACGGTCGCGCCGCGCAGTTTTCGCCGCTCCGGCGTCGCGAGCGAGAGCACGTCGACGGGTTCGCCGGCGCGCGGGTGCAGCGTCACCTCGCCACCGTCCTCGACGAGGCCGCGGCGGAAGTGGCCGAGCGCGGCCAGCCCCGCCGTGGTCTTGCCCGACCCGGACTCGCCGACGAGCGCCAGCACCTCGCCGGGCGCGATGCGGTAGGAGACGTCGTGCAGCACCGGCCGGCCCGCGGCCGTCTTCACGCGCAGGCCGGTCACTTCCAGCGCGAGCGGGGGACTGTCCACGGCGGTCACGAGCGTTCCTCCCGGGTGCGCCCGGCCGCGGCCGAGGCGAGCGAGTCGGCCACGAGGTTCGTGCCGACGGCGAGCAGCGCGATCGCCACCACCGGGAGCAGCACGCCCCACGGCTGCACGACCAGCGCGATCCGGTTCTCGTTGATCATCAGGCCCCAGTCGGCCGTGGGTGGCTGGATGCCGAGCCCGAGGAACGACAGCGACGCGATGTAGCCGATGGAGTAGGTCAGCCGCAGGCCGAGCTCCACCATGAGCGGGCCGGTGATGTTGGGCAGGATCTCGCGCAGCAGGATCCGGCTGCGGGGCACGCCGTACATCTCCGCGGCCCGGATGTAGTCCTCGCCGCGCACCGCCACCGTGGTCTGGCGCGCGACGCGGGCGGTGCGCGGCGCGTGGGTCAGGCCGATCACCAGCACGAGGAGCCAGCCCTTCGGCCCGATCACCGCGATCGCGAGCAACGCGATCACCAGCTGCGGGAAGGACAGCAGCACGTCGTTGCCGCGCATCAGAAGGCTGTCGAGCCACCCGCCGCCGTAGCCGGCGACCATGCCGAGCAACGCGCCCAGCACGATCCCGAGCACGGTGGCGAGCACCGCGTAGAGCAGCAGCGTGGTGCCGCCGGCGAGGAAACGGGTGAGCACGTCGCGGCCGAGACCGTCGGTGCCCGCGAGCCCGTCCGGTTTGAACGGTTTGCCCGCGAAGTCCGTGGTGGTGTGGCCGGTGAGCACCGGCCCGAGCCACGGGCCGAGCAGCGCCACCAGCACCACGACCCCGGCCAGCACCGTGCCGGCCTTCGCCTGCGGAAACCGCCACGCCGTGCGGAGGAGCCCGCGGGCCTTGGCAGGTGCTTCGCCGGCCGTGGTGGCCGGCGCGAGCTCGTCGTCGACGGCGGTCATCGGCTCGCCTCCGTCCGCAGCTTGGGGTTCGCCAGGATGCCGACCACGTCGGCGAGCAGGTTCACCACGATGTACACCGCGGCGATGATCAGCGTCACGGCCTGGACCACGGCGACGTCGCGTTTGCTCACCGCGTCGATCAGCGACTGCCCGATGCCGGGGTAGCGGAACAGGAACTCGACCACCACGACCCCGCCCGCGAGCCACGCGAGCTGCAGCGCCACGACCTGCGCGACGGGACCCACCGCGTGTGGCAAGGCGTGCCGCAGCAGCATGGTCCGCTCGCGGACGCCCTTGAGCCGGGCCATCTCGACGTACCCGGAGTCGAGGACCTCGTTCATGGTCGCCCGCATCATCCGCGTGATGTACGGCGTCACCACCAGCACGAGCGTCGCCACCGGCAGCACGAGCTGGCTCGGCTGCTGCCACACCGGTTCACCCGGCGCGGTGAGCGTGACCGAGGGCAGGACCTTGAACACCGTGGTCGCGAACAGCACGATCAGCGCCACGCCGATCACGAACTCCGGCAGCGCGGCGATCACCAGGCTGATGCCGGACACGGTCTGGTCCGCGGCCCGGCCGCGCCGCATCGAGCTCCACGTGCCCAGCGCGAGCCCGAGCGGCGTCGCGATCACCGCGGCGAGCACGAGCAGCACGAGCGAGGCCACGATCCGGTCGCCCAGCAACGTCGTCACCGGGCCCTGCGTGGACGTCGAGGTGCCGAGATCGCCGGTGAACAGCCCGCCGAGCCAGGTGAGGTAGCGCTGCCAGACCGGCTCGTCGAGGTGCAGCTGGTGCTGCAGCGCGGCGATCCGCTCCGGTGTCGCCTGCTGGCCGAGGATGGCGCGCGCCGGGTCACCCGGCAGCAGCAGTGTCGCCACGAAGACGAGCAAGGTGACCAGCCAGAGCACCACGAGGCTCACGAGCAGCCGTTTCACGATCATCCGGGTCATGCCGCACCTCCCTGTGCTGTGCCGAGCCACGCTTCGCGGAACTGGTAGCCGGACAGCGAGATCCCCGTCCGGTCCGGCACGAGTCCCGCCACGTAGACCTGGTGGGCGTCCACCTGGTCCACGAAGCCCCACACGATGAGGCCGCCGCGTTCGTACTCGATCCGCTGCGCCTGGTGCAGCAGCGCCGTGCGCGCCGCGGTGTCCACAGTGGCGCTCGCGCGCGTGACGAGGTCGGTGAACTGCGGGTCCTGCCAATGGGTTTCGTTGTACGGCGACTTCGGCAGCGAACCGTTCGCGACCTGGGGCAGGTAGTTGCGCGTATACCAGAAGTCCTGTGCGAAGTCCCAGGACAGGTAGTTCTCGCCGTAGAACGTGGTGGTGTCGACCTTCCGGATGCGCACGGTGACGCCCGCCGCCTTGGCCTGCTGCTGGAACACCTGCGCCGCCTCGACCGCGCCGGCCTGGATGGGCGCGGTGACGAGCTCGATGTCGAGGTTCTCGTGCCCGGCTTCGGCCAGCAGCCGCTTCGCCGCCGGGATGTCCTGTTTGCGTTGCGGCAGCTGCGAGTCGTACGCCGGGTCGAACGGCGCGTAGAGGTCGTTGCCGGGCCGGCCCTGGCCGCTGAGGACCTGGTTGATCATCTGGTCGCGGTCCACGACCAGCCGCAGCGCCTGGCGGACGCGCACGTCGTCGAACGGCGGCCGGTCCACGCGCATCGTGAACGGCAGCCAGGTGCCCGTGGCCGAGCGCAGCACGCGCATCCGCGGGTCGCTGCGCAGCACGTCGATGAGCGCCACCGGCACCTGGTCGATGGCGTCCACCTGGGACGAGAGCAGCGCGTTGATCCGGGCGTCGTCCTCGGCGAAGTTGATCAGCACGAGCTCGTCGAGGTAGGGCTGGCCGGGCCGCCAGTAGTGGTCGTTGCGCACGAACGTGCTCTGCAGCCCCGCGGTGAACTCCTTCAGCCGGAACGGGCCGGTGCCGATCGGGCGCTTCACGTCGAAGTCGGCAGGCACGATGCCGAGGGAGTATTGGCCGAGCAGGTCGTCGAAGCCGGAATCGGGCTCGGTGAGACGGAACTCGACGGTCCGCTCGCCCGTCGGCACCACCCGGCCGAGCATGGTCAGGCTGGCAGCCCCGCTCTTGGGGTCCTTCGGGTCCGTGATCCGCTTGAACGTCGCGACGACGTCGGCGGGGGTCACCGGTCGGCCGTCGTGGAACCGCACCCCGTCGCGCAGCACGGCGGTCCACGTCCGTGCGTCCGGCGACGACGTGAGCGATTCGGCGACCAGCATCTGCAGCTTGTAGTCGTGGTCGCGCAGCAGCAACGGTTCGTAGAGGTTGACCACCCGGGCGATGTCCGGGTTCGCCACCGGGACGTGCGGGTCGAGCGTGTCGGACGCGCCGCCGCCGGTCACGCCGACGCGCAGGGTGCCGCCGCGGCGCGGTGGCCCGGTCGGCGCGGCGGCCGCGACGCCCGAGCCGCCGCACGCGGCGAGCAGGGGAGCGGCGCCGAGCAGGGCGGCACCGCCGAGCGCCGCCGTGAGGAACCGGCGGCGCGGGAGGGAGTTCGGCTCACATCGTTCTTCCATGGGTGTCTTCCGGTGGGAGGCGGGCCGGGTGGGGTTCGGGAGAGCGTCAGGCGATGGCGCGCCCGGCGTGGTCGGGCAGTGGCGCGAGGTGGGCGCCGAGGCGCTCGGCGACGGCTTCGGGGAACGGCGAGGCTCTGCCCTCGGCGACGTGCAGGCACAGCAGCTCCTCCGTGGCCACGAGCTCACCGCCGACGTGCAGTTCGTGCCACAGCCGCACCTTCTTCGCCCCGACGGCGAGCACGGAGGTCGTCACGGTGAGCTCGGCGTCCGGCCCGACCTCACGCAGGTACCGCACGTGTGCCTCCACGGTGTACAGCGAAGCGCCGGTGGACTCGCGGTAGGCGGGATCGAGGCCGACGGCGTCCATCAGCGCCGTGGTGGCGTCTCCGAACACCAGCACGTAGTAGGGCTCGGAGAGGTGTCCGTTGTAGTCGATCCACTCGGGACGGACGCGGTCGTGGTGGACCAGGGCTTCACCCACGGCGGGCCTCGCCGACGGCGCGCTGGATGGCGATGATCGCCCGGTCCCGCTCGGCCACGAGGTCGGCGATCGTGCGCGGCGCGGCTTCGTCCTCGCAGCCGTCGACCACGGCGTTGCGCAGCTCGGTCGTGAGCTCCGGCGCATCGAGGCGGGTCCAGGGCGCCTTCAGCGACGGTCCGAAGTGGTCCAGCATGTGCGCCATGCCCCCTTCACCGCCCGCGAGGTGGAACGTGAGCATCGGCCCCTGCACCGGCCAGCGCAGGCCCGGCCCGTCGGTGATCGCGGTGTCGATCTGCTCCACGGTGGCCTCGCCGTTCGCGACCATGTGCAGGGCCTCGCGCCAGAGCGCCTCCTGCAGGCGGTTGGCGATGAACCCGGGCACCTCCCGATCCATCGTGATCACGGTCTTGCCGACGTGCCGGTAGAACTCGCTCGCCCACGCCACGGCCCACGGCGCGGTGAGCTTGCCGCCCACGACCTCGACCAGCGGGATGAGGTAGGGCGGGTTGAACGGGTGCCCGACCACGAGCCGCTCCGGCGTCTTCGCCGCCACCTGCATCTCGGTCATGCCGTAGCCCGAGGTGGACGACGCGATCACGACACCGGCGGGGGTGGCGGCGTCGATGTCGGCCAGCAGCTTCTGCTTGAGCGGCAGGTCCTCGGGAGCGCTTTCCTGCACGAACCCCGCGCCCTCGACCGCTTGGGCGAGCGTGGCGGTGACCGTGAGCGCGTCACGGCTCGCGCCGTCGGCCAGCCCGAGCGAAGTGAGGGCGGGCCACGCCGCGTCGACGAGCCGTCCCAGTTTCGCCGCGGCGTCCGGTGCGGGGTCCCAGGCCCGGACGCGGTAACCGCGGGCGAGGAAGTGCGCCACCCAGCCGCCGCCGATCACGCCCGCGCCGACGCACGCGACGGTGTCCACAGTGGATACGTCAGGCACGGACCCGCTCCTTGAGACCGAGGATCTCGCGGGCCCGGCCGGGGCTCGCGATCGTGGCGCCGAGGTCTTCGACGATCCGCACCGCGCGCTCCACCAGCTGCCCGTTGGTCGCCTTGACCCCACGGGCGAGGTAGAGGTTGTCTTCGAGCCCGACGCGCACGTGCCCGCCGAGCAGCACCGACTGCGCCACCCACGGCATCTGGTCGCGCCCGATCGCGAACGACGCCCACTGCGCGCCCTCGGGCAGCAGCTTCACCATCGCCTGCAGCAGACCCGGATCGGCGGGCGCGCCGTAGGGGATGCCCATGCACAGCTGGAACAGCGGCGGCGCGTCGATCAGCCCTTCCGCCACCATCTTCGAGGCGAACCACAGGTGCCCGGTGTCGAAGATCTCCAGCTCCGGCTTCACGCCGAGTTCCTGGATGCGTTTCGCGCCGGTGCGCAGCATGTCCGGAGTGGACACGTAGAGCTGGTTGCCTTCGCCGAAGTTGAGCGAACCGCAGTCGAGCGTGCAGATGTCGGGCAGCAGCTCCTCGACGTGCGGCAGGCGGGCGAGAGCGCCGACCAGGTCCGTGCCGTCGACCGGCTTGAGCGGATCCTCCTCGTCGAGCACGAGGTCGCCGCCCATCCCGGCGGTCAGGTTCACGACCACGTCCACTCCGGACTCCCGGATCAGCCGCACGGCCTCGCGGTACAGCGCCACCTCGCGCGACGGGGCCCCGGTCTCGGGCTCGCGGACGTGGATGTGGACGACGGCCGCCCCGGCTTCCGCCGCTTCGATCGCGCCCGCGGCGATCTGCGCCGGCGTGACCGGCACGTGGGGGCTCCGGCCGACGGTGTCGCCCGCGCCGGTGAGGGCGCAGGTGACGATGACCTCGTGGTTCATCAGGCTCCCTTGACGATCGACCTTTCGATGAAGTCGTGCAGGTGCGCGCGCATGGTGGCCACGGTGCTGCGGGGCTTGCGGGTCAGCACCTGGATGCCGAGACCGTCGATCAGCGCCGTGAGCTGCTCGGTGGCGGCCTCGGGATCGGCCACGCGGAACGCGTGCTGCTCCTGGCCGGTGCGGATGGTCATGAGGATCGTCCGGTACCAGCGGTCGTAGGAATCGGTGTAGAGCGACCGCAGCTCCGGGGCGAGGGACACCTCGTTCCACACCTGAAGCCAGACCGACCACTCGGCGCGCAGCACGCCGTCGGCCGGGAGTTGCAGTTCGACCAGCTTGAGCAGCCGGTCGTGGGCATCGGCGACCGCGTGCAGCTCGGCGACCTGGCGATCGAAGGCGAGCTTCACGTTGCGCCGCAACGCTTCGTTGAGCACTTCCGCCTTGCTGGGGAAGTGGTAGTGGATGGTGGCGGTGCTCGTGCCGCACGCTTTCGCGATGTCGGCGATGCGTACCCGGTGGTACCCGCGTTCGGCGATGAGCAGCCACGCCGTCTCGAGGATCCGCCGCCGCGGCTCGGACTGCGTGTGGTGCTCGGGATCGCTCTCCGGGCGCGCGGCGAGCGCGGGGACCGCCGTCACGGTTTTCGCGTCGTCGCTGCCGTTGAGCAGCCAGTTGACCGTGACGCCGCAGTACTCGGCGACCCGGACGAGCTCGTGCGGCGAGAACCGGCGGGTGCCGGTGAGCGCCTTGGACAACTTCGTCTCGTCGAGCCCGATGGCTGCGGCGAACTCCCGCTGGGCTCCCGGCATGGACCGGATCAGCTCCCGGACCCTGGTCCGCAGCTCCTCCGACTCGTCCATGCCGGAAGACCGTAACCCCGCGTTGCGATTATCGCAATACTCACGCCACCTGTGGCGTAACGTTTGCCGGGTTTCGTTGCGGTGGACCGGATTTGCGATCCTGGCTTGACTGCTGGGTCAGTCGAGGCCCCGGTTTGACCGCCGGCGGCGGTGCGGCTAACGTCCGGAACGCTCGACCGAATCCCTCCGCACCACCGGGAAAACCATGACCACCGCGCCCCCGGGTGCTGTCCGCACCGAGGTAGTCGACGGCGTGCTCGTGGCGACGATCGACCGGCCCGGCGGGAACGCCATCGACTCCCGCGTCAGCTTCGAGCTCTACGCCGCCTGGGCGCGGCTGCGTGACGACCCCGCGGTGCACGCCGGCGTGGTCACGGGCGCGGGCAGCGAGTACTTCTCGGCGGGCTGGGACCTCGCGCCGGGAGCCGGCGGGCTGGCCGGCGTCGCGGACTTCTTCCGCATCGGCAAGCCGATGATCGCCGCGGTGAACGGCCTCGCCCGCGGCGGCGGCTTCGAGCTGGCGCTGATGACGGATCTCATCGTGGCGGCCCCGCATGCCGAGTTCGTGGTGGCCGGCCCGCTCGGCACGGCGCTGCCGGCGCGACTGTCCGAAGAGGCCGTTGCCGAACTTCGCCGCGGTGGCGGGAAACTCACGGCCGCCGCGGCGGCGAAGTGGGGTGTGGTCCACCGGGTCGTGCCGGCGGGCACCGAGCTCGGCGTCGCGCTGGAGCTCGCGCGGTCGCTGGCGGGCACGCCCGGCGCGGCCGCGGCCGTGAAGGAGATCGGCCTCGGCGCGCACCGCGCGGACGACGAGTAGCGGCTCGCGGATCAGGAGGCGCTGTCCCGCGGCGCCACCGTGAACCGTCGCAACGCCAAGGCCGGGTTCGTGGTCCGGACCTGCTCCACGCGGTCGGCCGAGATCTCCGCGACGGCCACGCCCGGCGCTTCACCCAGCGACGCGGCCACTACGCCCATCGGATCGACGACGAGGCTCGAACCCGACCCCATCGGCGCGATCTGCCCCGCCGCGGCGACGTAGACGGTGTTCTCGATCGCCCGCGCCTTCACCAGCGTCGTCCAGTGGTACTCCTTCAGCGGCCCCGGCACCCACTCCGCAGGCAGCGCCACGACCTGCGCGCCCGCGTCCGCGAGCCGCCGGGTCACCTCGGGGAAGCGCAGGTCGTAACACGTCTGGAGGCCGAACGTCAGGCCCGCGGCCTTGAACGTGGCCGGTTCCGTGATCTCCCCGGCGCGGACGAAGTCGGACTCGCGGAAGCCGAACGCGTCGTAGAGGTGCAGCTTGCGGTACACCGCCGCGAGCTCGCCGTCGGGGCCGGCCACCACGAGCGTGTTGAAGATCCGCCCGCCCTCGGGCAAGGCTTCGTTCATCCCGGCGACGACGGTGATCCCGCGGCGGGCCGCGACCTCGCGCAGCCCGGTCACGAACGCGCCGTCGAGGCTCTCGGCCGAGGCGACGAACCGCTCGTCCATCGCCGGTACCGTGAACATCGAGTACTCGGGCAGCACCACGACCTCGGCTCCGCGCTCCGCCGCCTCACCGGCGAGCCGCGTGAGCACCGCCAGGTTGCCCGCTTTGTCGTCGGTGGGAGCGAACTGCGCGACGGCGACCTGCACCATGCCGAGTGTCCTTTCGGGAGCGACGAGGACCGTCACCGGTCTGTGTACTCCGTGTATACATGACGGATGAGGCCCCGGTCCAGAGGTGTAGGCTCGCCAGCGCGCCGACGCAGGCGCGCGACGAGGGGAGAGGCATGACCACCACCGCACCGGGACCGGTCCCGGTCGAGGGCGGCGGACCGGCTCGGGATCGGGTGTACGCCTGGCTGCGCGACGGGATCATCTCGGGCGAGCTGGAAGGCGGGCGGTTCCTCGACGAGCTGTGGGTCTCCGGGGTGGTCGGCGTGTCGCGGACGCCGGTGCGCGAAGCGTTCCACCGGCTCGAGGCCGAGCGCTTCATCAGCCTGCTGCCGCGCAAGGGCGCGCAGGTCCGCACGGTGACCGCGCGGGAGCTGGAAGAGGTCTACCAGAGCCGGCGGCTCATCGAGGGCCACGCGATCACCGAGGTCTGCGCCGCGGGCGCGGGTGCCCCCGCCGAGATGGCCGGCCTGATCGAGGACATGGGCCGCGCGGGCGCGGAACGCGACTGGTTCGCCGTGTCCGGGCTCGACCGCCGGTTCCACCGGGCGATCGTGAACGCCGCCGGCAACACGGTGCTCACCGAGCTGTACGACACACTCCGCTCGCGCCAGCAGCGCGTGGCCGTGCGGGCGCTGGAAGCGCGGCCGGAGCGACTGTCGATCATCGACGAGGAGCACCGGCAGCTCGTGGCCGCGCTCGACGCGGGGGACGCGGAAACGGCGCTGCGGATCCTGAACCAGCACCTGCGGCCGGTTTCCGAGGTGGTCTCGGCTCTTGACCGCACCTGAACGGGCGTGAGCGGCGCGGCCCCGCGGGTGCGAATGATAGGAAGGTCGAGTGACCGAACCGAACTCGATCGACGCCGCCGCTGACGAGGCCGTCACGCTCACCAGCGACCTCATCCGCATCGACACCACCAACACCGGAGACCCCGACACCCTGATCGGCGAACGTGCCGCCGCCGAGTACGTCGCGGAGCAGCTCACCGACGCCGGCTACGAGATCACCTACGTCGAGTCCGGTGGCGAAGACCGCCACAACGTCATCGTCCGGCTGGCCGGGGCCGATCCGTCGCGCGGGGCCCTGCTGATCCACGGGCACCTCGACGTCGTGCCCGCCGACCCGGCCGAGTGGTCGGTGCACCCGTTCTCCGGCGCCGTGCAGGACGGCTACGTCTGGGGCCGCGGCGCGGTGGACATGAAGGGCATGGTCGGCATGACGCTGGCCCTGGCCCGCCACTACAAGATCCACGGCATCGTGCCCCCGCGCGACATCGTCTTCGCGTTCCTCGCCGACGAGGAGGCCGGCGGCAAGTACGGCGCGCAGTGGCTGGTGGAGAACCGGCCCGAGCTGTTCGAAGGCGTCACCGAGGCGATCAGCGAGGTCGGCGGGTTCTCGATCACGCTGAAAGACGACGTGCGCGCGTACGTGATCGAGACGGCCGAGAAGGGCATCCGCTGGATGAAGCTGCGCGTGCGCGGCACGGCGGGCCACGGCTCGATGATCCACCGCGACAACGCGGTCACCAAGCTCGCCGAGGCCGTCGCGAAGCTCGGCAGCCACCAGTTCCCGCTCGTGCTCACCGACTCCGTGCGCGAGTTCCTCGCCGGCGTCACCGAGATCACCGGCTGGGACTTCCCCGAGGACGACCTCGAGGGCTCGGTCGCCAAGCTGGGCAACATCTCCCGCATGATCGGCGCCACCCTGCGCGACACCGCGAACCCGACGATGCTCACCGCCGGCTACAAGTCGAACGTGATCCCGTCGGTCGCCGAGGCCGCGGTCGACTGCCGCATCCTGCCCGGGCGCATCGAGGCGTTCGACCGCGAGCTCGACGAGCTGCTCGGCCCGGACATCGAGAAGGAGTGGATGGAGCTCCCGCCGGTCGAGACCACGTTCGACGGCGCGCTCGTCGACGCGATGACCGCCGCGGTGCTCGCCGAGGACCCGGGCGCGCGCACGCTGCCGTACATGCTTTCCGGCGGCACCGACGCGAAGTCGTTCCAGCAGCTCGGGATCCGCAACTTCGGCTTCGCGCCGCTGAAGCTGCCGGCCGACCTCGACTTCTCCGCGCTCTTCCACGGCGTGGACGAGCGCGTGCCGGTGGACGCGCTCAAGTTCGGCACGCGCGTGCTGGACCGGTTCGTGCGTTCGTCCTGAGCGCCGGAAACGACCGCGTTGCCCGCGTTCACGCTCGCCGACGGGACACCTCTGCACCTCGTGCGCTGGGGTGACCCGTCGGCCGGCGTGACCGTGGTGCTCCTGCACGGCTACGCGCTCGACCGCCGCAGCTGGGGCCGGATCGCGCCGCTGCTGCCGGAGGCGGTGGACGAGCCGCTGTCGGTCGTCGGCTACGACCACCGCGGCCACGGCAAGTCCGGCCGCGCCGGCCGCGGCACGGCGACCATGGCGCAGCTGGGCGACGACCTCGCCGAAGTGCTGGCACGCGCCGTGCCCGAGGGCCGTGTGGTGCTGGTGGGCCACGACATGGGCGGGCTCGCGATCATGTCGCTCACGCAACGCCATCCGGAGCTGTTCGCCGCGCGCGTGGCCGGGCTGGTGCTGCTCGCGACGTCGTCCGGGCGGCTCGCCACGGAGGCTTCGGCGGCGTGGCCGGGCGCGCTCGGGATGCTGGCGCAGGACCTGGAACTGGTGCTGGGCGCCAAGTTCTTCGGGCTGGTGCGCGAGCACACGAGCCGCGCGGTCAGCGCCGGCCTGCGCTGGTGGCTCTTCGGTGACGACCCGGATCCGGACCTGGTGGAGCTGACCGTGACGATGATCCGGCGCAACTGGCCGCACACCGTCGCGGTGTTCCGTCCCGCGCTCGACGCGTACGCGCGCGAAGCGGCGCTCGCGCGAGTGGGTGCCCTGCCGGTCACGGCGATCGTGGGGGAGCGGGACCGGATCGTGGCGGCCACAGACGTCGAGCACCTCGTCCGGGGCCTCGAACACGGCACGGCTGTGGTGCTGCCGGGCGTCGGCCACGTCGTGCCGCTGGAAGCCGCCGCCCAGGTCGTGCCCCGGATCGTGGCTCAGGTACGCGAGGCGTACCGACAACATCGTGGTTCTTGACAACTTCGTTTTTCGGCAGCACGATGGGCGCATGTTTCCCGTTGCGGTGATCGAGGACGCGGCCGCGGCCGAGGTGTCGCTCGACCCGGTCCGCGCCCGGCTGCTGGCCGAGCTGGTGGAGCCGGCGTCGGCGACCATGCTCGCGGCCCGCGTCGACCTGCCCCGCCAGAAGGTCAACTACCACCTGCGCGCGCTGGAGAAGCACGGGCTCGTGGAGCTGGTGGAGGAGCGGCGCAAGGGCAACGTCACCGAGCGCATGATGCGCGCGACCGCGGCGTCCTACGTGATCTCGCCGTCGGCGCTGGCGGCGGTGCAGCCGGACCCGGCGCAGTCGCCCGACCGGCTGTCGGCGCGCTGGCTGCTCGCCGTGGCGGGCCGGCTGGTGCGCGACGTCGGGATCCTGATCACGGGTGCCGCCAAGGCGCGCAAGCGCGTCGCGACGTTCGCGCTCGACGGCGAGGTGCGGTTCGCCTCGGCGGCGGACCGGGCCGCGTTCGCCGAGGAGCTCGCGGTGGCCGTGACGAGCCTGGTGGGGAAGTACCACGACGAGGGAGCGGAGAACGGTCGCGCGCACCGCGTGATCGTGGCCGTGCACCCGAGCGTGCCGGACGAGGAGGCCTGAAGTGGCGGAGTTCAGCGGGAAAGAGTTCGAGCTGCCCGGGGCGGCCGAGGTGGCCGCGACCCCGGAGCAGATCTGGGCGGCGATCGCGACCGGGCCGGGCATCGACTCGTGGTACATGGGCCGCAACGAGGTCGAAGGCGGCCTCGGCGGCGTCGTGCGCGGCTCGTTCGCGGGCTACGAGCCGGAGATGGCGATCACCGCGTGGGACCCGCTGGAACGGCTCGTCTACGGCACCCAGACCGAGCCCGACGGGCGGCGGATCGCTTATGAGTTCCTGATCGAGGGCCGCGACGGCGGCAGCTCGGTCGTCCGCTGCGTCACCAGCGGCTTCCTGCCCGGCGACGACTGGGAGGACGAGTTCGAGGCGATGGCCGCGGGCGGCGCGCTGTTCTTCCGCAACCTCGCCGAGTACGTCACGTACTTCGCCGGCCGCACGGCCACCCCGGTCACGGTGTTCGGCCCGCCGGTGTCCGACTGGGACCGGCTGTGGGCGGCGCTCGGGAACCGGCTGGGACTGGCGGGCCGGCCCGAGGAGGGCGACCGCGTGCGCATCGATTTGGCGGGCCGGGCCGTCGAAGGCGTCGTCTACGCCGTGAACCCGCAGACGGTGGGCGTGCGCACGGCCGACGCGCTCTACTGCTTCCTGCAGGGCTTCCACGGCCCGCTCATCGCCTGCCACCACGTGTTCTCCGCCGAGGCGGGCGACGAGCAGAGCTGGCAGGAGTGGCTCGGGCGGCTCGCCGCCTGACCCGGACACCGGGCTCGCGCTGCCGGCGCCCCGGTCAGCCGGCTCGCGGGGCCACCGGGCGCCGGGCTTGAGCGCCGAAGCGATCCTGGCCCGCTGTGCCAGCAGCACCGAGTAGGGCTGGCCCAGGGAGTGCCCTCCGTCGACCTGCAGGTTGTGCCCGATCACGTAGCCCGATTCGTCGCTCGCCAGATAGACCGCGGCGGCGGCGACGTCGTCCGTCGTTCCCGCGCGCGGCGTCGGGCTGACCTCCTTGACCAGGGGAGTGATCTTTTCGCCCACCGCGGCCAGCACCTCGGGGGTCTCGGCTTCTTCGTCGCCGTACCCGGCGACCTTGGCGAAAATCCCGGTCGTGACCCCGCTGACGCTGATGGTGTTCACGCGGACTCCGTGCTGGCCCAGCTCGGCGGCCGCCCATTGGCTCAAGTGGTGGAGGCCGGCCTTGGACACGGAGTAGTCCAGGCCCGAATTGGCGACCCGCGTTCCCGCGATGCTGCCGATGTTGATGATGCTGCCCGCGCCCTGCGCGCACATGTACCCGGCGGCGTATTTGATGCCGAGCAGCGGACCGCAGACGTTCACGTCGAACGCCCGCCGGAAATCGGCCAGGTCGACGTCGGTGACCGAGCTGATGGTGGCGGGTGCCCCCGCGTTGTTCACCAGCACGTCGATGCGGCCGAACCGGTCCGAGGTCGAGCGGACCAGGTCCTCGACCTCGGTGTCCACCGACACGTCGGCCCGGTGAAAACTGGCCGCTGGGCCCAGCCGTTCCGCGATCGCGAGACCGTTTTTCGCGCGCCGCCCGGAAAGGACGACCTGAGCGCCCTCGGCGACGAACCGGTGGGCGATGGCGGCCCCGATGCCGCTGGTGGCGCCGGTGACCACGGCGTTTTTTCCGTCCAGCCTGTTCATGTTCACCCTCTTTGGCATGATTCGGCCGCCGGCCGAAGACCGGGTCGTACGCGAAGATCCACTGCGTACGCTAACGGCCGGATCAGGGTGAAAAGGCGCGCGAAAATCTTGGTCTGGACTTATTGGTGTTACGTGGCGAGCCCGGGCAGGCGGTCGGCGGCCGTGCGCTTGCGCCGCAACCAGACCCGCCGGGTGCCGTCGGCGTAGAGCCGCACCGTGCGCAGCTCCCAGCCGGCGAACTCGGCGTGGATCGAGAGCTGGATCGCCGCCGCGCGCCGGGACACACCCGGGGGCAGGCGCAGGCGGCGGTACTCCCAATCCCCTTCGACCACCGCCTCGTCGACCGTCGTCATGGCTGGATCACCTGGGTCCCTTCTCCTGCGGCCGAGCCGACGAGCACTCGGCCGCTCCGGTCGTCGACGCTCACCGAGTTCGGCTGGCGCACGGTCGGGAATCGGTACTTCTCGGTGGGCTCGCCGCCGCGGACGTCGAAGCCCACCACCTGGTTCTGCCCGGTCAGGGTGACCCAGGCCAGGTTGCGCTGGTGGTCGTAGGCGATGCCGTAGATCCCGCCCGGCACCGGGTAGCGCTGCCGCAGGATCAGCGGGCCGACGGAGAACGCGAGCAGCGCGCCCGCGCGGGCGTCGGTGACCAGCACGCGCCCGTAGGAGTCGCTGGTGGCGTTGGCCGCGCCGTCGCCGGCGCGCAGGCCTTCGCCCATCGTCCCGGCGTTCACGTCGACGCTGAACACGGCGGTGCGCAGGCGGTCGAGCACGACCACACCCTGCCCGGTGTCCACGACGTCGTCGGCGCTGTAGAGCTGGCCGGTGATGGTCTTGGTGACCGCGCCGCCGGCCAGGACCTCCACGGCCTTGCGGTCGCGGACGGCCACGATCGTGTCCGGCCCGTCGGCCACCCCGGCGGTGGGCTGGCCCGCCACCGGCTGCGTGGTCAGTCCGCCACCAGGCAGTGTGATCTTCGCGAGCTCACCCTTGGTCGGGATGCTCGCGATCGCCTGGCCGTCGGACGTCGTCAGCGATTCGGCCGGGCCGGGCAGGGGCACGGTGACCCGGGGGGTGCTCAGCGAGTCGAGGTCGTAGACGAGCACCGACGGCGGCTGCGTGACCGCGACCGCGAGCGTGCGGGTCTTCTCGTCGGTCGCCATCGCCGACACGGCGGGCGTCGCCAGTACCTGACCCGCGGGCTTGGTCGTCACGGCCGGGGAGACCGCCGGCTTCGCGGCCACGGGGTTCGCGACCACCTGCAGCGAGTCGGAGTTGTCCTGGCCCGAAGCCGAGCATGCCGAGAGCGCGAGGGCACCGACCAGCGGAATCGCGATCCGCGACGCGGCGGTGAGCCGACGCACCTTGAAGCCTCCTGCAGTTCCTCGGCGAGGTGTCCTCACCAGCATCCCCCACGATTCCCGTGCCGTCACGTGTGCGTCATCCAACAGACACCTGCGCCTCATTTCGGTCCCCGCTCGGGGTAGCCCACGTCGACGCAGCTCACGTCGTCGAGCGCGCTGCGGATCGCGGGCGGGAGCGTGAGCTCCTCCGCCGCCAGCGAACCGGTCAGCTGGCCGGTGTCGCGGGCGCCGACGACCGGCGCCACCACCCCCGGCCGGTCGCGCACCCAGGCCAGCGCGACGACCAACGGCGAGGTGCCGAGCCCGTCGGCGGCGGTGGCCACGGCCTGCACGATCCGCGCCGCGCGGTCCGTGCGGTGGTGTTCCACGTACCCGGCGAACTCGCTGGACGCGCCGCGCGAGTCCGCGGGCGTGCCGGTGCGGTACTTGCCGGTCAGCACGCCGCGGCCCAGCGGCGCCCAGGGCAGCAGCCCGATGCCGTGGTGCAGCGCGGCGGGCGCGGCTTCGCGGTCGACCCCGCGCTCCAGCAGCGAGTACTCGTACTGGCAGGACACGATCGGCGCGACCGCGCTCGCGCGCGAGGCGGCCGTGGCCAGCTGCCAGCCCGCGTAGTTGGAGACGCCGACGTAGCGGACCTTTCCGCTGGTCACGGCGTACTCCAGGGCCGAGAGGGTCTCCTCGATCGGCACCCCGGCGTCCCACGCGTGGAGCTGCCACAGATCGAGGTGGTCGGTGCCGAGCCGGCGCAGCGAGCCGTCGAGCGCGTTCAGCAGCGCGCCCCGGGACGCCCCGCCGCCGAAGGGGCCTTCGGTGCGCCGCGCGACGGCCTTCGTGGCGACCACCACGTCGTCGCGGGGCACGAGATCGCCCAGCAGGCTGCCGAGCACGCGCTCGGCCTCGCCCTCGGCGTAGATGTCCGCGGTGTCCACGAGGGTGCCGCCGGCGTCGACGAACGCGACGAGCTGGCTGGCCGCCTCCTCGGCGTCGGTGTCGCCGCCCCACGTCATCGTGCCGAGCGCCAGGCGCGAGACCCGCAGTCCCGACCGGCCGAGCTGTCGCTTTTCCACGACCACCGAGCCTAGCCGTCGGCCCGGCCCGTACTTGACCAAGGTGACGCCGTGTCGCGACCGGCCACCCGGTCGGTGCACCCAGGGCACGGCGCGAGTCGTGCCCTCGGTACGTTTCCGGCCGTGCGAATGGGACTCAACCTCGGTTACTGGGGCACCGGGGACAACTCCGCGAACCTGGCGCTGGCCGGGAGAGCGGACGAACTCGGGTATTCGGTGGTGTGGGCGGCCGAGGCCTACGGCTCCGACGCCGTGACGATGCTCACCTGGATCGCCGCGCGGACCGAGCGGATCGACGTCGGCAGCGCCGTGCTGCAGATCCCGGCGCGGACGCCGGCGATGACCAGCATGACCGCCGCCACGCTCGACACGCTCTCGGGCGGCCGCTTCCGGCTCGGCCTGGGTGTCTCGGGCCCGCAGGTGTCGGAGGGCTGGCACGGCGTGCGGTTCGCCGACCCGGTGGGCCGCACCCGCGAGTACGTGGAGATCGTGCGGGCCGTGCAGTCGCGCCGCCGCGTGCGGTTCAGCGGCGAGCACTTCGAGCTGCCGCTGCCCGACGGGCCCGGGCTCGCGCTGGGCCTGACCTTCCGGCCCGAACGCAAGCAGGTGCCGGTGTACCTCGCCGCGATCGGGCCGAAGAACCTCGAGCTGACGGGCGAGATCGCCGACGGCTGGCTGCCGGTGTTCTTCTCGCCCGGGCACGCGGGCGAGCAGCTCGCGCACATCCGCGCCGGCGCCGAGGCCGCCGGGCGGTCGCTCGACGGGTTCGACATCGCCCCGTCCGTGCCGCTCGTGGTCGGCGACGACTGGCGCGAGTGCGCCGACGCCGTCCGCGCCCACGCCGCGCTGTACGTGGGCGGGATGGGCAGCCGGAAGCAGAACTTCTACAACCGCCTCGCCGTGCGGATGGGGTTCGAGGCGGAGGCAGCCGAGGTGCAGGAGAAATACCTCGCGCGCGACTACGCGGGGGCTCAGGCGGCCGTGCCGCTGGAATTCCTCGACGCGACGTCGCTGCTCGGTCCGCGGGAGCGGATCGCCGAGCGCATGGCGGAGTTCGCGAAGGCGGGCGTGACGACGTTGTCCGTGACTCCGTACGGGGAGTCCGCGGGATTCGAGGCGGCCCTGCGGACCGCCGTGGAAGCGATCGAACTGGCGGGAGTGGCCTGATGGGGTGGTTCGAAGCACTGGTGCTGGGGCTGGTGCAGGGACTCACGGAGTTCCTGCCCATCTCCTCCAGCGCGCACCTGCGGATCGTGGCCGCGCTCGTCGGCTGGGACGACCCGGGCGCGGCGTTCACCGCCGTGACGCAGATCGGCACCGAGCTCGCGGTGATCCTGTACTTCGGGAAGAAGATCGGCCGCATCCTGCAGGCTTGGTTCTTCTCGCTCTACCGCCGCAGCTGGCGCCGCGACCCCGACGCGCGGCTGGGCTGGCTGATCATCGTCGGCTCGATCCCCATCGTCGTGCTCGGCCTGCTGCTGCAGGACCAGATCGACGAGGCCTTCCGCGACCTGCGCATCACCGCGTCGACACTGATCGTCTTCGGCGTGATCCTGCTCATCGCCGACCGCGTCGGCTCACAGCGGCGCACCCTCGACCACCTCACCGTGCCGCACGGCCTCGGCTTCGGCTTCGCCCAGGCCCTGGCCCTGATCCCGGGCGTCTCGCGCTCCGGCGGCACCACCAGCGCCGGCCTGCTCATGGGCTACACCCGCGCCGACGCGGCGGAGTACTCGTTCCTGCTGGCCCTGCCGGCCGTGTTCGGCTCGGGCCTGTACAAGCTCACCGACATCGGCAAGAACGGCGAGACCGCCCAGTGGGGCCCCACGATCCTGGCGACGCTGGTGGCCTTCGGCGTCGGGTACGTGGTGATCGCGTGGCTGATGTCCTACATCAAGCGCAAGAGCTTCGTGCCGTTCGTGATCTACCGGATCGTGCTCGGCCTGCTGCTGTTCGGACTGATCATCGGCGGCGTGCTCGACCCGAACGCAGGACCGGTCGGAAGCTGAGCTGTGTTTTTGGCGTTGGCTCCGCCGCCGCGTGCGAGATCGCCGTTGAGCCGGCTTCTGGATCGGGCGGTCGGATCGGCCGTGGAGATCCTGGCCAACTCCGACAACATCCTGCGCTGCGGCCTCACGCCCAAGCACGTGGATGTGCCGGAGCTGCTGCGCGTGGTCGAC